>CAZLUZ010000005.1:0-62220 GCA_964562825.1 uncultured Akkermansia sp.
TTCATGCTGAAGAGCGCGATCCTCGCCTTCTGCGCCCTCCTTGGCCTGCAGGGGAAGAATGTGACCCGGACGAACCAGGTCCTGCGGTTCCGAGAGCGGGTTGGCCAGAATCCGAATCGTTTCGGCCCGGTCCGCCGCGCTGATCCCGGTGGTGATGCCACTGGCCGCGTCCACCGCAACCGTGAAATTCGTCCCGTGGGCTTCGGTGTTTCTCCGCACCATGGGAGGCAACCCGAGCCGTTCCGCAGCCTCGGCTTCGATGGGGGCACAAATCAAGCCCCGCCCGTGGGTCGCCATGAAGTTCACCGCTTGCGGCGTGATCTTTTCCGCGGCGCACACGAGATCTCCCTCGTTTTCGCGGTCCTCATCGTCGACGATCACCACGAGTTTCCCCCGACGGATATCGTCGACAATGTCCTCGACCGGGCTGAATCCGGCAGCGGCCTCTTCTTCAGTCAAACCATTCATCATCGGGATCGAACTTCGGAATCGGCACGTTCAGGATCTTCAATCCCTCCCCGACCGCACGGTGCCGGCATCCCGGTTTGATCAACACGGATACGCCGGGCGCGAGGGGATAGGACTTGCCGTCCAACTCGATCGTCCCCTCGCCGGCAAGAACGTGATAGAGCTCGGTCATCCGCTTGTGGTAGTGCGTCTCGCTATCCCGCTTGATCTCGACGAGGTGCATCGAGGCGACCTCGTTATCGCTGTTGAGGAACGCCCGACGTGCCATCCCACAAGGGCAAGGAGTCGCTTCGATCTCTTTGAAGTCGGCGACCTGGTAGGTGTCGGCGATCACGTTCATGGCGGACTCTACCCGATCTGCCATCCGCGGGAAAGCCACAATTCTATTTATTTAGAAAACTTAATTGTCGAAAAACAAAGAATATTAAAATTTTTTGACTTCTTTGGTTTTGCCGTGGTATGTTGGCTTATAATTTTCATTTATTTGGCGTTTTTTAGATTCATGACAATCTGCTCAAATCAGGCAGCCACTCCGCGAATGGGGGAGGTCCAGCTCTCCGCGACCTGGGGCCGCCGTCGGAGCAGCGATCGGGAATTTTTTTCCGGCCGGGGAAGGGTGCTCCGGTATTTCCTACGCCTCGGCCCGTCCCGTCAAATGCCGAAGGAGGAGGCAAAAGGTTGAAAACGAACGAGTTAGGGATGCTTTGGCGCGCTTGGCACAGGCTTTGCCCTTTCTGCAAACCCCAGTGAATTTGAAATGAATACCACCGAACCCATCGTATCAGCCGGGCCGTCGATCGCGGCCTCCGTCATCATCGTCGGCTATCACTCCGCAGACTGTCTCGAGGCCTGCCTCGATTCGGTTTTCGCCCAGGAACTTCCTCCCGGAGCCTTGGAAGTCATCGTGGTGGACAACGCGTCCACCGACAACACCGTCGACCTGATTCGGGATCGGTACGGATCGCGGGTGAAGTTGATCGCCAACGAGCAAAATGTGGGTTTCGCCGCGGCCAATAATCAGGCGTATCTCCTCGCCGAAGGGGACACCATTTTCCTCGTCAATCCCGATTCTGTCCTGCAGCCGCAGGCGATTCGCAACACCATCGAGTATCTGGAAGCGCATCCCGAGTGCGGCATCGCGGGTGCACTGCTATTGGACGACGACGGCACCCGGGCGCCGTCGGCGCGGCGGTTTCCCTGCTTTACCCGAAAGGCGGCCACGCTTTCCGGTCTGGCGGACCGGTTCGCCATTTTCGGGGGAGCCGACTACGAAGACGCCGATCACACCCAAGTGCTCGATGTCGACTGGGTTCCCGGTGCGTTCACCGGACTCAAGCGGGCCATGCTCGAGGAGATCGGTTTTTTCGACGAGCGATTTTTCCTTTACTACGAGGAGACCGACCTCTGCCTGCGGGCCAAATCCTTCGGCTGGGCGGTTCGGTATCTTCCCGACGTGGTAGTGCATCACACCGGTGGGGCCAGCAGCAAAAAGGTGAAGCATCACTCCTTCGACGAGGCCGGCTCCCAGGTGCGGCCCTTCCGCCTGCGGTCGGAATGCCTCTATCACCGAAAGAATCGGGGCCTGGTCGCCATGCTGGCCACGGTCGGGTTTGAGTACGGTTGGCACCAACTGCGCTGTCTCGCCAATTTGCGGCCCGGCCGCCTGGCCCGGGCCAAACGCTCCTATTCGCGGACCATGGCCCGCGAGATCGCCCGCGCCATGGCGGACACCTCGCTCGGCTCGATCTGCCCTCCAAAACCGTGGTAGGCATGAAAAAACTGATCTCGGAGATTCGGAGCGATCTGGCGACTTACCGCGGCGACTGGGGCCAACAGGGATTCTGGGCCCTCGCGGTATACCGTTTCGGTCGTTGGCGTTACACGCTGCGCTTCGTTCCGCTGCGGAAAGGCTGCTCCCTCCTCTACAAGGTGGCCTACAAGGGGATCCAGGTATTGACCGGCATCGAGTTCCCCTGCGAGGTCGAGGTGGGCGACCGCTTTCGCATCGATCACTTCGGCGGGATCATCGTCAGCGGTTACGCCCGCTTCGGTTCGGATTGCGTGATTCGGCAGAACGTCACCGTCGGTCTCCGCCACGTGGACGAACCGGTCGCCCCGGTGATCGGCGATCGCGTCGACATCGGGGCGGGGGCCCGCATCCTCGGTGGCATCCGGATCGGCAATGACGTTTCCATCGGAGCCAACGCAGTCGTCATATCGGACGTGCCCGACCACTCACTCGCCGTGGGCGTTCCGGCTCGCATCATACCCCGAAAACCTCGGGAGGAAGCAGTAATTACATGAATATCGACGTCGTCATCATCGGACTGAACGCCGGCAAGACCCTGGGCGCCTGCATCGAGAGCGTGCGGGCCTCCCGCTACGAACGGGGAGAGGTCACGATCTTCTATGTCGACTCCGGTTCCACGGATCAATCGGTGGCGTTGGCCGAAGCCTATCCCGGAGTGACCGTCATCCCTCTGGTGCGCGAGTATCCCAGCCCGGGTTCGGGGAGGAACGCCGGCTGGAGGGCGGGAAGCGCTCCGCTGATTCAGTTTCTCGACTCGGATACCCTGGTCGATCCCGACTGGCTGGAGCGGGCGGTGGTCGCCATGGGGGACGACATCGGAGCGGTGCGCGGGTTGCGGCGCGAGAAACATCCCGAAGCGAGCGTGTTCAACTGGATCGCCGATCAGGAGTGGAACGCCCGTCCTGGGGAATGCGACGATTTCGGGGGAGACGTGCTGATCCGGCGCGAGGCGCTCGAGTCCACCGGCGGGTACGACGAAGACCTGGTCGGGGGAGAAGACCCGGAACTGAGCCAACGCGTCCGGGGCGATGGGTGGAAAATCCTTCAGCTTCCCCACGTGATGACCTGGCACGATTTGGCGATGACCCGGGTCGGGCAATACTGGAAACGGGCCTACCGGACCGGCTATGGATTCGCCGCGGTGATCGATCGGCATGGAGGAGCGGGGAACGGGTTTTGGCTCGGCGAATACCTTCGCATCCTGATCCGGGGAGGTGCCGGTCCCCTGTCGATCCCGGCGGGTCTCGCGGGTGGCCTCCTCTTCCACCCGCTGTTTCTGCTCTTTTCGGTTTTCGGATTTGGCCTGGTGCTGTTTCCCCGCCTTCTCCGGGTCGAATATTTCGCTCAAGACAAAGACCTCGACCGGACCGGCGCGCGCCGCTACTCCTGGCACTGTTCGCTCGTGGTGATTCCCGAGTTCTGCGGCATCGTGCGCTATTGGGCGGGAAAGTGGTTTCGTTCCCCCCTGCGCAATCGTCGGGGCCCCCTTTTCCGGCAGGCGGCGCAGGTGGCGGGTCTGTTCCTCTGGCTCGCTCTCTCCGGATGCACCTCGGCGCGGATCGACGCGGGGGTGCACGATTTCACCAGGCCCGACCGGAGAAGCCAGCATCCGGATTATAACGTAGGCAACGCCTTCAGCGCGGAGACAGAGAAGGAGGAACGGACCTTCGCCTCCGAGGAGGAGCTCTATCGCTTCTCCAATTCCGTCCCCGCCGACTATTATATCGGCGCCGGCGACATCATGGAGGTCAGCGTCAGGGGCCGGCCCGATGTCTCCGTCGAACACGCCACGGTTTCTCCCGATGGCCTCTTGTCCATTCCGCGGATTGGTATTGTCAATGTGAAGGGAAAAACGATCGACGAGGTGACCTCAGAGATTCGGGAGAAATTTTCGGTCTACTACCAGGACCCGGACGTGACTGTCCTCATTCACGAGTACAACAACAACAAGGTGTATGTGCTGGGGAGGGTGGCCAAACCCGGTCTGGTCAAGTTCGGGGGCACCGGAACCCTGATCGAAGCCCTCGCCCAGGCCGGTGGTCTGCCCACCGTGGCCGAGAATGCCTTTCTTTCCCGGGCCGTGATCTTCCGAGGCAAGAACGAGGTCGTCTGGGTCGATCTGCGCGAAGTTCTGGAGCGGGGCAACGTCGCCATGAACCCGAAGCTGATGAACAACGATCTGGTCTTCATCCCGGAGAGCGACGACGAACTTGTCTACGTGATGGGCGAGGTGCGCACGCCGGGAGCGGTCCGGCTCAAGACCGAACTCTCCATCCTGGATGCGATCATGGCGGTGGGCGGTCCGACCAGCACGGCCAAACTGGCCAAAACCTACCTGATTCGCTACGAGGACGGCAAGGGTCACGTCCAGCAGATCAAGATGAATCGGTTCATCGAAAGGGGCGACCTGCGCCAGGACTACCTGCTGGAGGACGGCGACATCATCTATTTGAGCACCCGGCCTCTCGAGGTCATCGCCAAGGAAGTGGCCCGGACGGCGCCGGCGCTCGGTTACCTCAATTTCGCCACCACCACGCTGTCAGCGGGCGATTGATCCCGCCCGGACTGACTGACAGCGAATCGGATCCCCATGGAAGAGGAAGTGCCCACCGATCAGAATCCGCCCGGAAAACGGCTCAAACCGTTCGACCCGATCAATTTCGTGTTGAGCCGGACCCCGTTGATCTTGGGCATCGGCTTGCCTCTCTTCGTGCTGCTGGCGCCGCTCGCCCTGGTCAAACGCTCGCCCGTCTACCAGGCAAACGGGAGCATGCTCATCCTGCCCCGCATCGACGCCTATCCGGGGTCCAGTGACAAGGTCATCTACGGAAATCTCTTCCACTTCGCCCAGACCCAGGCGAGGCGGATGACGACCGAGGAAGTGTTGCTCGATGCGGTGCGGAGCATGCCGCGGGAGAGATGGCCGGCCTTTCTCCGAAACGCTCCCAACGAGTCCGCAGCCGCGGCCATCCTCAGATCACGGATCAAGGTTTCGCCGGTGGACCACAGCTACCATCTCTTTGTCATGGTGCAGCACGGTCAGTCCGGAGGTCTGGATCAGGCGGTCAACGCGGTGATGGAGGCCTACATCCGCAAATTGGAAAGAGAACAGGAGAACCAGTGTGCTCGTCGTCTGGAATACCTCGAGCTGGAGATAGAGAACATTCTCGCGGAGATCGAGGAGAAAAAGGCGCGTCAGGGCGAGTTGTCCCGGGAGCTGAAAACCCGCTCCTTCAACGAGTTGAAGAATCCCTATTACGACCGGGTCATCACCCTGCAGCAGCAATACCTGCTGGCGAGGGCGAATCAGGCGGAAGCGGCTTCGGGCGTCGCCATGTCGCAGAGGAACCGGGAGGTTATCGGTGGTCTCGCCCTCGACATCTTCGCCGAGGATGCGGTGGCGAGGAACGAGGCGGTGTACATGATCGACAACTGGACCTATGCCAAGCTTCAGGAACTGCGTGGCACCATCGACGGCCTGACTCCCAACAATCCCGACCGCCAGTATGTCGAGGAGAGGATGAAGGCGATGGAAGAATACCTCGAAGATTTCAAGAAAAGCCTGAACGCCGACTTTCTCCGCATCCTCACGGAGAAGAGGGATTTCGAGCTGAACGAAAAGGTCGTGAGGGCGCAGGCCGAGGAGGAGGCTTCGCGGGATCTGGTGGAAAAGCTGCGGGCGTCATGGGAGGACGGCCAGAACCTATTCGAGAGATCGACGGAACTGATCGCAGAGGGCGCCGGACTGGACAACGACATCGAGCATCTCAAACAGCGCCTGTCTTTCGTGGAGGAAAACATCCGGAATGTCACCCTGCAGGCCAAAGGGCCCCTCCATGTCCGGATCGAGGAATGGTCCGTCCCGCCGTCGGGCCCGGTGAGCGACAACCTGACCAAACTGCTCGCCATGATCTTCGTTTTCTCATTCGGATGTGGTGGGGCGACCGGGCTCGCGCTCGAGGTTCTCGACGCTCGGATCCGTGGGATCCGCGATCTCCGCGGTGCGCTGGGGACGTCCTCCCCCGAGCCGATTCCGGTTTACGGGGATAGCGACGAGACCGACTGGCGGGACCTGCGGGTGGTCCGAGCGCCGGACCATGCCTCCTCCCGGGCGCTGAGACGTCTCGTGGTGCGTCTGGATCGCGAACGGACCGAGGAAGGGGGCAAGCTTTTCATGGTGACCGGAACCGACCGGGGGGGTGGGGCTGCGTCGGTCTTCGCGCGGAATGTGGCGGTCGCCATGAGGCCTTATGTCGATTGGGTTCTCTACGTTCGCATCGAGAGAGCGTCGGAGAACCTCGCCGAGTTGGAAAAGAAACGTCCGGCCCGGGAGCAGTTCCTCTCCAGCCTGGAGGGACGCATCGAGGTTCAGGGGCAGGTGGGCAGGATGACCCTCGATCCCTCGGTCGATGATCTGAGAAACCGGGAGGCCCTCCTCGACCTGCTTCGATCCGCCGGCCAGTCCTACGACGTGGTGATCGTGGACTGTCCTGTCCTCATCGAATCCGATCTCACCCAGTTTCTCGCCGGACGGGCCGACTCCGCGATCGTGGTCGCGGAGGACCGTCGGACTCTGTATCCTCACCTCCGCAGAACGATCGAGTTTCTCTACCGCTCCTCCCTGAAGTCCTTCACCGCGGTTCTGGTCGAGGCGAAGATTTCGCCACTGGAAAAGATTATCGAAATCAGGAATCGGATGCTGGAGTCGATGGATGCATCCACGATACCCGGGCTGCTGCGGAGCCTGCGCCACGGGATCGGAGGGGCCGCCCACCACAATCCGAAATCCGAGGATAATCCGACCCTGAGTCTGAGTAAAATTTACCGGGCTCACCGAAGAAAAACTAAAGGATCTACCGTCGATGAGAAGCAGTGATCGCAACCTTTCTTTTCTCGGCGTCGAGACGATCGGGTTGGGGGCAGGTGACATAAGTTCCGGCGAAACAGGTTCTTCGTCCGGGAAGGCATGGATGGTTGGGTGCGGTATGAATGCTCCTCGCACTCATCGTAGCCGCATGGTGAGGGGGCTACAGCCGGGGCAGGCCTTATCGATAAGAGGCTGGCGATATCGGTTTGGCGCGGTTGGTGAAAGTGGTAGGAGGTGCGTCCGGGGTATGGGTGCGGAAATGCTCTATAGGCAAAGCTCGCCTCGGGTGGTGCGGTGGCATGGGGTGTGCGTCAACGGGAGTGGAGTATGGAACTAGCCGAATCCAACATTCGCCGCGGAGGTGGAATATCCCTGTTCGCCTGGGTGAGGCGGCACTCCGCCTTCGTGCGCTGTCTCGCCGCGGGAGTGCTCAATACCGGCGGGGCCCAGATGATTCGGCTGGCGGGCAACCTGATTCTCAACCGCATGCTGTTTCCCGAGGTATTCGGACTGATGAGTCTGGTCAGCGTCTTCCTCATCGGTCTGGAGATGTTCTCCGATATGGGGATCGGGGCGTCCATCGTCCATCGAAAGGGCGAACCCGACCGGGGCTTTCTCGATACCGCGTGGACGCTGCAATTGATTCGCGGGGTTGCGCTCTGGTTGATCGCGGTGCTGCTCGCTTGGCCGATTGCGCTCTTCTACGAGGAGCCCGCTCTGGCCTGGATCATCCCGGTTTCCTCCTTCACCCTTGTCCTCGCCGGTCTCAAATCGACCTCGATCCACCTCTGTTCGCGCAATCTCAAGCACGGGGCGATTACGGCGGTGGATCTGACCACTGCCCTCATCGGGCTGGGCGTTTCCATCGGTTTCGCGGCGATCTACCCCTCGGTGTGGGCCCTGGTCGTCGGCGGTCTGGTCTCGGTGGCCAGCAACTGTCTCGCCTCCTGGTGGTTTCTCCCCGAGCGCGGCAGGCACCGGCTGCACCTCGAGCGGGGCGCGGCCATGGAACTGTTGCATTTCGGCAAATGGATTCTGCTGGGCACGGTGTTCGCCTTCGTCGGCATGAACGGAGATCGGATCCTGCTGGGAAAATTTCTCTCCCTGGAGGAACTCGGGATCTACACGGTGGCTTTCTTTTTCGCCCAGGCGGTCAGCCAGCTCATGTCTGGAATCGGTGCGCGGGTCCTCTTCCCCCTGTTCTCCCGTCCCGAGGGTGAGCGGCACATCCGGAAATACCGCCGCCTTCTCCTGGGTGCATCGCTGGCTCCGATCATCACCTTTCTCGTGGCGGGTCCGGTGCTGATCGGATTTCTCTATGACGACCGGTACATCCTCGCGGGCTATATGCTCCAGGTTTTGAGCCTTTCCGCGGCGGCCTCATCGATCCGCTCCATGGCCGAGGCGGTGATCCTGGCCCGCGGGGACTCCCGGGGGCGGATGACACTGGCCGGCTACGAAGCGGGACTGGTGCTTGGCGCCCTCGCCGTGGGGGGAGCCATCGCCGGTATGCCCGGGTTCATCGTCGGCTACGTCGTCGGTCAATTCCTCACCCTGATTCCCGCTGCCTGGCTTTTGCACCGGCGACGTCTCTGGATGTGGCGGGACGATCTTCTCTATCTCGCCTCGCTCGCCGTGGCGGCCCTCGCCGTCTTCTCGCTCTCCAATCCACTCGCCCGACTCGGCTAACCAACTGTGATGATGACTCAGAAGCCCAGACTCTACTACGCGGCCGGTCCCGGAAATGTTGTCGGGACGCTGCGACACTGGCGCGAGGGACAGGACGATCCCTCGCAGTTCGCGCGCACCTACAGCGGCCAGTTTTTTGATCTCGCGGCCCGGATCGGCGCCGAGGCACTGGTGGTGTCGACCGGCGGGGAGGAGGACACCGCTTCCGCCGGCGGGATCACCGCGGTGAATCGCCCCCTGCCCACGGACCGGTGCCGGGGAGGTTTTTCCTTCTGGTGGGGGCACCTCGTCAGTGGCTATCGGATCTGGCAGGATTGTATTCGCTTTCGTCCCCATGCCGCGGTCATTGCCGAGGGATCGACTTTCTTTCTTCTGCTCCTTCCCCTGCGCTGGCTCGGAGTCCGGTTTGTTCCCACGGTGCACTGCGTTCTCCGTCGACCTCATCGGCGAGGGTGGCCCCGGCGGATGTTGGAAGCGGTGGAAATCGCCTCGTTGCGAGTTCTTGCGTCCCACTGTCTCACCGCTTCCCGCGAGATCGCGGCACAGGTGAGAAACCGGGTGAAGTGCGGGTTTCTTCCATCCTACCGGGAAACCCGCTTCGACGGAATCGGCGTTCCCCGAAACGACGACGAATTCCGTCTGCTCTACGTGGGCAGGATCGAGTCGGACAAAGGCGTGTTCGACCTGCTCGAGGCCTTTGCCCGGGCCCGCGTGCGGGGGGGAGGGCGAACCCTGCGTCTCGACTACTGCGGGACCGGCGGTGCCGAGGACGAACTGGCCCGGCAGGTGCGCGCGTTGGACCTCGTGGACTCGGTTCGTCTGCACGGACACTGCCGCTTTGAGGTGCTTCGGGAGATGCTGGCCGCCTGTCATATCGTGATGGCTCCGACCACGAGCCGCTTTGTCGAGGGATTCAATCAGGTCATCGTCGAGGGGGTGCTCGCCGGCCGACCCGTGATTGCGACGACCGTGTGTCCCTCGGCGCGGCTCTTCCGCGAGTCGGTTCGCCTCGTCGCTCCCGACGACACCGCTGCGATGGCGGAAGCCATCGAGAGTCTGGCGGGGTGCCGGCAAACCTACGCCAGCGCGGTGGCCGCCACCGTCTGCGACCGGAAACCTTTCTTCCAATTCGAGCACTCCTGGGAAGCCGCCCTGGAGAGTTGTCTCGAAGACCTGGCCATTTTGCCTCATCCAGATATGCAGCAAGCCCACACCATGAAAAATCGAATCGGTTATCTCGTTCCCCAATTCCCCTCCCAGACCCACGCCTTCTTCTGGCGCGAGGTCAGTGCGATCCGGGCGGCGGGGGCTCACGTCCAACTCCTCTCCACCCGTCCTCCCGCGGAGGGGTGCGCCCACGAATTCGCCGACGAGGCGCGCGACCAGACCACCTATCTCGAGGGAATCGACCTCATCTCACTCCTGCACCTGCTCCGCAGCCCCAACAGCCTGCGCCAGGCCCTCGGTTACCTCTTCGATCTCCGCGAGAGCACCTTGGCCGAGAGACTGAAAGTCGCGGCGTTGATTCCCGCCGCGGCGCGTCTGGTTCGGCTGTGCCGGAAGCAGGCCCTCGAACACGTCCACATCCACTCCTGTGCGAGTTCGGCTCATATCGCAGCCCTGGCCAACCGGATCGGCGGCCTCTCCTACAGCCTGACCCTCCACGGCGACCTGCCCGTCTACGGTAAGGATCACGCGCTGAAGACCCGGCGGGCGCGGACGGTATCCGCCGTGACTCGTCCCCTCCGCAATCAGCTACTCGAATACACCTATCTCACCCCGGAACAGGTTCCCGTGATCACCATGGGGGTGGACACGGATCGCTTCGCTCCCGGGCCGGAACTGGAGAACCGGGAGCGGCTGCGCATTCTCACGGTGGCGCGACTCATCCCCCAGAAGGGTCATCGCGAGGCCTTCGCCGCCCTGGAGAAATTGCGGGAGACCACGGCTATCGATTTCGAGTACCTCATCGCCGGCGACGGCCGGGATCGTGCCGCGGGGGATGAAGAGGTGGCTCGCCTTGGGCTGGGCGAACTGGTCCGATTCCTCGGAACCATCGGAGAGAACGAGGTGGTCGACCTCATGCGGAGCAGCGATATCTTTCTTCTGCCCAGCTACGGCCTCGGCGAGGCGGCACCCGTCTGCGTGATGGAGGCGATGTCCTGCGGTCTGCCCGTGATCTGTTCGCGCATCGGCGGCACGGGGGACATGATCTGTTCCGGCCGAGACGGCTTTCTCACTCCGCAGAAGAACCCGCGGGCCCTCGCCGAAGTGCTCCGCTCGCTCTGCGAGGATTCCGCATTGCGTCGCACCGTGGGCAACCGCGCTCGCGAGACTGCGATGGAGAAATTCGATTACCGGGTGAACGCGGTGCGGCTGCTCGAGAGCATCACCGAAGAATCCTCACGGGCGGCTTCGGGCTCGACGGAAGGCGCCCCTCTTCCGGTGAATTGAAACGATTTCCTTCTGCCTCCCGAACTGATGAAACCACAGACCAATCGCCTACTACTCGTCATGGAGCAGTGCAACCCGGAGTGGCCTTCGGTGCCGCGGGTGGCCTTCCATATCTACGACACCCTGAGGAATCTTGCCGACGTCACCCTGGTGACGCACGAGCGCAATCGGGAGGGACTGGATCGGGCCTGCCCGGGGGCGCGCATTCACTACATCGAGGAATCGGCGTTCAATGTGCACTGGTTCCGTCTGGTCCATGCTCTTGCCGGCGGTGGCGCCACGAACTGGCCCCTGTTCCACGCGCTCTCCTACCCGGTATTCGCCGAATTCGACCGGAAGGTGTTCCGGAAATACCGAGACGAGGTGGAAAGTGGGGCCTTCGACGCGGTGATGTGCACCACTCCCATCCTGCCGCGGTATCCCTACTCGATCTCACGGGCGTGCGTGAAGACACCTTTCATCCTGGGACCGGTGAATGGCGGACTGCCCTTTCCCCAGGGCTTCGAGGTCATCGCGAGGAAGGAATCGGCTCATTTCAACTTCCTCCGGGCGGTGGGCCGGCTGATTCCCGGGTACCTCCGCACCTACCAGAGCGCCGATGCGATTCTGGCCGGGTCCGGATACACGGCAGGCTATCTCAGGGACACCCTGCGCATCCCGGCAGAGAAGCTGCACCTGGTTCCCGAGAACGGGGTGAAGCGCAGCTTTTTTGCTCCGGAGATCCGACCGGTCGACCCCGGGGCGCCGCTGCGCTTGCTCTTCGCCGGCAGGCTGGTTCCTTACAAGGGTGCCGACATGGCGATCGAGGCGCTGCACCGCGCTTCCCGGACGACTACCCGACAGCTCCAACTGACCATCGCCGGGGACGGACCCGAACGGAGCCGACTCGGCGAATTGGTCGCGCGTTGGGGGTTGGAGGACCGGGTTGTCTTTGCCGGGATGATTCCGCCCGACGAGATGCCATCTCTTTTTTCCAGCTCCGATCTTTTTGTTTTTCCTTCGATCCGAGAATTTGGCGGCGCCGTCGTCCTCGAGGCGATGGCCGCCGGATTGCCCTGCGTCGTGGCGGACCATGGGGGGATCGGTGAATACGTCACCCCGGCTACGGGATGGAAGATCTCCCCGGATTCGCGGGAACACCTCGTGGAGGAAATGGCCAAGGCGATCTGTCATCTGGCAAAGCGCCCCAGGCTTCAGGAAACCATGGCCCGTTGTGCGCGGGAACACGCCAGTGACTATTCCTGGGAGGCCAAGGCGGAGACCATCATCCGGCTCATCCGAGGGACGATCGAGGCGAAACAGCAGCGGGAACGGCCCGACCGGGCCCCTGCACCGGCGCGGACCGCCGGCTGAGAGAAAGGCTACCGCGAAGATGACCGTCCCTCTAGCCATGTTCGGGTTTGTCCCGTTCGTGATGTGGCTATTCAGCAAATACTCGCCCAGGCGTGCCGCCCTGGCGGGTTTTCTGCTGGGATGGATGTTTCTTCCGGATTACACCTATCATCTGCCGGGCGGGCTGCCCAGCTGGAGCAAGACCTTCGCGGCCTCCTTTGCCGTGTTGTTGTCCGCCGTGATCTTCGACGGGAAGCGTTTTTCCCAATTTCGGCCCATCGTGCCGGACTACCTGATGATCTTCTGGTGTCTGACGCCTTTTTTCGCCTCTCTCTCGAACGGATTGGGTCTCTATGACGGGTTTTCCAGTGCAAAGAATTATTTTACGGCATGGGGCGCACCCTACCTGGTGGGCCGTCTCTATTTCACGAGTTGGGATGCGGTCAGGGATCTTCTCTGGGGCCTCTTTCTCGGCGCCCTGATCTACGCGCCGCTGTGTTGGTTGGAACAGGCGATCAGTCCTCAGTTGCACAAACTGGTCTATGGTTTTCACGCCCACGATTTCATCCAGAGCATCCGGGCGATCGGGTATCGGCCCACGGTTTTCATGCAGCACGGACTCATGCTGGGGATGTGGATGGCCGGTGGCACGCTGGCGGGACTGATTCTCTGGAGGTGGGATGGCACGGTGAAGAAACTGTGGGGATTTCCCATGAAGCCCCTCGTCCTCGGGGTGCTCGTCACCACGATCGCATGTCAATCGATGGGGGCGTTGGGATTGCTCTTTGTCGGCTACGGTCTCCTCGCGATGAGCCGCAAGTTCCGCACCAAGCTGCCCATTCTGGTCTTCGCGCTTTTCCCCGTCTTTTTTCTTACCCTGAATGTGCAAGAGAAGTGGGACGGATATGCCATCGCCGATTTCTTCAGAAAATTCAGTGCGGACCGGGCCGCTTCTTTCGAGTATCGGGTCATCAACGAAGAGATGCTGGTGAAGAAGGCGGCGCAGCGTCCGTTGTTCGGATGGGGTGGCTGGGGGCGGTCGCGAATCTACAACGAGGATGGCAAGGATATCTCGGTGACGGATTCGTATTGGATCATTGTATTTGGCACGACCGGTATGGTGGGGCTGGCGGGTTTCTCGGCGATACTGCTCTACCCCATCCTCGGATTTCTCTACCGCTACCGGTTGAAAGACTGGGGAAAACCGGAGGTCGCCCGGGCGGTTCCTCTGATGATGTTTCTCGTTCTCTATTTCTTCGATTGCATGGTCAATGACATGAAATCGCCGGTCTACACCCTGATCATCGGTTCGCTGGCCAACCTGGTCGCCACCCCTCTGGCGGTGGGGTCGAAGGAGGTTCGTCGGAGCATTCTGCGGCAGACACCGTGTTATCCTCGGGTGCTGGCTTGAGGTGGTTTTTTACCTTTATTCGAAGAAGATGGTGGAATCCAGTTCCAGAACGCAGTCTTTGGAAATCTTTAGGGGAGTGTTCTCGGGGATTTCCCGGTAGCCGGAGTCTGAAAACTCGAGGAAGATCGCCTCCTCCTTCTCAGGGTCTACGATGAGGTAAAACTTAACCCCTTCCTTCGCGTGCAGTTCCTTTTTTGCGAAAAGATCCTTTTCACGTGTGGCAGATGACAGAATCTCGACAATCAGTGCCGGGGCCTTTTCGATCCAATTGCCCTCTGGCTCTTCGCAGATCACGATGATATCTGGGCGAACCACGGTTGAAGCATCCACATGCCAGTCGATTGCAAACAAGGCACGACAATCCCCATCACATGGACTCGCCATCAATTGCTGACGAATCTCACCGTGAATCTCGCTGGCCACACGCTGGTGACGGAAGTTGGGTGATGGGGACATGGAAACCGGAACGCCGTTCCACAATTCCCAATCCCCTTCCCACTGAAGCTAATCGTCGATCTGATAGTGTGGAATGAAGGGAAGACCCGATATGGTTCCAAAGTCCCACAGGGACAAGGGGAGGGAAGCCGCTTTTTCAGGTGCAAAAGTCCCTTCCTCCGGGAACTTTCTCGAAGGAGCAAAGAGATTCCCAGAGAGCTCGAACCTTGTCGCCACCCCTCTGGAGGGGTGAGAAAGGAGGTTCGTCGAAGCATTCTGCGACAGAAATCATGTCGTCTTCGAGTGCCGGCTTCAGATCTGGCCCCTCGTCAGGATCCCATTTCTGACGGAGTCGGTCTCGGCAGTGGCTTCAACCAGTCGAAATCAAGCCAGTCGAGCTTGCTGTTCTGCAAAATCCGGCCATGCAGATCGCAAATTTTTTTGTGGTGCCACCCTTTGCTTGTGATGGGAGCCTCCAAGTTCTGCCTTCGCAATCGACTGGAACTGAGGGACCGACGCCTCCGGGAAGGTATACTGGCATGTCACCTGCACATCTATGAGTCGCCCGATTGAGACGGGAACTGATAACCAAAAAGAAATACCATACGATTAACAAACTGATACTCTTAATTACAGGAACCGCCTGCGCAGCAATCCTTTCCTTGGCAACTGCTCAGGACCAGAGCCCCGATCCCTACGCAAAGGCGGACGAGAGCTGGATCAGCCTCAGTGGCACCGTTACCTCGGTGGCTCCCGATTCCTTCAACCTTGATTACGGTGAGGGCCTTGTACTGGTCGAAATGGATGATTGGGATATCGACGCCGATGGTTACAAGCTCCTGGAAGGTGACGAGGTAACCGTGAATGGGCGCGTCGACGACGATCTGTTTGAGACGACCTCGATCGAAGCAAGCAGTGTCTACGTCAAAGGTCTCAACACCTATTTCTATGCCAGTGCAGATGACGAGGAGAGTCTTCCCGCCGCAGCCACGGTGAGCGTGGTCGATTACGACCTGCAACTGACCGGTGAAGTGACCAGTGTGACGGGTCGGGAGTTTACGGTGGACACGGGTGAACGCGAGATGAAGGTGGACACCATCCAGCTGGGCTACAACCCACTCGACGACGAAGGCTACCAGAAGATCGATGTCGGAGATCGTGTTTCCGTCACCGGCGACCTTGATATCGACTGGTGGGAAAAGAGGGAGATCATGGCCGAAACGGTCGTCACGCTGTTCGACCGGAGCGATTCCGAAGAATCCGGGAGCTAATGATCTTTGATCGCGAAAGCGAATCCGGGCCCGGATGCCACTGTGAGTGGCGTCCGGGTTTTTTTGGGGGCTTGACGATCGGACTGCCGCCCCGGCCAGCGGAAAGTTGTGGCACTAACGGTCGCATTTGACCGCCGGAATAGGCGATTCCGCGGCCGAATCCCGTTCTGCCCGCAGTGAGTTGGACCCCGATCCAGGGGTATTTTGGTGCTTTCTCGTCGGCCAGACGAAGAGGTATTGCTTCCTCGTCACCAGGCTGAGGAACAAAGGCGCGAGGATGCCGGCAGCGAGCATCAGCGCCCAGATGATATGGGGGTTGCCGAGGTTCAGTAGGTTGTGCAGGACCACGCGGACCGCACCGCAGAATACGTGGTGCGCGAGGAAGATCTCCAGCGAATGGCGTCCGAGAAAGCGGAGCCATTCGGTGTAGGGAAGACGCTCCAGGATGATAGCCAGAGAAACCACCATGACGACTCCGCAGATCCGCGCCGCGACGAGCCGGAAGTAGCTCGCGTAAACCGTGCTGGATAGGGCGTATTCATTGATGAGCAAGAGGCCGAGTGCGAAAAGAGCCACTCCGGCAAGCAGGAAGGTGGGGATACGCGATACGGTGGCCGGGCCGAGGCTGGGGGCGATCAACCCGGCGAGGGCCATGAGAAAAAGGCCGTCCAGAGCGATGGGTAGCTCGATGGGTTGGTGGTAACCGAACAGTCCGTAGAGCACGATCAGGGGAAGGGAAATCAGCAGCATGGATTTCCGGGGGAGTTGCAGCATCCTGGCTCCGAGAAAAAGGAGTCGGCAGAGTATCAGGCTGAGGAGAAAGGCGACCAGGGTATGCGGCCAGAAAAAGCCCCGGAGGACCAGGGCCGCGAAACCGAATTCCTTACCCGCCTCGGTGTCGGCGAGGATGAGCGCGGTTCCGATGATCAGGTTCCACAAGACCATCGGGTAGTAGACTTTTTGCGCCATATCCAGAAGGTAGCGCCGAGGGTTGTGCTCCACCGATCGCCAGATGAAGAGACCCGAAACAAAGTAAAAGGTCGATAGATTGAAGATGTGGACAAAGTCGACCGCGTGACGGAGGTCTCCCACGGGGAGGCGGACATCGATTCCGGTGACGGAATGATTGACGACCACCATGATGATGGCGAGAGCCCTGGCGATGTCCGGCCAGTGCTGGCGCGCTTTTGCCGTATCGCCGGCGGCAGCATTTGCGGAACCCTCCTGCAATCCAGCGGGAGGTTTGGCGTGTGAGGTGAGAATGGCTTTCAAACGGGTTCCCGGTTTTGGGTTGGACAAAAAGCGATCCGTTACCTTTCTCGCGAAGCGCGATCAGATTTCCTGGTATCGCTTGAGCTTGTTGTAGATTGATTTCTCCGTGATCCCGAGCCGACGGGCTGCCTCGGCCTTGTTGCCCCCGCAGGCCCGCAGGGTCTGGGTCAGGGCGATCTGCTCCAGGTTGCGCAGGGGCAGGTTGGCCAGGTTGACGCCGGCGTCGTCGATACTCTCGGAGTCCTTCCTGGGGACCACCTCGGAGGAGAGATCCTCGAGCTCGATCACGCCTCCCTCGCAGAACGCGGCGGCCCGTTCCAGCACGTTTTCCAGCTGCCGCACATTGCCCGGCCACCGGTATTGCTCCAGCGCATTCATGGCGTCGCGAGCGATTTTCAGATCCGGTGAAGTCTCTGTCGCGCGGGAGATGCGGGACAGAATCTCCTCCGTGAGAGGGGCGATGTCCTCGGGGCGTTCTCTCAAAGGCGGCACGGTGATGGGGATGACGTTCAGCCGGTAGTAGAGGTCTTCACGGAACTCCCGGCGTCTCACCTTCTCTTCGAGGTCGACGTTGGTGGCGGCAATGATACGGATGTCGGCGGCGACGATCTCGGAGCCTCCCACCCGGTGGAATTCGCGATCCTGGATGACATTGAGAAGCTTGGGCTGAAGTTCGAGAGGCAGGTCGCCGATCTCGTCGAGGAAGAGACTGCCCCCCGTCGCCATCTCGATCTTGCCGATGCGTCGCTGATGCGCTCCGGTGAAAGCACCCTTCTCGTGGCCGAACAGCTCCGACTCGAGGAGTTCCCGAGGAAGGGCCGGACAGCTTACCGTAATGAACGGTTCCTTTCTTCGGGGGCTGGAATAGTGGATGGTGCGGGCAATGACCCCCTTGCCCACGCCGCTTTCCCCCTGGATCAGGACCGTGGAATCCCGGCCGGCGATGCGCTGGACGCGACCGAGGAGATGGCGGGTGATCTGGCTCCGGCCAATGATCCCCTCGGTGGGGTGAGAGGGAACGCTGATGGAACTTTTCAGGGCGCGGTTCTCCGCCTGGAGCCTGGCGTACGAGACCGTCTGCCGGAGAACGTGAAACACTTCATCCAGATCGAAAGGCTTGGTCAGGTAATCCATGGCCCCCGCCTTCATTGCGGCCACGGCATTCTCCACCTCGTCCGCGCCAGAGAGAATCACCGCCGGTTTCTCGGGGAACTTTTCCGCAAGGAACTCGAGACACTCGATCCCCCCGGCTCGGGGCATGTTCAGATCGAGCAGGACGACGTCGTAGTCCCCGTTCATTCGATCCATGAACTCGACACCATCCTCGACGGCCGTGGCCTCGAATCCACATTTTCTGGAGTGGTACTCCAGAAGGTTGCGGACCGTTTCGTCGTCGTCAGCGAGAAGAATATTCAGTTTTCCAGGGGAGCGCATATTCCAACATTACTGGTAATTTTTTGGACCACCGTGAGGCGGTTTGTAAAATTACCATAAAAACCAGAATAAAGAAAGGTTTAAACTTTAGAAATGTTGGATAATTGTTAGATAATCCCCAGGATGGCGAGCATGTCCTCGGATGGTGGAGAGATTCGGTCCAGCCGGAGGCGTCTGCGGCGGAATTCCGGGATCTCGCGGCAGCGGAGGAGCAGCTGGTTCGGGTTTACCGCGGAAGATTCGAATCGGCGGAAGTCGATGCGAATGCGTTCTTTCCCTTCGGCGCGAGCGCGTTCCCGCAGATTGGCGGCGAAATTCTCCATGCGTTCCTCGCATTCGGGGAAGGCGAGGGCGGGTGCGAGACCGAGGTAGTGGGCGAGGCTCAGGGGCGAGTCAAAGCAGGGCATGAGCCGATCCCGTCCGAACAGCTGGAGCCACTTTTCGAGCTGGGGGGGCGGGCTGAAGATGGCGAAGGGTTTTCCCTGCTGGCGAGCTTTTCGCGCGGTGGTGACGATGGTGTTGACGACGTCGTCATCGATTCGATCGAGACCGCCGCAATCGCAGACAAAGGCTCTCGGCGAATCGGATTCGGCGGGAATCCGCCGTGGAGGTTGGCCGTTTTCCAGGACCTGGATCTCCAGTTCGCGGGTTCGGATTCCGTTGAGCAGGGCGCGTTTTCGCTGCTGCCTGCGAGTGCCGCAGGCGGTCTTTTTCCAGGCGGCCCAGTAGAGCTGGGTAAAGAGCAGGCGGGAGAGAACGGCGAAATCGTTGGCGTAACGCCGGCACAGCCGCTTTGGATCGGTGCCCAGTCTCCAGAGCCATTCCAGCCCGGACTTCTGCATCCAGCGGGGCGAACGGACCTGTTTTCCCGCGATGAAATCGAGGCTGGCACCGATGCCGAGCGCCAGGGGCACCCCGGTCTGCCGGGCGAATTGGCGGATCCACAGATCCTGCTTGGGGAAGCCGAGAGCCACGAGGAGGAGATCCGGCCGCGAATTTCGGATCTGCTCGATGTAGCTTTCGTTGTCCCATTCGTCGATCTGGCCCATGGGCGGGCTGGCCGCACCCGCCACGTTCAGGTCGTGGTTCGACTCCTTCAGCTTTTCCTTGAGAATCTGCAAGGTGCGTTCGTCCGAGCCGAAGAAGAAGACCCGATAGCCCTTCTCCGCGCACCGCTCCAGTAGTCTGGGCACCAGGTCCGAGCCCGTGACGCGCTCGGGGAGACGGCTTCGCCGAGAGAATCGCGAGGCCCAGACCAGGGGCATGCCGTCACAGAGGATCTCGTCGGCATCGAAGAGCATTTCCCGCAACTCGCTATCGCGATGTGCCTGGGCCAGAAAATCGACGTTCGCGGTCACCACATGGCGGCTCTTTCGTTCGCGGATGAGTTCTTCGCAGCGGTCGAGGGCTTTGTCCGGGGTCGTTCGGGAGAACGGCTGTCCGAAGACCGTCGTCACCGGGAGATGGTGGCGCGGTCTGATTTTTTCCGAGGGAGGCAGGGATGATGTCGTCATGGGAATTCGGGATCGGATCAATTGTGGGATCAGGCGCCGGCCGGCGTGACCAGGCTGAGGTCTCCCAGGGCGTGGAGAATGCCCCGCCGGAAATTGAAGATGCGGTCGCGGAAGAGTTGATGGCCGCGGAATCGCAGGTTCGGGGCGAGCTGGATTCCCGGACTGACGCTGGAGAACTCGATGGAAATGCCTTCCCCCAGCACGGCGCCGTCCCCGATGCTGGTGAAGGGGCCAATTCTGGCTCCCTTTTCGATGTGGCAGTTCCGGCCGATCCAGTAGGGGCCCTCCAGTTCCACCGAGGGATGAATCCGGGAACCTCGGCCCACGACGTAGTGCGGGTGATCGGGAACGATTGTCTTCCAGATGCGGTCGAGACGCTGGCGCACCAACCAGGAGTGGTGCACCAGCAGATCCTGCCCGGTGCGGGCTGCCTTCAGTCCGAGCTCAGTGTGGGGGAGGGAGTCGACAAGGAAACCGGGCTCCCCGCCCGCGGGCTGGAGCCGGATCTCGATGGGCCAAAGAGTCAGGCCGGCAACGGCCCTTTCCAGCTTGTCGAGAAGGGGGAGGGGGCAGTGGAGTTCCACCACGGCGAATCTCTTGTCGACTGCGAAATCGAACCAGTGGTGGAGCAGGGGTTTCTCCGCTACCTGCCACAGGCAGAAAGGGGACGCTTCCCCGATCTGGTGAACGAGTTCGCTCGTGTCCGGAATGTTCAGAAGGAGGGTTTTGCTCATGATGCTCGGTCTATTTGGTGGAAAAGGGGCTCAATAGGCTCCGCGGGCCAGAACGACGGCGGGCACGGTTTTCGCGAGAATGGCGAGATCCCGAATCAGGTTCCCGGTGTGGATATACTCGATGTCCAGTTTCACCTGCCCCTCGAAATCGATGTCGGCGCGGCCCTGGATCTGCCAGAGGCAGGAGATCCCCGGTTTGGCGGTGAGCCGGTGCAATTCGATGCTCCGGTAGAATGCCACCTCCTTGGGAACGGCGGGCCGGGGGCCGACCAGGGCCATATCACCCCGGAGCACGTTGTAGAACTGGGGCATCTCGTCGATGGAGAATTTGCGGATGAGACGTCCCACCCGGGTGATGCGGGGATCCCGTTTCATCTTGAACGTCACGCCGTTCTCGCCGTGTTGGTTCTGACGTTTCAGCTCGGCGAGCCGTTCCTCCGCGTCGGTATACATGGAGCGGAACTTCCACATGAGGAAGTGTTTGCCGTCCAGGCCGACCCGCACCTGCTTGAAGAAGATGGGACCGCGGTCCTCGAGCCGGATGAGAATCGCGGTGAGGATGAGCAGGGGCGAGAGCAGGAGGAGAGCGCAACCGCTTCCGACGATGTCGATGGCGCGGGTCAACGCGGCGCTGTGGCGGTGCATCAGGGTGGGCAGTTTCATCTCTGGGTTATCCTTGGGTGTTTGCGATTTCGTGATTTCTCGTGGTTCTGGTCCAGGAGATCTGGGTCCGTGGGTCCAGCAGCTTGCGGTAGACGTCGAGCTTCCACAGGGCGAACCGGGGCAGTTCCAGCAGGGCCATCCAGCAGCGGCGCGGAGACCGGCGGGTGATCAGGCCCTGGACCGTCATGGCGAGCAGGAGCAGAACGGCTCCGGCGGCGGCTCCGGTCGCGGCGGGGTGCCCGGCGAAAAGGTTGAGGAGGAAGAGCAGGCACAAGCCGCCAAAATAGGCGACAAAGGGCGGGGTGATCAGATCGAAGGCGCTCTCCAGCGCTTGCCAGCGGTGGCGAGTGAAGAGTAGCCGGAAGAGCCGGCCCGAATAGTTGCGGATCAGTTCGACCCGTCCGCCCTCCCAGCGCAGTCGCTGGGTGGTGGCGCCCTCGCGGCCGCTGGCCATCTCGGCGTAGACGCGAGCGTCGGGGGCGTAACGGACGCGGATCCCCCTTTCCATGAGCAGGATGGTGATCTCGAGGTCCTCGATCAAAGCCTTGGCCGGCCAGCCATTCTCCAGCAGGACACCGGGTCGAAAGGCCATGCCATTGCCTTTGAGACCGCAGGTCGAACCGATGCGGTTTCTCCCCAGCGGTCGGACGTGATGCGAGACGGTGAGGGCGACCTCGGTGATGGCGGCCCGCCAGCTGGCATCCACGTTTGAGGTTCCGTGGTATCCCTGGACGACGTCGACCTCGGGATCGGTGAGAGCGCGCAGGATCGCGGCGGGGAAATCCGGGTCGATTTCCGTGTCTGCGTCGATGAGGGCGACGGCGTCGAACCCCTCCAACCGCTCTCCGTAGCGCGCAAGAAACCAACGCAGGGCGAAGGGTTTGCCCCGGCCCTCCTCGAACCCCTTGCGCTCGCCCACCACGGCCCCGAATTCCCTGGCGATGGCGGCAGTGCGGTCGGAGCAGTTGTCGGCGATGACGAAGACCTCGATGAGGTCGGCGGGATGGCGAGACTCCCGGATTTTTCGCAGGGTGGTAGCGATCAGGGTCTCCTCGTTGTGCGCCGGGATGACGAAAGCGATGCGGCCCGCGGAGGGGGTTCCGTCGCGGGAAGTTGAACGGCGTGGGATGAGGGCTGCCGCGGCGAGAACGGCGAGGTAGACCGCCGGCAACAGGCAGATACCGGTGATGACCAGGAGGACGATGGAGAGGGCGTTCATCGGTTAAGCATTCAGAAGGTTTTGCAGGAGGCGAGGTAACTGGTGGCCTTCCGTTTCCGCCGGACTCGCTTCCATTTGGAAAGGCCCCGCACGGGCAGGGGTCGGCAGTCGGAGAGAGGGCCCTTTTCGCCAAGCCAGGCGGCCACATCGGGCCGGGCCTCAAGGAAACAGGCCTGGAACCGATCGAACTCATCAGGCCACATCGAACCGAAGTAGTGCACCACCCGGGCGCGGGAAAGGGCGGAGGCATCGACGCTCTGGTCCCCGGTCAAGGCATTGATGGTGAAATTGTGCGATGCGGAGAGCACCCGATAGGCGAGACGGGTCCGGTCCACGCCCAGGGCGAGGCCGACCTGCTCCGTGAAATAAGCGCCGGAGTGCCGCGAGGCGAGCCGGGCGTCGATCTGACGCAGGCTGAAATCGAAGTGGGCCTGGCCAAGGTGAGTCTTCCTGCGGTAGGCGAAGGCACCGCCCTGCCAATACATGCGAATGTATCCCGTCTCGCCGGGCTGGGCCGGAATCCAGGGGTAACGGGCGGGGTCGATGCCGTGATGGGCCAGGCATGCCTGCCAGAATGCCTCGTGCTTGTTCGAGCCGTCCGATGCGATGTCGAAGCGGTAGCTGCCTGGCATGGCGGTAAAATCGCAGCCCGATTCCAGCTCAAGCTCCCAGGGGTCCCCGATGACGAGGGTGTCGGAGTCCAGCCAGATGATGGTATCGCAATCGGTGACCTTCTCCGCGTAGGCGAGAGCGAGCGGTTTGTTCATCGGGTTGTACCAGTCGGCGGGATGATCCGACTCGAAGGCATGCCAGGTGACATTCATCCGCGAAAAGGCCGCCACGGTATCCTCACCGAGGGGTGGTCCCTTGCGCGGGGTGATGGCCAGGATGGGACAGTTGGCGAAACGTCCGCCCCAGCGGCGAAGCGATTCGATGCAAAGGACGGTCTGGGTCTCGAGGGGGCCCGACTCCACGCAGAGAACGAAGGTGGCATCGGGTTGAAACATCGGGGAATCAGGTGGCAGGCTCATGAATCAGGGTGGGATTGCGCAGTGGAAAAGGGTGGGACTATCCGAGTTGGCTTTCGAAGAGGTGGGTCATGGCGTGGCCATTGGTGGATTGGTCGTATTCCTTCTCCACCTTGGTCCGTCCCAGTCTGGCCATGGACGACCAGGAATCGGGGCACACGAGAAAATCGCCAATGGCGTTGGCCAGGGACTCGACGCATCCGGGGGGCGTCAGAATGCCGTTCCGCTGGTGCTCGATCAGCTCGGGAATGCCGTTGATCGGGGATGAGATCACGGGAACGCCGCAGGCCATCGCCTCCATGAGGACGACCGGAATGCCCTCGGCGAAACTGGGGAGGATGAAGAGATCGGCGTTTTCGAAGTGCGATCGGACCTGCTCCGGGGGGAGGCCGCCGGTGAAGGTGACGCGGTCGTCCAGTCCGAGGCGGGAGCAGGTGCAGCGCAGGCGTTCTTCATCGGGACCGGTCCCGACGAAAGTGAGGTGAAAATCGAGTCCTCTTGCGGAGACGACGGACGCCGCTTCCAGCAGCACGTGCTGCCCCTTCGCCGGGACGAGTCGCCCCACGCAGAGGAGCTCGGGCACGGCACGAGGGGAGGGGGCGTCCGGATCGCGGGGATTGAAACGAGCGGTGTCGACACCGCAGCGGACGATGTGCAATCGGGTCCAGTGGGCCGGGTCCGTGAGGAGACAGAGTTGGCTGCGGCAAAAGTGGCTGATGCAACGGGTGAATCGGGCTTTCTCCACTTTGCGGGCCAGCGATTCGGCCTCCACCTCGTAAAAGATGTCAGGACCGTGGACGCTCAGGCTGTAGTCGATGGAGCGGGATTCGCCCGCGATCAGGGCGACGGCACCGGCCGCGTTCCCGAAATGGTTGTGGATATGGGAGATGCCCTCGCGACGGAGCCTATCCACCAGGACGACGGCCTCGGCGAAGTAGGCGAGCACGGTGATTGGCTTTTTCTTTCCCCGGAAGACGACTATCGCCTCACGGGCCATGCCAAACAGATCACGGGGCGAACGGAGAAGGGTCCGCGCCAACACCGGGAGGAAAGACCGTTTGGTTTCTTCCAGAAGATAGCAGGTGCGTTCGGCTTCGCGCCGCATCTCGCCCTCGGTGGCCTTGGGGTTGCGGGGCCGCCTCACCGACACCGGCAGAACCTCGTGGCCGCGCTTTTCCAGTTCCCGGATTTCGTTGGAGATGAAGGTGTGCGAGAGAGCGGGATACTCGCTGACGAGATAGGCCATCCGGAGCCGAGTCTGAGGTTCGGACCGTTCGGCTTTCTTCCTTTCCGTTTGGGGTATTGTTGGCATGTTCCTGTTCGCTTCTGCCTTTCTTAAAGGGCAAGCTGCGTGCCAAACGGTTCGTTGGATAATGTAACCTGTTTGAAATGAATGAGTTAGAAAAATACAAGACCTACTCTCAGGCGGGGAAAGTCGGTAATATTTTCCTCAAAGAGATGATCATGCGGGTAGATTTTTCAGGGACTCGGGGAAGGAGGAGCCCATGAGTGCGGAGCCCCCCAAGCCTCGTCGGTGGGCCCTTTTCGCGAGGAGAACGGTGGTGCTTCCCACCCGGCTCGGTTTGCTCCTGATCCTCCTGGTCGTCGGTTTGATCGGCTGGACGGGGCTGCGGTTTCTCCATCCATTTCTCGCCATCGAGGAGCGATTCCGGGAAGGATCGGTGGACCTGCTTTGTGTCGAAGGTTGGGCTGCCCCTCATGTGATGGAGGCGGCAGCCGAGGAGTTCGCCACGGGTCGCTACGGGAGGGTGGCTGTGATCGGTGGGCACACCGGATCCCGGGAGACCCTGCTGGGATTTCCCACCTACGCGGAGTTGGGAGCGGACCTGTTGCGGCGGAGCGGGATCGAGGACGACCGAATTCTCGTGGCCATCCCGGAGATGCGCGTGGCCCGGCGACGGACCTTCCACGATGCGATGACCCTGAAAACCCTGCTGGAAGAGCGCGGTCTCCGACCCGAGCGGCTCTTCGTCATTTCATCGGGGGTGCATGCCCGCCGCACCACCATGGCCTTTCGCCGAGTCTTCGCGGGAGAGACCGAGGTCAAGGGGCGGGGCGTTGCACCGCGCGACTACGATGCCGCGCGGTGGTGGGCCAGCTCGAACGGATGCAAGGTGGTGATCATGGAGTGGATTTCGTGGATCTACGAGGCGCTGCGGCCCGGCAGAGCGCCCCGGGAGGTGTAGCCGCCCCCGTTCCCTTCCCCATTGCCGTTGGTCGAACCCGAGACCGGGTCCGGTTCCTCCTGAGCGATGGCGACCTGCTCCCACACGCGCGACTTGATCGCCTCGAGCTTTTTGGGATCGGTGATTTTCTTTTCCGTGATGGTGTCGACCAGGTAGAAGCGATCGATGGCGGCACCGGCCTGGGTACTGATGCGGGCGCTGAGCACCTCGGTGTCCAGTTCGCTGAGAACGTTGAAGACATCGAAGAGCAGTCCGATGCGGTCGGCTGCCTGAATTTCCAGCACGGTGGCCGTATCGCTCTGGCGATTCGACACCCAGACACGCTGGGGCATGGTGTAGTGGTACTTCGGGCGGTCCAGCACGCTGGGGGCGGAGCGTTCCTCGATCAGTTTGGCCAGATCGATTTTGCCTCTGGCCCCTTTTCCGCCGCACGCTTCGAAGATGACCTGCTCGATCCGCTCCTGTTCGCGCTGGTTCTTGATCGGTCTGAAGTTCGTCGTGCAGACCCGGAAAATGTCGAGGACGAGGTCGTCTTCGCGCATGAAGATGTCGGCGCTGAGCACGTTGAGATTCCGCGAGGTAAGCGCACCCGTGATGATGGCGAGGAGGTTGTGCCGGTTCCATCCCACGACCTCCATCCGGGTGTAGCCCTCGTCCGGGAGTGATTCCCAGCCGATCACCGGAGCCAGGCCGTCGCAGCCGTCGTTCTTGAGGCAGTCGAAGAATTCGCGAAAGAGTTTGATGTGCCGGGCGATACTGGCCGGGCTGCGGTAGTCGAAGTAACGGTCGGGGAGAGTGCGGAAGTGGGCTTCGAGTTACTCTTCGTAGGTGTAGGTGAGCTTCTCCCTGACCTGACGTTTGGTCTCGGAGATGGGGCGTTGGAACTTTTCGTCGAAGGCTCTCCGGTCATCGAAATAGGCACAGGTCGACTCGTGAAGTTGACGCATCAGCGAAGCTTTCCAGTCGTTCCACGCCTCTTCGCTGGTTCCGAGGGAATCGACATAGGTGAACAGGTGCAGAGCTTCCAACCAGGATTTGTTGCGCACCGTCGAGGCAAATTCGGAGATGGTCTCGCGGCTGCTGATGTCCTTCGTCGTCGCGGTGCGCCAGAATGTGAGGTGGTGGTCGACGAGGAACATGATGAGGCGCAGCCGGTCGCCGGAGTAGCGATGACGTCGGCAGACCTCTGCGGCCAGGATCGCGCTGGCGTCCTCGTGGACCCTCACGTTCTCAGCGCGGCCCGTGTCGTGCATGATGAGGGCGATGTACATCGCCACCGGATCCTCCATGTCCTGGAAGATGCGTTTGAAAAACTGTTCCTGGGGGTCGTCGGACCGGATCAGACGGTCCAGTTCATCGATGCACCGCAGCGTGTGTTCGTCCGCGGTGTACTGGTGGAAAAACTCGTGTTGCACCAAGTCGGTCAGCTGGCCGAACTCGGGCAGATAGCGGCCGAGGAATCCGACCCGGTGCATCTGGCGGAGGATGGGGGCGACCTGGCCGCGGTTTTGCAGAATCTGCTCGAAGATCAGGCTGATGTTCCGGTTCTTGCGGAGGGAATCGTCGATATTGTGCCAGTGCTCCTTGAAGAGGCGGCGGATCTCGGGGCTGGTCTTGAGGCCCCGCTGTTGGGTGTGGAGGAAGAAACGCATCATCTGACGCGGATTGTCCTCGAAGGGATCGTTTTCTCCGGGGTAGATCAGCCCGTCGGCCGCGACGAACCCGCCGAATTTTACCCGCTTGGACTTGTGGAATTTGCCGGACAGAGCACCGAGAATGGGGAGGGGTGACGAAGTCGAGGCGTCGACCTCCAGCTTGAACGACTGCATCAGCGAGGTGCCGTGCTGGTAGATCGCCCGGGAGTGACGGTAGTAGTCCCTCATAAAGTTTTCCGATTGCTGGATGATCGTTTTGCCCGGGTAATTGAAGTGATTTGCCACGATGCCCTGAAGCCGGAGGGTGAGAATGTCGCCGGACTGGTTCTTCTGGATGTAGTGGAGCTCGTTGCGCACCCGCATGATGAACTCGTAGGCGTTCTCCATCTCCTCGTAGGCGTAATCGCTGAGTTGTTCCGACCTGACGAGGTCCCTGAGGTCTCTGGAGTGCTGCAGGATCCAGAGCAGCCAGATGACGTTGTAGTAATCCCGGAGGCCGCCACAGCCGAGTTTGACGTGGGGTTCCTGCCGGTGGGCGGTGCGCCCATATTTGTGGTGGCGGGCGCGAATCACTTCGCTGCGTTCGCGGAGGTAGTCGTGTTCCTTGCCGACGATGCAGTCCTTGAAGAATCGTTTCTCAAAGTCTTCGAACAGGGCGTCGTCTCCGGCGATGAATCGGGCGTCGAGAAAGGCGGTCTTGGTCGGGTGGTCGCGATTGGCGAACTGGATGGATTCCCGCAGGGTCCGAGCCCCGTGGCCCACCTTGAAGCCGGCGTCGAAGAGGAGCGTGCGCAGGGACTGGATTCGCTTCTTCACCTCGGTCTCGCTCTTTCCTCCGAGGTGCTCGTGGAGAAGAAATTGGAGATCGATGTCGCTTCCGGGGTTCAGCAAACCGCGGCCGTAGCCACCGCTGGCCATCAGGGTGTAGGGCGGCTCTCCGAGCTGTTCGCTGGTGACCGCGTAGTGGTCCCGGATCACCACGTCGACCATGGCGGACCTCCAGGCTGCGACCTCCAGCCCGCGGTAGCCGGAACCGTGGGCTTCCTTGATACGGGCGTTTTCGCGTCGGAGAAAACCCTGGTAGGTTTTGCCCAGGCTCTCCTCCGCGTCCGACACCTGGCGAAGCGGGAACAAGTCATCTCGGGCGTGAACCAGAACTTTCTCGTGAAATGTCGGGGTATTCGGGTTCATCGGAGCAACTTCACCATAGTGTGCGACGGAATGTTTGCGAAAACAATTTGGCCACCGAGCGGGCGCGGTCGTTAGTGGAGGAAAGCGATGCATCAGACACCTCACCCTCACTCTCCACGGGAGACCGTTCTTCCCCGAAGCAGCCACCCCCCGGGGTTCCTCTCGCGGCGCCGCGGGGTGTCATCGGGTATCCTGCTCCTCGCTGCGCTGTTCGTGCTCGGGGGAAGCTCACGGGCCGGAGAAAACGGTTTTCACCTCGACGAAGCCCCGCCACTGCCCGAGAGGGTCAACCGCATCGCCATCGGGTCCTGCGCACGGCAGAATCTTCCCCAGCCAATCTGGGAGCCCATCGTGGCCGCGGAGCCTGACCTATTCCTCTTTTTGGGCGACAATGTCTACGCCGATACGGCGGATGCTGGGGAGATGAAAGCGGCCTACCGCATGCTGGCAGCCCAGCCCGGGTTTCGGCGACTGCGGCGGGCCTGTCCCATCCTGGCGATCTGGGACGATCACGACTACGGCGCGAACGATGCGGGAAAAGAATTCCCCGCAAAAGCCCTATCCGAAGCAATTTTTCACGAATTTTTCGAGACGCCCGCGGACAGCGAGGCGAGAGGACGTCCTGGAATCTATCGCTCGGTCATGATGGGAAATGCCGGTCACCGGCTCCAGATCCTGTTGCTCGATACCCGTTACTTCCGAGACCCTCTCATCGCACTGCCCACGCGGCATCGCGACGGGCGCTACGAACGCAATCGCGATCCCGGGGCAACCCTGTTGGGCGAAGCCCAGTGGGATTGGCTGAAGGAGCAGCTCGGGGAACCGGCTGACTTCCGCATCATCGCTTCGAGCATCCAGGTCCTCCCCCAGGAACATCGCTGGGAGTTGTGGGAGAATTTTCCTCTGGAGCGAGCCCGGTTGCTCGGTCTGCTCGGTACCCATGCCTCTCGCCCCGTGCTCTTTGTCAGCGGTGACCGTCACATGGGTGAAATCATGAAGTTACCGCCGGAGGACCCTCTCGCTCCGGGTTTCCCGGTCTACGAGCTGACCTCCAGTGGTCTGACTCATGCCGGAGGAGGGCGAAAGAATGAACCGAACCGTCACCGGGTCAGTTCAACCAACGTTCAGGAGCGGAATTTCGGTTTGATCGAGATCGGGTGGGAAAGCCGAGAGGTCAAACTGGAGCTGCGCGGTGTCGATGGAAGAACGATAGAATCCTACTCGTTCGCTTTCTGAGTCGGAGCATCCGCCGAGTCGATCGGTTCTACCTGCCGGAAACGCCGGGGTGCTTGGGGAACGTCTTTTTCGGTTGATACGGCGGACTCTGTCCTGCCAGGGAAGTCGCCCTCCTCCTCGGCCGGTTCCACGGGATCGGGCGATACCGTCACTTCGACCGGAGCCTGATGCGTCCGCAGATTGGGGTGGGCCGCCACCGCGTCTCGATAATGGCGCCAGAGGGAATGGTGGGCCGCACCCAGGCCAGTCAGGATTACGGCGGCACTCAGGACGTAACCGAGCTGGTTGCGCCGGGCTCCGATGATCACGGTGGCGGCGGCGAGAAGCGCGAGAGTCAGATAGACCCACCGACTCGACTCCCAGGCGGCGGTGTTCTCTGCGAACAGGGTTCCACGAGTGGTCTGGGTGAAACGGTAAATCTGTTCGATGCGGGGCTGCGACGCATTTCTCGCGGAGAGGTAGGGCACAAAGCAGAGAGCGGACAAAGCGATGAGGAGCAGTCCTGTGGTCTGAAGACCGGGGTGTTTGCGGACAAAACCCGCCACAAAGACGTTCCAACCCGCTAGAATGCCCCAGAAAAGGACAGGCTCGAGAAAGAGGAAGCGGTACTCCGGATCGAGGAAGGCTTCGATCAATCTTTCCGTTTTCGATCCGGACGAGTCCATTTCCTGCGCGCTATCGTTTCCGGTCAGAAAAGTTCGCCCTGGAGGTCGTCCGGCTGCCGGGGCGGTTCCAGACCGAGCTTGCGGTAGGCCTGTGGAAGCGCGGCGCGGCCGCGGGGAGTGCGCTTGAGGAAACCTTTCAGGATGAGGTAGGGCTCATAGACCTCGTTGATGGTGGCCTCGTCTTCGCCCACGGCGACAGCGAGGGAATTGATCCCCACCGGTCCCCCGGCGAACTTGTGGATGACCGTCTCCAGGATGCGGATGTCCATTTCGTCGAGTCCGTCTTCATCGATCTCGAGCATGGCAAGAGCCTGGGAAGCGACGTCGCGGGTGATGGCGTTGTCGGCCCGGACCTGCGCGTAGTCGCGCACCCAGCGCAGCAGGTTGTTGGCCACCCTCGGGGTTCCCCGGCTGCGGAGGGCGATCTCGAGGGCTCCACCGTCGTCCACCGGGATCTTCAGGATGGAGGCCGAGCGTTTCACGATGACGACAAGTTCCTCCGGATTGTAGTAGTCGAGTCGGTTGGTGATGCCAAAGCGCGAAAGCAGAGGCCTTGTCAACATGCCCGCCTTGGTCGTCGCTCCCACCAGAGTGAATCTCGGAAGGGTCAGGCAGATGGACCGTGCGTTGGGCCCCTGATCGATGATGATGTCCAGGCGGAAATCCTCCATGGCGGGGTAGAGGTACTCCTCCACCGCCGGATGGAGTCGGTGAATTTCATCGATGAAGAGGAAGTCGCCGTGCTGGATATTGGTCAGGATCCCGGCCAGATCTCCGGCCTTCTCGATCTGGGGGCCGCTCGTGATGTGAATCTCACTGCCGAAAGACCGGCAGAGAATGTTGGCCAGGGTGGTCTTTCCCAGGCCCGGAGGACCGCAGAGCAGGACGTGGTCGAGGGCGTCGCCGCGCTGCCGGGCCGCTTCGACCATGAGCATGAGACGCTCCTTCACCTTAACCTGACCGCAGAACTCCTCGAAATCGGGAGGGCGGAGGGTCTGATCCAATTCGGCTGGGGTCGGTTCCGTCGAATCTCCGTGCATTTTCTTAATCGAGCGCCGCAATCCGGATAATTTTCGCAAGCTGGTTAAAAACCACACTTTCCGAAGTTTTCGCGCTTTTTGCCTTTACAGACAATAAACCTATATTAAGAATTATAAATGTCGATCATTTTCGCTTGAACGGAAGGGAAAGGCAGCTAGGTGTCAGATGGGTCCGCAGGATGAAGGTTCGGCGGGTTTGGGTTGGGAGTCTTTCCGCCGACAGCAATTTTGAAGCTTGACGCAACGATGGGGAGATTCAATAACTTAGGCCCGGCGGCAGTGGTAAGACCCACCCCACCTTTTTACGACCACATCCATATGACTTTTAGAGAGAAGATCCCTCGGGAGTTTTTCACTGCGGCACCACTGAGGTTGTTGCTCGCCGTTCTGGTCGCCTTTGCCGCCCAAGCGATCCGGGCCCAGGAAGGGCAGACCGTCAAGGCCATCAGCGTTCGGTATGTCGGGGCGAAAACGGTCTCCGAGCAGCGCATCCTGTCTCGGATGTCGACGAAGGTCGGGGACGAGCTTTCCGTCGCTCAAGTGGATGAGGATGTGAAAAACCTCTACGCCTCGGGGGAGGTCGACAACGTCCGGGTGCTCGCCGACAAGACGGAGGGAGGGATCAATCTCATCGTCGTCGTGCAGAGCCGGGCGATTTACGGAGGAGTCCAGTTCGAGGGGAATTCCATCTTCTCGGATCGCGAGCTGTCCAAAACCGTCGAGTTGTCGGTCAACAAGGCGATCGACGAGGGCGCAATTCGGGTGGCGAGACAGACGATTCAGGAGCGCTACCGGAAAAAGGGCTATCCAGAGGCCACCGTGGGTTACCGGATCAGCGCGCCGAACACCGAGGGCTACTCTTTCGTGATCTTCATGATCGACGAGGGGTCTCAGGGCATCCTCCGCGAGATCAGTTTCATCGGTAATGACAGCATCTCTGCCGATGAATTGAAGGAGGTGATGAAGCAGGAGGAGAAGGGTCTGCAGAATCTCATCGGGAAGACGGGCCGGACTGACGCGGAGTCGCTTTCAGACGATGTCCGTGCGATCGAAGACCTTTACCGGGACCGCGGTTTCCTCAATGCCCGGGTGGTCAACGTGTCGAAGAAGCCGGTCGATCAAAAGTACGACGATGTTGTCATTACCATCGAGGAGGGCCAACTCTACACCGTTTCGGGAATCGCGATTTCCGGGATCACCGCACTTTCGCAGCACCAGGACATCCTTCCCTACCTCAAGACCGAGGCCGGGGCACCTTTCTCCGGCACCGCGTTGCGCGACGACATCAAGTTGATCAACGACCAGTATGGGTCCCGCGGCTTCATCGAAGCCCAGGTGATGCCCCGTCTTGAGGATGCCGGCCCGAATGAGGTGGCGGTGAGACTGGTCGTCGAGGAGGGTCGCAACTACAAGATTGGCCAGATTCACATCGAGGGTAACAACAAGACGAAGGACCACGTGATTCGTCGGGAGTTGCCCCTGCTTCCGGGACAGCCTCTCGATGTGAACACCATGGAGGTGGCGGAGCGTCGACTGCTCAACATGAATTACTTCGAATCGGTCGACATCTCTCCGGTGGATACCAGTTACATCGACGAGAAGGACCTCGTGATTCGCGTCGGCGAGAAACCGACCGGGTCTTTCAACTTTGGCGCCGGCTTCAGCTCGATCGACAACATTACCGGGTTCATCGAACTCACCCAGTCGAACTTCGATCTCTTCGATCCGCCCAACTTTGTGGGAGGCGGCCAGAGGTTCCGTCTCAGCATCCGGGGTGGTGCGGAGCGTCGCGATGCTTCGATCTCCATCACCGAACCGTGGTTCATGGGTCGTCGTCTCGCTCTCACCACCGAGGCCTACTATCGCGATCTCCTTTTCCTCAGCGACCAGTATGACCAGACCAATTACGGAGGGGCGGTCAGCCTGAGAAAGGGTCTCGGCGAGCACTCCTATGGAAGTCTGGAGTTCCGCAGCGAGGTCATCGACATCGAGGCTGATCCCGCGGCTTCGCCGATCTTTGCCATGGACGATGGGAAGTGGACGAAAAACTCGGTGGCGGTCAACTGGACGTATGATGATCGGGATAGTCTCTTCGTGCCCCGCCGTGGACAGAGGGTCAGCTTCGGTTATGAGTTTTCCGGGATCGGCGGAAATGTGGATGATTCCATCGCCACCGTGCAGGCTTCCAAGCACTACACGATTTTTAATGACATCATCTTGAATGGCTCGGCACGTTACCGCTACTCGGCCAATGGTGACTTCCTCTTCACCCGTCATTATCTTGGCGGGGCAAACAACCTTCGCGGATTTGATTATCGCGATGTTGGTCCGAAGGACCCTCTCACTCTGGAGGCTGTCGGCGGAAGGCAGGCATGGGATGCCAGCTTCGAGGCCACTGCTCCTGTCGTGGACAAGGTTCGGGTAGCAGGCTTCTACGACGTCGGCGAAGTTTCCGACGGTCCCGTTGGTTCCGTGGGTGGCGGGGTGAACTCTGACTACGGCGTGGGCCTTCGTCTCTTTCTCATGGGCCAGGCACCAGTCCGTCTGGACTACGCCTTCCCCGTCCAGACCGACGCGTTCAACGACGCGGACGGTGGACGATTCAACTTCACCATCGGAACGCAGTTCTGACCGGGCAACCTGCTCGCGCGGGGGCGATCCCGCGAAATTGTTCTCTTCGGTCGGGGCAAATCGCCGCCCCGATCGTTATGGGTTGAGAAAGCACAGACCGATTACATGAAATTCGCCTTCACGTCTCTCCTCCTTTTTTCATCCATCTGCCTGACCGCCCCGGGTCAGGAAATCAAGCTGGCCGTGGTCGATATGCAGCGGGCGCTGAACAGCTACTACAAAACGCAGCAGGAGGTGGAACAGATCAACGAGTTGGGCGAAGAGAAAATCCGGAATATCGACGAACGAAAGGCAGCCTACCAGAAGATGACCTCCGAGATGGTGGAGCTGGACAAGACCGTCCGTGCCGTGGAACTCTCCGAAGAGAAGCGGAAGGCGGCGGCGGCCAAGTTAGAGATTTTGGCCCGCGATCGGGTGGCCAAGGCCAACGAGATCGGGGCTGCCGAACGAAAGGCCTCACAGGAACTGATGGATGCCCGCCAGAAAATGGAAGACAAGCTGATCGGTGAGATCCGGGTCGTTGCCTCCGAGTTGGCCGAGGCCAAGGGGATCGATCTGCTCCTGGACAAATCGTTTCTCCCCAAGGCGAGCAAGTTGATCATCCACACCTCTCCGAAGCTCGTGGAAATCACCGACGAAGTCGTGGCCAAGCTCAACGCGTCCTCCCCCGGGGGGAACTGATGGTCCGGTCGTCGGGGTTGACCCCGGGTTATTCGATGAAAGCGAGCCTCGCGGAGATCGTAGACCTGACCGGCGGAAAGCTGGTTCGCGGAGACGAGCGGACCACCATCGATGGATTTGCTTCGCTCGACGATGCTTTCGGGCAGCAGATCACTTTCTATGTCGGAGAGAGATTTCTCGAATCGTTGAAGTCGACCCGGGCTGCGGCGGTGCTGGTCGAGTCGGCAGATGTGCCCGCTCCCGAGAGCGTCGCCCTGGTTATCGTGGAGAACGCCGCCGCCGCGTTCGATGCCATCGTGGAGCGGTACGCCGATCGCCCCCCCGAATTCGTTCCGGGACGGGCGGAAGGAAGCCACGTGGATGCCTCGGCCGTCTTCGACGATTCCAGGGTATCCATCCAGCCCGGGGCGGTCGTCCTGGGCGCGGTGCGGATCGGGGCGGGAACGCGGATCCAGGCAGGAGCGGTGCTGGGAGAACGGGTCCAGATTGGCGAGGACTGTGATATCGGTCCCAACGTGACCATCCGGGAGGGCTGCATTCTGGGCGATCGAGTGACCATCCACGCGGGCAGCGTGGTGGGAGCGGACGGTTTCGGCTATGAATTCGAGGAGGGCAGACACCGTAAAGTCGAGCAACTGGGAATCGTTCGCATCGAAAATGATGTCGAGATCGGTGCCGGAACCACGATCGATCGGGCCCGTTTCGGAGAGACGGTGATCGGGGAGGGGACCAAGATCGACAACCTGGTGCAGATCGGCCACAACGTCGTTATCGGCAAGCACTGCATCATCGTGGCCCAGACCGGGATTTCGGGCAGCGCTCGGATTGGAAACTATGTGACTCTGGCTGCGCGCGTCGGCGTCGCTGGTCATATCGAGATCGCAGATCGGGTCACGGTGGGAGGCAAGAGTGGGGTGATTGCCAGCATCAAGGAGCCCGGTGGGACCTACTTCGGGTATCCGGCTAAACCCATGAAAGAATCCCTGAGAACGAGAATGCATCTCAAGCAACTCGGCGGACTGATTCGGCGTTTCGGAGAGTTGGAAAAAAGGATGGAAGCGCTTGACGGGAAAGAATAACGGAGTTGAATGAGTCCTCCTCTCTGACGAACTCGGTCCGGCTAAGAATCCTCTCCGCCCCACCGTAGTACGACGGTAGAGGAACGACGACCACAAATCTGAAACAACACGAAAACCAAGGAAATACCATGAAGGCGAACCGTTCCATTTTGACCCTCATCGCAGTGGCTTTATCCTTCACCGGTGCTTTCGCCGCCGGTCAGGAAATCAAGATCGCCGTTGTCGATATGCAACAGGCACTGAATGATTACAACCGCACCAAGCAGGAGGTAGACAAGATCAATGCCTTCAGTGAGGAAAAGACAAAGGAGCTCGACGAGAAGAAGGCATCTCTAAAGCAGATCACCGACAAGATGGTGGAACTGCAGAAGACGGCCACCGACACCTCTCTGGCCGAGGACATGAGAAAGTCCGCAGCAGAAGAGTTTCAGGGCCTCTCCCGGGAGCGCAACGCCAAGATCAAGGAGATCGCAGATGATGAGCGCAAGGCAGCGCAGGAGCTTCTTAAGGCCCGGCAGGAGATGGAGGCCGCTCTGGTTACCGATATCCAGGGGGTCATGAAGCAACTCGCCGAATCGAAGGGTATAGACCTGGTTTTCGATAAATCTTTCCTTCCCAAGGCCAACAAGGCGATCATTTTTACTTCCGACAACGTGGTAGACCTCACCGCGGAGATCGTGGGCATACTCAATCAGTAGACCCAGGATCACTTGGACTACATACCCAGGGGATCTCTACCGAAAGCGTGATCTTCCTCCACAATCGACATCGAGCAGTGGAGACGCCATCGGGAGACGTCATTTAGGTTAGTATATCTCACTTTTGAGCCCTGCCTCCTGAAACGGGAGGTAGGGTTTTTTGTTGCTCGGAGCGGCTAGATGGAACCGCGCGGGAGCCACCCGATATGCGAATGACATGGTGCGGCTTCTCACCGTACCCGGATAGAGATGCCGTTATGCCAAAGCGGACGATCACGGTATGACCGACCGGTCCACCCAGCTGTCAGGGTTCATAGCCACCGGCGGAGTGGCCCAATTCGGCGTGTTCCGGAGGAAGGGCGGCCCGAAACCGTGATTTGTCGATCGCCTTCATGTAGGCCTCCAGCGGGTCGATGGTGCCCGCTACCATTTTTGACCAGATGGAATCATCCATGAACTGCATGCCGAATTCTCTGCCTCCCGTAATGATGTCGTGGAGCTTCTGGGTCGCGCCCTCGCGGATCACGGAGCTGACCGCAGGAGTCGCCACCAGGATCTCGTTGACGGCGACCCGGCCGGGTTGGTCCGCCCGGCGGCAGAGCAGTTGGGCGACGACGCCGCGGAGAGAGCCCGCCAGCATGGTGCGCACCTGTGCCTGCTGATCCGAGGGAAAGACATCGACCAGTCGGTCGACGGTTTTTCGTGCGTTGTTCGTGTGCAGGGTGCCGAAGACGAGGAGGCCCGTTTCCGCGGCCGTCAGGGCCAGGGAAATGGTCTCCAGGTCCCGCATCTCACCCACGAGGACGATATCGGCATCCTCGCGAAGCGAGGCGCGCAAACCGTCGGCGAAGGAGGGGCAGTGAATGGGAACCTCCCTTTGGGTGATGGTCGATTTCTTGTGCTGGTGCACGAACTCGATCGGTTCCTCCACCGTGATGATATGGCGCGCATAGGTCCGGTTCACATAATCGATCAGGGCCGCCAGGGTGGTCGATTTACCCGAACCGGTCGGGCCGGTTACCAGGACGAGACCGCTACGCATGTCCCCGAAAGTCTCGATGGTCTGGGGAACGTTCAACTCCTGGATCGTCTTGATGTCGGTCGGGATCAGGCGGAAGACAGCGCCGAGTCCGTTTTTTTGCTTGAAGTAGTTGCAGCGGAATCGGGATTTCTCGTCCATCTCGTAGGCGAAGTCGAGATCGCCCTTCTCTTTGAAGCGCTCGTAGGCCTTCTCCTCGCAGATCTCGCGAAGCATCCCGTCCAGGGTGGCGTGTTCCAGGATGCCGTCGGCGATGGGCTTGATCGAGCCGTGCGTTCGCATCTTGGGAGGCTGACCCTCGCTGAGGTGGAGGTCGGAAGCTCCGGAGGCCACCATGTGTTGAAAGTATTGATCGATGACTGCCATAAGTCTGGGGTAGAAAAGGTTTTTACCTGCCGAGTGCCGAACGCACCGTTGTGGGATCGATGGCGCGCTGCAGCGCCTCTTCCGCCGTGATCTTGTCGTTGCGATAGAGATTGAGCAGGGAGTCATCCATCATGATCATGCCGACGTTTTTCCCGGTCTGCATCACGCCCGGAAGCATGAAGGTCTTGCCGTCTCGGATAAGGGACGAAACCGCTGGAGTATTGACGAGCAATTCCAGGGCGAGTTCTCGGCCGGTCCCGTCCTTTCGGGGGACGAGTTGCTGGGAGACGATGCCGCGCAGGGATTCACCCACCATGATCCGAATCTGCTCCCGCTGTTCCACGGGAAAGACGTCGAGAATCCGGTCCAGGGTTCGCGAGGCGCTTCCCGTGTGCAGCGTGGCGAGGACCAGGTGCCCCGTCTCGGCTGCGGTGATCGCCAGTGAGATCGTTTCCAGATCGCGCATCTCACCCACCATGATGACGTCCGGATCCTCCCGCAGGGCCGCCCTCAGAGCCTGGGCGAAGCCTTCGGTGTGGGTGTGGACTTCCCGCTGATTCACGTGGCAACCCTGCGATTCGATGACGTACTCGATGGGGTCTTCCAGAGTAATGATGTGGTCTTCTCTATCCCTGTTGATTTGATTGACCAGGGCGGCGAGCGTCGTCGATTTGCCCGAACCCACCGATCCGGTGACGAGCACGAGGCCGTTCTGGTATTCGAGGAGGGGTTTGATGGCGCGAGGGAGACCGAGTTCGTCCATCGAGCGGAGCGTGGTGTTGACCACGCGGAAAACCATTTCCCACCCGAGTCTGGTCTTGACCACCGAGGCGCGGAATCGGCCGAAGCCGGGGTCGTAGGCAAAGTCCACATCGCCCTTTTCCTCGAGCCGGGAGAGTTCCCTGGGGGGCAGGTAATTGCGGGCGAGGCGTTCCGTCTGCTCGGAGGAAAGAATTTCGGCGTTCTCCCACACGGGCTGAAGCAGGCCGAACCGCCGCCATTTGGGCTTCGAGGTCGGCGCCAGGTGGACATCGGACACATCGTATTCCTGGGCCAGCCGAAGGTATTCGTCGACGTGATCGAGTGCGGGGACGGTTTCTTCAGACATGATGGTTGAGCTTGGAGGATTCGGTGGATGGGTGGGGATCTTCGGATTCGCCGGATTTTCGGCGTGCTTCGGTTTCGATTTTCTCCCGGAGGTGCCGGGTCACGTCGGGCACGCAGTCCTGCATTATCTGTTTGGCGGCAATTCCTAGCAAGCCCAAAACGAGCGAGGTTGCGGTGCGCCCCGGAGCGTTCTCTCTCCTCGGCGGTTCTGCGTCCTGCCGCCTCGCCAGCACCCGAGAGAGAGCATACCCGCCGATCAATCCCCCGATCATCCATTCTCCGGGATGGTTGCGGATCGAGCGCAGGATTCTTTCTTTCACCTGCACCGATTCTCCGATCCGTTCGGCATCTCCTCCCAGTTCCCCTCTCAACCGGGTCAATTCATCCCGGATCTTTCGCTTGTCATCTTCGCTCATGTTGGTGTCTCAGGAAGGATTGGTGTCGCGGAGCCCTTCCAGCCATTCCCGGTCCCTCTGCAGTTCGTCGAGGCTGTCCCGGAACAGTCTCGAGGAGAATCGTTTCCGGCCGAGGAAGAGTGCGCCACCTCCGACCAGGAAATGGAAAAGGGCGACTCCCATACCGACTGCTGGCCAGGGGGCTCCCGTCATCCCGGCGAACCAGGGAACAAAGCCGATCCAGAATCCGATCCAGCCGAGGCAGAGGAAAACCAGCCCTCCGCCGAGGAGAAAAAAACCGGACAGAAGCGAAACTCGGGCCTGCCTCGCCTCGATGGCGAAAAGAGACAGGCGGAGGTGAAGGAAGGAGAGCGCCGAACTGAGCATTCCCAGACCCCATCCTGGCAGGGCCATCGCGCCCCGGCGACCTTCCGCTTCGGAGTCGACGGATTCTCTGGTGGAAACTTCCCGCATCGCTTATCTGGCGCCGGGCCGGGCCCGGAATCGCTCCGCTATTTGAAGATTCTGCCGATGAGGAAACCAAGCCCCAGGGCGATAAGCACCGATTTGGCCGGATGAGCGCGAACGTATCGCTCGCCTTCACGCTTCCATTGATCGACTCGCTCACGCGAATCCTCGATTTGCTCGGCGGCGGCGTCGCGGAGCTGAGCACCCTGCTCCTGGGCCATTTCCCGAAATCTTTCGCCCTGCTTCGCGGCAGCATCCCGAATTTCGCGGGCTTTTGCCGACGCGGCCTGCCGGATCTCTTCGGCAGCTTCGATCGCCTCGGCGCCGGGGTCATCGGTTCTCTCTGGATTGCTGCTTGGGTCGTTGGTCATCGCACTGTTTTCTGGGGTCATGGTTGGTGTCGGGCAGGCCGGCGGGGATGACGAACTGGGAGACGGGCGCTTCGCCTGCTACGCCGATCATTTCCGGAAAAACCCTCCCGAGGGGACGGGACTGGATTTCCCGAGGGCGAGTTGACCCGGCACGGGGTTTGTCCGCACCCGCGGAGCCGCCTTCGGGCGGACCTGGGGGAACCGACTCTCGTCTCCATCGTTTCTGCCAACCCTTGGCACAAAAAGAATGACACGGGGCGGAGGGGAAGAAAAGCCGAAATTGCCAGCTCGCGCCTTCCTTTTGCCCCGGTTTTCAATCCGAAAACACTTGCCTACGGGTCGAGGACGTCCAAGGGTCTCGCTCATTGTGAAAACGGCCCTCGGTATCATTCTTTTCCTCTCCGTGTTTGCGCTCGCTGGCGTCGTGATCCATTTCGCCATCTTCGGCCAACTCGGGATCTACATCTGGTCGGTCGACGCGGACCGCGGTCTCGTCCAGACCAAGCTGGAGCGACGCGGCGTCGAGGTTGTCTCGGTTCCCATGGCGATGGCTGATCCCCCGCAGAAAACCCTGTCGGATGAGGGCGCGGAGAAAAAGCCGACAGTCGGGGAAATGGGCCGGGAAAACGCCGAACCGGAGGTCTCCGCCGAGGAGGAGGTGCCGGAAGAAAAATCCGCCGAAAGCGAGGCGCCGCCCTCCGATCCCGACCGAATCGTCCTCTTTGATGGCAAGGAACTGGGAGCATGGGAGATCACCCGGTATGGCGGCGAGGGAGACGTCTTTGTCACCGCAGATGGCGAACTGGAATTTGGTTTCGGCGCCATCCTCACCGGCGTGCACTGGGGAGGCGAGGTGCCCCGGTCATCGAACTTCGAGATATCGCTCGAGGCGATGAAACTGGACGGAAACGATTTTTTCTGTGCGCTCACCTATCCGGTCAAAGAGAGGCACGCCACCTTTGTCGTGGGAGGCTGGGGTGGCGGAGTGGTGGGAATCTCCAGCGTCGATGAACTCGACGCGTCCGAGAACGAGACCATGAGCATCGAAGGGTTCGACGACGACGTCTGGTACCGAATTCGTGTCAGGGTAACCGATGATAGGATCGAGGCCTGGATCGACGACGAAAATAAGGTCGACCTCGCGCTTGAAGGCCGCGAGATCGATCTCCGACCCGGCGATATCGAGCTGTCCGTCCCGATCGGACTGGCCAGCTACCAGACCCGGGCCAGGTTTCGGAACATCGTCTGGCAAAACCTGCCGCGGGCGGAATAGTCGTCGATTCCGTCAAGCAAAAAAATCTCATTTAGCCTGAAAAATCACGAATATTGAAAATCATTGTGTGACAGTCTTGACTAATTCGAGAGTGTCCACCATGCTCAATGTTTGCTATCTCCGGCCAAATGGTCTCGGTCGGTGCTTCGGTGTGGCGTAATCTATGATAACATCGAATTTCGTTGCCCACCGATATTCAACTTTTTTAAACATATTGCTTGACCAAAGGGAAGGTTGCTGCTCGGATTATAAAAAACAGTCCCTCCCTGTTTGTTGAGAGTTCAACAACCAACACAAGCAAACTTGCCAAAGAAAGAACTGCCTAAATGAACCTACGCGAACAACTGAAGGAGATCCTTCCTGACATCCTTCCGAAGAGCCCGAATCAGTCGATCAAGGGGACCGAGCTGATCGAACTGGTGAAAGACCGCCTCAAGCAGGGGTATTCCGACGCGACCCTCCGCTACCATTTTTCCATCATGTCATGCGATCCCTCCTCGCCCATCGCCAAGGTGGAGCAGGGCCAGGGCTATTACCTGCGTTCCAACACGGTCGCCGCCTGGAACATCATTCCGTCGCATCACGGAGGACTCGATCCCTCATCCCCGTTCACCAGCATCGACTCCGATCTCTCCATTCGTCGCGCCAACAAGTTTCGCGCCGTGGTGCAGCGTTATTTCGAGTCGATCCACTGCACCCCATTTTTTTTCGAGGACTCCTTTACCAAGAACGCTCTGCGCAACCGCTGGATCGTTCCCGATCTCGCTGTGGTCGAGTGGCTGGCGGGGGAAGCTTCCAGCGACGGTTACATCCTGGACAAACACCAGCTCCAGGTGCATCGGCAGTTGGGCCGTTGTCCCGTCCGGATTACTGGCGCCAAGTTGCGGCTCGAGCTGACGCATATCGGTTTTCTCGAGGAACTCTACCAGTGCCTGGCCACATCGGAGTGGGCGAATGGCGGGGAGATGATCGTGGCGTCCGATATCGATCGTGACCTCGCGGAGCAGACGCGCCCTTTCGCGGCGCGCTACGGGATCGGCATCACCAGTTTCGGACTGGAGGCGGACGTGCTCGACGATATGCCGGAACCAGCTGCGATTGAGAATCTATCTGCCCGTGAATTCGAGGCGATCCACACGCTTTTCGAGGTCAAACGCTTCGCTCCGCCCCGGATGAGAGCGGACTTCGATTGGGAGCATATAACGACTGCTTCGGTCGATAATTCAGACTTTTCCCGGTTCCGTCGCTGGCTGTCGGGGTGCCTCGCCGAGGAACGGATCATTTGTCCCCGGGACTTTGCCGAGCAGGAGCGTGCCGAGGTTTCGGTGCCGACGGAATTTGTTGCCTGATTGGCGTTTTGCGTGCTGGTTGGGGCAGGAGATGAGTCCACGGGAAAACCGCAACATTCTGGGAGGGGAACTGATTCCCTGCAGCACCGAGCCGATGACCGGATTCTACCGGAATGGCAGGTGTGATGTCGGTCCCGAAGATTTCGGATGTCACGCGGTCTGTTGCGTGGTCACCGAGGAATTTCTTGCATTCAGCCAGCAGGCGGGGAACGATCTTTCGACTCCTGTCCCCGCCTACGGTTTTCCCGGTCTGAAGCCGGGGGATCGTTGGTGTGTGTGCGCGGGCCGGTGGAAACAGGCCTGGGAGGCCGGCTACGCCGCACCCGTCGTGCTCGAGGCCACCTCGGAGGCCGCCCTGGAGTATGTCCCCCGAAGCGTTCTCGAGGAGTACGGGGTGGATGCCCTCGACGGCTGACCGCCGGGTTCGGGAAATCACTTGAAGTTGGCCGGAAAAGACCTTTCGTGGAGGTCCCTCTTTTTCCGACCGTATCCGTCTTCATCCATGGCTTCCAGAACCACCAAAAATTCAAAGAAACGGCCCTCGAACCGCAGGGGCGACTCGGGCAAACGCGGTGGCAGGGGTGAAAAAAGGGAGACAGGAGCCAGAGGGGGCCGTTCATCGAAGCGGGATCGGCCTGCCTGGGTGGAGACCGTTGTCGATTTTTTCCGAGGGCTGTGGAATCAGGTCAACCCTCCGGCACCTCGGCCCAAACCCTCGGATCAACCGGTTCAGTCGGAGCGGCTCTTTGTGGGGAATCTCGATTTTTCGGTGACTGAAGCGGACCTGGAAAAGGTCTTTGGTGAGGTGGGTCCGGTGGCTGGGGCGGAGGTGGTGACCCATCGGCAGTCCAACCGGTCCAAAGGCTTCGGCTTCGTGACCATGGAGAGTCTGGATGACGCCAAGGCAGCGGTCAGCCAGTTGCATGGCCGGGAAATAGCGGGCCGCACAATTTCCGTGTCCGGTGCGAAAAGTTCGGGAAAGCGGGATACCGCGGAGTCCAAATCGGTGCGAGAGAAAACCAGGGGTGGCCGGAAAAGGTCGCCCCAAGCGGAAAGCGAGCCGCGAGAAACGAAATCGGGCAAACGAACTCCAAGGCAGGGCAGAGGCGAGCCCAGGGAGTCCCGCGGGGGAGGTCGCAGGCGCGAACGGGATTCCGAGACGCGAGGGGGCTCCGATGCGGTCAAACCCATGCCGGTAGCAGAGGTTACTACGCCTCTTCTCGAATTGGCTTTGCTGCCTGCCGATTTTTCGCACGATGGACTGACCGAACTTTTTGTCGGGATCGGTTCCGTCGTCCATGCCAGTATCGAAGCGGGGAGCGCGAAGGTGGAACTGGCCTCCGTCGAGGAAGCTCAAGCCGCCGTTCGCTACCTGGATGGCAAGGACTTCATGGGGAAGGTCCTCTCTGTGAAAGAGCAGGAACCCGCCTCCGAGAGGACAGAGGGAATCGCCCAATCCTGATCCTTCCCCCGAGGGGGCTCCGGTCATTCGCCTTCGTCGGGAACCTCACAGGTTCCCTGCTCAAGGGGGGGGGGATGAGAAGATCTTAAAAATCAAGGGCTGCGTCTTTTTTTGCAGGATTGCCGTTGTGTAACGGAATTGTCAGATTGTTTTTTAAAAAATCGGTTGCTTATTGAGATCGGTTTACCTAGCTTGAAATTACGGGGCACGAAGTTTGCGCTTTGACCTTAAGGTGCAACACGTCCGAAAGAATTTAGCTGGCTTTTTGGTGAGATAGCCGAATCTGTCAGCAGGAATTTGGGGTAGTTCTGTTTTCTAAGCACCTGGCTGGGTAATTTTTGAGCAGAATGTCCCCGAGTTGAGGGTAGTCGCGGTCCGGGTTATTGGCAGGTGCCCGGGCCGCGATTCCTTTGGAGAGGGAGCCGAGTGGGGTTCACGATTTGATATCGCGTCGCTCGAAAGCGATCCACCCGGCGACGAAGCCGGTAAAGCCGATGCCGAAGAGCCAGGCGGCCGATTCGGCGAGCCTCGCCCAGGGGATGTCCTGGTAGAGCAGGAGCAACCAGTCGCCCATCCGCGACGTGATGAAAAAAGGCCGGTAGGGGTCGACGAAAGGGAAGGGCAACGAGGAGAGAATCTTGTCCGATAGGATAACCGCCACGGCGATCACGGTGGCGGCGGCGGGTTTGATCTTGAGACAACTGAGAAAAAAGGCGATCCCGGTGACGGGGAGATAGAGGAAGGAAAAACCGAACACGGCGAGAAAATAACGACGTAAGCCTTCGTTCCACTCGAAGAGTGATGCGGAGGGCATTTCCGGTGACCAGACGAGGAAGCCACCGCCCCAGCCACGGCTGAGGATACCAAAGCCGAGCGCGGTGAGACCGACAAAAACGAAAAGGGTCAGGGTGTAGAGCTGGGAGGCGATAAATTTTGCCAGGAGGAGGCGAAACCGCGAAATGGGCCTGGCCAGGAGCAGCCGCAGGTTGCCGTCCTCGGTCTCTTTCGCCACGATGTCCCCCACCACCAGCGCGACGAACACCACGCCCAGAATCAGCATGGTGGCGGTGAGGATCATGAAACCCAGGGTCAGGCCCGAAAAGTATTCGTCGAGCCCACCGGAAACCCGATTGATGAATCGTTCAATGCCGGATTTCTCCCGAGACCAGAGGATGTAAAAGGCCAGTTCGAAGACGAAGAAGACACCGAAACCGATGTAGGTTCGGGGTCGGGCGAACATGCGGAACAATTCCCAGTTCAGGGCTCGGAGGAACGAAGTCATTGCTGGGGCCGCTCCCCGGATGAACGGCTGCCCAATTTCAGGTAGAGGCTTTCCAGGGATTCGGTGGTTGGGCTGAACTCGGTGATGCGAAAATCGTGGTTTCTCACCAGGAAATCGAGGATATCGGGCGGGGATGCGTCGGGGGGGAAGGCACATTCTCCGGTGGGAAGCAGTTCAGCGGCAAAAGGGGCGCAGGCTTTCGCGATCTCGTCCGGGGAGGCGTTCTCCGCGCCGATACGGTAGACGACCTTTGGCCCCGCCAGGGAGGTCGTCGCCCCATCGAAAACCTTGGCACCTTCTCGCAGGATGACGACCTGATCGCAGATTTGTGCCACCTCGGAGAGGAGGTGCGAGCTGAGCAACACGGTCAGACCAAGCCGGTCCCGGAGTTCCAGGAGCCGGTTGCGGAATTCGACGATCCCCTCGGGGTCGAGGCCGTCGGTGGGTTCGTCGAGGAGGAGAATACCGGGTTGAGGAATCAAGGCCTGGGCCAAGCCCAGTCTCTGCCGCATACCGTGACTGTAGGAGCCCACCCGGTGGCGGATCCGGTCGGTCAGTCCGACCCACTCCACCACTTCACCAATGCTGACTCGGTCGGGTTTTCCCGAATAGGCGGCGAGGATGAGCAGATTCTTCCAGCCGGAGAGGTATTCGTAGAACCGCGGGGCTTCGAAAATGGCACCCAGTTTTCGCATGGCGGGCTCGCGGTGGCGTTGCACCGAGATCCCGTCGATGAGGACCTCTCCCCGATCGGGATACACCATGCCGAGCATGACGCCAAGCAGGGTGCTTTTGCCGGCACCGTTGTGGCCGAGAAGGCCGCAGATGCTTCCCTTTTCCACCTGGAAACTGACGTCGTCCAGAGCGGGGGGGGTGCCGCGCGAAAACGACTTGGATACCCTGTCCACGGCCAACATCAGTCGTTCTCCACCACGAATTGCAGTTCTTTGAGGATGTGGCCGTCGGCGTAGAGGATGTTCACCTCTCCGCCGATATGGCGATGAAAATTCTCCTTGTCCGAAACCAGCGGAATACCCGCTTCCTGGCGGACCAGTCCGAGCAGGTTCATGCTCCCCATTTTCTGGCCGTTTACCAGGCTGTTCCAGAAGTAGCTCGATCCGGTTCGTTCGAAGAATCCGTCGTGATCGGCCGGGCAGTGAAATACGGATTCGTCCTCCACGTAGTCGATGAGCGCCGTCTCGAGGACCGGAAGGTCCTCGTCGCTCCGGCTCTCACGTCCCGTCGCCAGAGTGGGAAACGTCATGCCGTGATCGCCGAGATACAGGGTGATTCCCACCCCGATCTCACGGAGCTTCGAGGTGCATTGGGCAGCGTAGGCCCTGGCTTTGAGACGCTGGTAGGTGGGCACAGCGATGGCGAGAAGTCCACCCAGCAACGCGATGACGACGAGCATTTCCACCAGGGTCCAGGCGCGAATTTTGCCTCGATTCATCGCTGGCCTCTCCGGGGTTGGCTCATGATGCGCTGGACCTCTTCCATGAGCGGCGCGAGGTCCATCTTGGTTTCCGCGGAGGCGTCCTGGTAGTAGGCTTCGAGCCCGGCTTCGGCGACCTTTTCCGCAAGGTCCGGGTCCTCGCGCAGCAGGTCCGGCTCCCCTTCGAGGGTTTCCTCCGCGTTTTCGCGAATCCGGCTCAAAGCCCGCTCCACCATCTCCTTGCGCTCCTCCCGCTCCATTTCGTTGAACAGCTTCATCATCTGGGAAAAGGCCCGGCCAAGCCGCTGTTCCAGGAAGAACCATTGTTCCTCGCGCGTCATGGACTGAAAAAACTCCCGCCGGGCGGCCGGGTCGGTGTTTTCCTCGAAATCGCGGAGCTCCGAGGGCTCCAGCTGATTCATCAGTTCGGCAACCCGCGAAATCACCTCGCGGCGACGTTCCGGATTATCGATTTCTCCGAGGGGGTGAGACGCGACATAGGCGAGCAGGCGTTTGGAAGTCGGAGCCATCGAACCGGCCACCTTGACCACCACCGCCACCACGATCCAGAGAACCGCGATGGCCGCGGCACCCTTGATCAGAAACCTGGTGCGATAACTCATGTCCACCTGCTGCTAGGGTGACGATTCGAACGTGGATCGGGTTACGCTCCCGGCGAATTATTCTCCCGTATCAGGAGCCGCCTGAGGTCGGCCGGGCCAAAAACCCGGGTGAGAAAGATGAAGCCGAAGTAAATGGCGACGCCGGCGAGGACGAGGAGGCTCAGGACCGCCATGCGGAAGAGGAACCCGCCCTCGCGAAGAAGCCAGGGTTCGGCGAGATCGGCGAGAAACCAGATGGCGACTCCCATACCGCAGGCGGAGAGGAACATGCGCAGGTAGCGCCATCCCATGGCATAGCTGATGGTGACGAAACCATCCCGGTAGAGCCCCGTCCAGAGCAGCGCCACGTTGAGCCAGCCCGCGATCGAAGTGGCGAAGGCGCAGCCGGTGACACCCATGAGGAGGAAGAGGGGATAGGCCAGCGCCATGTTGACTGCGGCGGTGGCGAGGGAGAATTTCATCGGGGTGCGGGTATCCTCCCGCGCGAAGTAACCCGGTTGCAGGACTCGAACCAGCACATAAGCCGGCATGCCCACGGCAAACGCGGCGAGCACCGTACCGGCCCCGGCGGCATCCTCGGGACGAAGGGCTCCGCCCTCGAAGATGGCGTGCATGATCTGGCCGGGAATCACCAGCATGGCCACCATCGCGGGGATACAGAGCAAGACCGAGGCGTCCGTGCCGAAGGCGAGGCTTTTCCGCGCCTCGGAAATCCGGCCCGAGCGGAGGCTCCGGGTAATTTCGGGGAGGAGAACGACGCCGGCCGCCATGCCGATGATGCCGAGGGGCAGCTGGTTGATGCGGTCGGAGTAGTAGATGTAGGAGCGCCCCCCGACGTCGATCGAGGCGATGGCCCCGCCGACCAGGAGATTCAGCTGCTGGATCCCGGCGCTGATGAGTCCCGGCACCATGAGGATTCCGAGGCGGCGGATGTCTGCGTCGATGGTGGGGCGGGTGGGGAGAATCCGAATGCCGGCGCGCGCCACCGCGACGAGCACAACCGCAAACTGGAGCACTCCGGCGACAATCACCCCGATGCAGAGGACGCGGAGCGGGTCGTCAAAAAAGGGCATGAACCCGAGGAGGACGGCGATGAGGACGATATTGAGCACCACGTAGGCGAAGGCCGGGGCCCCGAAAATCTTGCGGCTGTTGAGGATGCCACTCAAGGCCGCGGTGAGGCAGATGAAGATCAGGTATCCCACCGTGATGCGGGCGGCGGGGATGGCGAGTTCCATTCTGGCATCGTCGCGGAAACCCCAGTTCGTCACTGCGATCACCGGGCCCATGAAGAGGAAAAGGAGGAGAAAGATCGCCGCGAGAAGGAGAAACATCAGACTCACGGTGCGACTGGCGAAAAGGTTGGCCGATTCGTCACCCTCGGTCTCGATTTTCCGGCTGTAGAGCGGAACGAAAGCGGAGTTGAAGGCCCCCTCACCGAAGACCCGGCGAAACATGTTGGGCAGGGCGAAAGCGGCTACCCAGACGTCGCCGAGCTGTCCCGCCCCCAGATGGGTGGCGATGAGTTTGTCCCGGACAAATCCGAGGACCCGGCTCATCAGGGTGAACCCACCCACGGTGAACATCGAACGGAACATGAAAAGAGAGGTTGTTGCTGTGCTTGGCGGGCGGGGGCATCACGTCCCCGGTTCTACTCCCGTCCAAACTCGGACCAGTAGACGGCGGGATGGACGAGATCGTTTGCGCCGTCCTCGAACTTGGAGCCGATCTCCCGGAGAGAACGCATCGACTGAACGACTTCGATACCGTGTTCGATCCGTTTCCGGTCAAAGACGAGGCGGGTCAGGTTCATTCCGGCCAGCGGACGCAGGTCGGTTACCGGAGTTTCCCCGATGTGGAGCCGCTGCAGACCGGTGCCGGCGAGGGGGGAGAGGTCCGCCACCCGGCTCTGGTGGAGGGTCAGGCTGATCAGTGGAGAGTTGGCCAGGGGTGAGATATCCTCCACCGGGCAACCGGTCAGCCAGAGCATCTTGAGCGGCATGCCAGCGAGGGGCGAGATGTCTTTGACATGGGTGTTCACCAGGTTCAATTCCACGATGGGCAGTCCCTGCAGGGGGGAGAGATCGGAGACGGGGGTGTTCGAGAGATAGAGCTTCTGCAGGGTGCCGATGCCGGAGAGGGGGGAGATGTCCTCGACCGCGGTGGCTTCCAGGTAAAGTTCCACCAGAGGCATCTCGCCAACGGAGGCGATATTGACCACCGGGCAATTGAGCAGGTACAGGGCCTGCGGGCGCATGCCCACCAGGGGAGCCAGGTCGGCGACGTTGCAGTTGTCCAGGGCGACGGCGATGACCTGTCCCTGAGGATCGATGTTGAACTGGCCGTTGCCGGTGTAGCCGGGATTCCGCGAGCGGATCGCCTCGTGGACCTTGATTTCGGTCCAGTAGATCGAAGTCGCGGGCTGGTCGGCGGCCCTCGACTCCTCTTTCTCCTCCAACGCCGGTGATTTCTCCTCGGGGTCCGAAGAACCGCAACCGCAGAGGGTGAGGCACGACAGGACGACGAGGGCGAGGAGATTTCGGAAAATCATGCCCGATTGTCGGTGAGATTCCCCACCCTGCAAGGTTCTGGTTTGCTTCCTCGGGGCTCTCCGGTCATCGTTTTTTGAGGAGGGCGCTGATCTCCCCGTAGGCCTCGACCGGCTTGAGGCTCTCGGGTTCTCTCCGGTGCCGTTCGAGCAGTTCGTTGAGCTTTCTCCGCTTTTCCTCCGGCAAGTCGGCGCCGCCAGTCTGTTCCCAGGTGCGGACGCAATTGTCAATCAACTCGCTTCCGGGGATGCTTCGGCGCAGCAGTTGGATCAGACCGGCATTGGAGTTCTCCCCTGAAACGGTGCCCCCGCCGGCAATCAGACCTCTCTCGATCGATTCGTCGCCTGGTGTGAGAGAGGTGCCACTCCGCCAGGCCCAGAGCAGGATAAAGACGATCGCCCCGATGAGGAAACCGTGGAGCCGGAAGCTGCGCAGGGTTTTCATCATGCTTCCGGTCTCTTGGCTGCCGTGGAGGGTTTCGTCGAAGACGATCCTCCTCTTGTCTCCCATGAGCCAGAGGAGAAACTCGCTGTCTCCTCCACCGAACAGGGCCTCGTTGCTGGCGAAATAGCTGTCGGTGGAGAGCACCAGTGATCCTTCGCCGATCTCGCGTTCGACGACGACGGGTTCGCCCTCGACGGCGGCCACCACTCGCCAGTCATCGCGCTGTTTACGGTCGATCTCGAAGCGGTATGGCGACTTCCACACCGGAATCCCTCGAGGAAGGCGGGATCCTTTGCCCGGCCCGGGCTTCGCGTCCCAGCCCGCTTCCGGTCTCTCGTAGGTGTCGATCCGGGCCATGGCGAGACCGAACCGGCTTCCCAGGGTTGGTCCCAGGCTCCTGGTTTTCTCCTGTTCGATCTCCTCCTCGTCGGAGGAAGGCTTCGCCGCATCTTCCTCGTTCCCGGCTTCGTCCTCCTCTCCGCCGGGTCCGTCGTCTTCCTTCCGTTCTTCGCGGAGCCGATTGCGGCGCTCGATCCAGTCCTCCTCGTCCTCGGAGAAGGTGGTCTGGCGTTCCAGGGGGACGATCTGCGGATCGATGGTGATGACGAGTCGGGTCCCCCGTTCTTCGATCGCCTGGAGGACGGGGGAGTCGTCCGGGATGCGGAGTCGGTCGAATTCCGTGCGAGGCACGCCGAGCACGAAGAGGGCGGCGTCTCCCTCCAGGCTGCCGATCCGGGTCAGGGGTTCCAGGTTGCGGCTGACGGTGACCCCCGGCAGACGGCCGATGGATTCGTAGAGACCGCTGGCTCCCAGCGGATCGGTGCGCCAGCTGGCGTAGTGGGGATAGACATCGCCCTTGGTCAGCCGCAGTTCGAGGACGTGCACGAATACCCCTGCCAGCACCGCGGCGAGGAAGACGATGCCGAACCAGGCGAACGTTCGTTTCTCTTTCATGATGAAGAATCAGGCGGAGTCTCCGGTGATAATCTCGTAGTTTTCCATAAAGTGCCGCACCGCTTCCTCGCCGATGGCATGAAGGCCATACCAGGCGCGCTCGAAGAGGCCGGTGTTCTCGCGAAATGCCTCGCGCAGACGGGTTCGTTGACGCGCCCGGAGGGCCAGTTCGCCACGATAGTCGCGGTTCGACTTGTGTTTCTGGATGCGGAGGAGACCTCGCTCACCGAGATGGGCCAGGGTCGCCAGATAGAGTGCCCGGATGGCGAGGCGCGATTCGCCCCTGGCCATCTGTTCACGAGCCATTTTCATCCATTCATCCTCGGGGAGCTGACTGGCGACCAGTTCCTCACTTTCCAGGTCGACGTCTCCGGAGGCAGTGGCATCGCCGCCTCCTTTTCGCGAGACGGGGCGGTAGTGTTTCACCAGGACCCAGACGAACCAACCCACCAGGCCGGTGACGAGGACGACCAAGGCTACGGATAGGGCCGAGTTGAGACTCTGGGCGAAGCCCTCTCCGAAACCTTTGAACTCGCGGGGCGGTCTCGGTTGCCTCTGGTTTTCCCGCAGTCTCTTCCAGATGGCATCGGCGCGCTTCTTCAACCACGCGCGAAAGCGGCGCAGTTGCTCGTCGACCGAGTCGGCGATCTGGGTGAGCTGGCGTTGCAGCCAGCTGTCGGCGGAGGGGAGATTTCCGGCGAGTTCGTCCCGGGATAGCTTCCACTGGTACTTTTTCGCCGCCATGGCATCGCGGATGGCGCGGTCCATGGTTTCTCGATCCGGACCGGGAGGCGGTAACGCGTCCTCTGCGGAGAGAGGAGCCGCACCCGTGGTCGCCACGAGGAATCCGGCGAGCAGGGCCGCGACCTTCCGCCGCGGGGAGCGCGGTGTCCCCGGTGACGGCCGGCGGCGCTCCCGCCTCACCCCGGCGAGACGGCTGAGGAGATCCGCACCGGTCACCCTCGATTCCGCATAGAAACAGCGGAGCACATAGATCGCTTTGATCAGCGGAGAGAGGCCGAGGTGAGCGATGAGCACCGTTCCGAAAAGGAAGGTCGAATTGAACAGGGCCTCCGCATTGATGGTGAACTGGCTCTCGATGCCGAAAAACATCTTTCCGAACAGCGGCACCAGGGAGCAGGCCGCGACCACGTTCAACCAGGCGAAAAAACCGATGAAACCCATGGTGACGCAGATCGCGACGTTCTGCGCCCAGCGGTGGTGGCTGTGTTTCACCGCATTCCAGGTGAGGCGACGGAGGGCGGTTGTTCCATAATCCTGGGTCAGTGCGAGGACGGTGGCGTTGTGCAGTGAGGCGATCATCCAGCACAGGGGAAGGACGAAACAGATCGCGAGCACGAGTACGGGGATCGCCAGGGCGTGGAAACACCAGAGGGCGGCGTGGTATCGGAAGGCCTGCCAGCCCCGCTGTCGGGGGATTTGTCCGGGATGGATCTGTTCCCACAGGCGCCTGCAGAAGGCGGCTTGGAAGGAGCATTTCCAGAAAAACGCAATCCCGAGGACCAGGGCGGCCACGACGGAATCGCGGTCGGCGTAGCGGCTGTGACTCATGTCCGCCCAGTAGTAGAAAAGCAGGCAGGCCAGGGGAACGGTGCCGAGAAAATTCAGCAGGAGGGTCGTGCTCGAAGCGGTGCGCAGGAGATGGAAGGCCTCCTCGATAAGCTGGAGCGAGGTCACCTCTCCGGCTCTCCGGGAATGTTTTGCCTTTCTCTCGACTTGTCGCTTCATCGGGGGCGGGGCCTATCTCCAGATCGTTCCATCGTGGAAGCGGTCCGGGATGTCGGTCAGGGTCTGCGCGGCGAAGTATAAGATGATCCAGATCACGACGAAGGCGACCGCCAGGTGCACCAGAGGCATGGGCTGAAACCATCCCGTCCAACGGGATCGTCGGGACGGTGCGGGGCCCTCCCTTGCGGCCTTCAGGCAGGCGGCGCAGGTGAGCCGCCCGTCGTGTTCGGTGATGCATTCGCTGCAGTAGAACTGGAGGCAGGAGGGACAGCGCGCCGAGGCGGGGCGCTGAAAGTGGATGTGGCAGGTGGTCTCGGCAAGCGGTTTACTCATGCCCGTTCTCCCTCCGGTTGGCCCAATCGGAATCCGCTGCGGCGATTTCGGCGAGGCTTCTGCGCCAGCGGGAGGTCTCCAGAGTTCCCGCCCCGGCCACGAGGAGAATGAGCAGGATTGAAGCGAGGAACACGAGGTAATAGGCGGTTCCTCCCAGGGTCGGGATGCCGGCGAAGGCCTCGAACGGGCCGGAAAGCCCTACGGTGAAGATCGGGTCGGCCGCCGCCATGTGGATGAAATAGACCAGGGCTACCCCGCCGAAAAAAAGGATGGCACCGAAGAGCGAGAGAAGCAGCGACCGGATCGAGGGAGGAGAAGGTTGGCGAAAGCTGCGCACCAGCGAGGTGACGACGAGCAGATTGCCCGCGATGGCGAAGCCGAGAGCCGCCGCGCAGAGGGCAACGCTCTCCAGGTGAAGGGCTCCCAAAGCCAGGGCGGCGAAAACCAGATAGACAAGGAAGGCGGGAGAGACCGTGCCAGCCACGCGAAAGCGTTCCTCTCCGGTGCGTGATGGTGCCCGGATCGATTCCTCGGGGAGGGTCGAGGAGACGAGACGGGCCTGTCGGGGCGCGATGGCGTCGCCGAGGAGTTCGAGGGCCTGGTTGGCCAGGTGCATACGGTTCAGCGAGCCAAGCCGCTCGCGCTGCAGAGACGTCTGCAGATCGCAGACGCAGGTTGGGCCGAGGACGAGGTGACGAAAGAGGAAGAAAAGAGCGAGGATCGCCCCGGCCGCCGATACGGCGAGGCCGGTAAGGGAGAGCGGACCAGGAGGCCCCGGATCGCGCACCAGAAGAAACAGGGAAAAGAACGAGACGCAGGCGAGCACACCAAGCGAAAGTAGGGTCGTGGTCAGGGCTCGGCCCTTGGGGCTTACCGCAAAATACTGGATGTCTTCGTAGCGGAAACGCCGGTACTGCTCGGTGAAGGGCACCAGGAAGCCGCGCCCCTTCACATGGACGAGGTGATCTTCGCCCATCCAGATGCTGGACATGCCGAGGAGGCCCCGGGAAAGGCGCCGGTATTGGCCGAAAGACTTTTTCAAAACCGCGGCGGCAGCATGCCGAAGGAGCGTCGATTCGTCAAGAGTTGTGGCTGGCGGGCGGTGGGACTTGGTGATGCCGGCGGCTCCGGGTCGGTTATCCCCGGGTTTGGCCCTGGCCGAACACGAGGTATTTGTAGCTGGTCAATTCTTCGAGGGCCATCGGTCCGCGAGCGTGGAGTTTGTCCGTGCTGATACCGATCTCGGCGCCGAAACCAAATTGACCACCGTCACTGAAACGGGTTGAGGCATTCCAGAGTACGGTCGCGGAATCAACCTCGAGCTGGAACCGGGCCGCGGCATCGGCGTCCGCGGTGACGATGGTATCCGTGTGGTGCGAACCATACTCGTTGATGTGGGCGATGGCGTCTCCGAGATCGTCGACGATTTTCACCGAAAGGATCCAGTCGAGATACTCGGTGGTCCAGTCCTCTCGAGTGGCAGGCAGGACGGTATCGCTTCCCGACAGATCGCGGAAGGCTTCGTCCCCCCGCAGTTCCACGCCTGCCGCGGCCAGGGCGGTCGCGACCCTCGGAGCGAACTCCCCGGCGATATCCCGGTGGATCAGAAGCGTCTCCGCCGCGTTACATACCGATGGCTTCTGTGCCTTCGAGTTCACCACGATAGCGGCGGCCATGTCCAGGTCGGCTCCCCGGTCCACGTAGACGTGACAGATCCCGTCGTAGTGCTTGATGACCGGCATCCGGGCGAGCGAGACCACCGTTTCGATGAGTCCGGCTCCGCCCCTCGGGATAATCAGGTCGAGAAAGCGGTCCATTCCCGCCATGACCCGGACGCTCTCCCTATCGGTGAAAGGAATCAACTGGATGGAATGGTCCGGGAGTCCGGCCGCGCCGCCACCCTCCTGGAGCGCTTCGGCAAGTGCCCGGTTCGAGTGGATGGCCTCTCTGCCACCCCGGAGGATGGTTGCGTTGCCCGTCTTGAAACAGAGCACGGCGGCGTCGCTTGTGACATTGGGCCGGCTCTCGTAAATGATGCCGATCACACCAATGGGGGTGCGCTTTTTCTGGATGCGCAGGCCGTTGGGCCGATCCCATTCGCGGATCACCTCGCCGGAGGGGTCGTGCAGGGTGGCGACCTCCCGGATTCCCCGGGCGATGGCTGCGATGCGACCCGAATCGAGGAGGAGACGGTCCTTCAGCGCCGTGGTCAGCCCCGCCTCCTCGGCCGCAGCCAGATCCCGCAAGTTGGCGCTCAGGATCTCGGGCTCGGCGGATTCGACGGCGTCGGCCATGGCGAGAAGAATGGCGTTCTTTTCCTCCGTGGACAGGGTGGCGAGCGCGTGGGCCGCGGCGCGGGCCTGGCGTCCCATGTTCAGGATCGCTTCCTCGATTTCGTCGACTGTCATCAGGCGACCAAGGTGGCACAAGATCCCAGGGGGAACCACGGCAAGATCCGGGAGGATCCTGACCGGACCGCGCGGAAAGGGCACGGATCAAGATCAAAAATATAAAGATTTCTTATTTATTTATTGATTTTGACTAATAAGAAGACGTAATTGTATAGTTGATTTGAGTTTCTCTTCAGGGTATGAAAACCAGACTGTTGGCACTGTCTCTGTTCGGGTTCCTGTTGATAGGGGCAAACTTCTCGGTTGAGGGTTCCGTGGTGGTTTATCCGGAGAGCCACCATTTCCAAATCGGGTTCCCCGGGGGCGATGTGGCAGTCGCGACCCTTTCGCAGGCGACGGGGCACCGGTCCCTGGAGGTGCCCGGCTCGAATCGTTCCCGCTTTTCCTTCGGCGTTCTCGACGACACCACCCGAGTCGAGAACGGTTCTGGGTTTGGCTACGGATCGTGTGTGTCCGGACCCGAGAGCCCGAATTTTTCCGGTGCGGCGCCGGATTCTTTCCCCCCGCAACTCGCCATGCTCTGTCTCGCGTTTCTCATCATCCTGGGGTGGTTTCTGGCGAGGGATCAAGAGATGAGGAACCAGAACCTGTTCGGGTAGAGTTTTTCCCGGGGCCACGGCGCTTCAGTCTTTCCAGGTGGCGCCCGAACGCCCACATCACGAGCAGGTGAACTTTCGCCTGGGTGAAAGAGTAGATAAACCAGTTGAGGCTGGGGGGAAAACCGTGGATGGCTCCGATTACACACTGGTTTTCCGGGAACACGCGAAACTCGAATCGGCCCTGAGGTTCGGCATGTTTCCTCACCAGGAGACCGCCCGAGATGTAGTAGGCTCTTCTTCTGTCGTTGGATCGCGTGTACGGGGTCGGCGTCAGTTCGAGCAGAGAAAGGTTCAGGGGGGTGAAGCGGAAACGGAGCACGCCGGTCTCGTTGCGGTCGACTCGAATCACGGTGAAGAACGACCGGGTCAGCCAGGCTCCGTACTCCTCCGCCACCTCGGGAGCCCGCCAGCCATCGGGCAAGGGAAGGCGTTGCACCGATCGAACCCGCCGATCGGATTTGACTTTCTTCCGGTCGGCCACCCGAATCTCCCTCCGCGGATTGTCCAGGGGCGCGCCCTCTGGTCCCACCGCGCTCTGCACCGACTCGGCGAGCGGGCGAGAGTCCGGCCCCAGGCGATCCAAAAGGGCGTTGGGGCGGGCCCGGAGGTCGTGCTCCAGGCTGGCGAGCAGCGGGGTCACCAGCTCCATGGGCACACCACCGAACACGGCTACCCAGAGCCGGGACAGGGCAAAGGCATTTGCCGGAAAACGCAAAGCCAGGGGACGCCTGCCCAGCGCCGCCGCCGTCTGCCGGATGAGCTGCTCGTAGGTCATCGCCGGATGGCAGGCGAGGTCATAGGTGCCACCGCGGAAGGCCGGTTCCCGAAGGACCGTATCGAAAGCCCGCACCACGTCGGTAATGTCGATGGTCTGGGTGGTGGACCGGGTCCAGCCGGGCAGGATCATCAGAGGAAGCCGACGGATCAGGTTGATCAGCATGCGGGTGGAGGAGCCGCCGGGTCCGAAGATCAGCCCCGCGCGGAGCGCCGTCACCGGGATGGAACGGCTTCGCAGCACCTTTTCGACCTCGCGGCGGGACGCCAGGTGTTCCGAGATGCGATCGTCGCCAGAGGGCATGAGTCCCCCGAGGTAGACGACGTGTTCGATTCCGTTGGCCTCGGCGGCCCGGATAAAATTGTCGGCGAGGAGGAGATCGAGGTCGGCAAAGTTCGCCTGAGTCATTCGGCTCGAGGGCATCATCGAATGGACCAGGTAGATCGCGAATCGAGCTCCCTCCATCGCCTCGGTGACTTGGGGCAGGGAGAAGAGGTCGCACTTTCGCCATTCCGTCCCCGAAGCCTCTGCCGAGGGGAGAGTGCTGGACCGGGTGAGCGCCCGCCAGCGGAAGTGATCTCCCAGTTCGCCGCGGATCGATGCTCCGACGAAGCCGCTGGCACCGGCTACGACGACGAGGGGGCGGGTGTCTTCGACCAGGGCGGGAGCACGGCGCCACCTACGGCCTGCTCGCTGCCGGAGTGGTCCGGCGAAAGAGGAAGCGGAGGGGAGTCAATCGCCAGAATGGCTGATCCGGGTGGAGTGAGATATCGAGGAAGGCGGCACCCCTCACGGCAAATCTCGCCGATGCAGGCAGCCCGCGGCCGGTATTCCGGGTATCCCTGAGCAGGCGGATTCCGGGGAGAAACTGGCGAAAGCTGCGGGCGACCGTCCAGAAAGAGCGCCAGTCGGCAAATTCCACCACCAGCCCGCCCGGCACACCGGTGAGGGTGAGCCTAGCGTCCGGCCCTTCCAGGACCAAGCCCCCCTCCAAATCGAGAGGGGAGTCGGGAAAGGTATCGGGATTACTCACCGGAGAGATCGCGGGTTCGAATTTTCAGCACACCGTTGACTTTCCAGTGGGCGTGCTCGGCCGAATCGCCCGTGCCACTGGGTACACTGATGTGCATGTCGTTGAACTCGTAGGTGATCTCAGCATTGCGGCCGGTCAGCTTGTCGTACAGGCCGATCGCGAGTTCCGGCCAGGTCTTGGTATGGGTATCGTTTTCCATGATAGCAATTGTTTTGATTATTGGGCAACGCCGTGGAAGTCGATCGACCGGGCGTCCACCGGGTTACGAGGGCGCGATCGCCCGGGGTTGCGCCGCTTTCCTCCGGAGCTTGATTGCGGATCAGGTTTCCTTCCCGTGATGGCTGCTCGCCTCGGTGAAAGGGATCAGTTCCTCCACCACGGGCAGGTGGGGATTGACCTTGTTCCAGATCCGGGCGGGCTTGACGGTTTCGGCGCAGCCCGAGGCGAGGTCGAGGGAGTAGGGCGTCTGCCGCGAGGAAACGTGAGCGACCCGCAGCGTTTGTCCCGATCTCGTCGGATCGAGCCACTCCCGCAATTCGTCGTCTTCCAGATCCGCGGGCACCTCCTGCACTCGGATTTCGGCGAGGAGGGCTTTTCCTGTTTCGCCGATGACGAGGCAGGTGCCGTTCAGGTGCCGGAGGAATGCGTGAAGTCCCGGTCCCCGGGCGCGGATGAAGGCGGAGCGCCAGTAGTGTTCCCAGGGAAAGTCGGCGACCCGCCCGAGACTCTTCAGGCTGCGGATGCGACCATCCGGGGTGACGAAACACTCGGCGGCGCGCCAGAGGTCGGAGGACTCGATCCAGTGATGCAGGGCACTGTTCCACTGTTGGCGGATGACTTCGTGTTCGGGGCCCCGAAAGTCGATCAGACAGGCCGATTCCTCTTCCGGGGGGTGGCTGACAATCCTTTCGATGGCATTGGCCCGATAGACCAGGTCTGAGGCGATCTGCCGGAGGTGGTCGAAGGGGGCGCTGCCCTCGATCGAGCGGGAGAGGAGACGGTTCGCGTCAGCTGCACGGTAGAGTTCGCGGAGGAATTCCTCGGGGGCATGGCCGGGGAGAAATCGCAGGTTGGTGCTCGTTTGGCGGGGCGACGGCTTGTCGGGATGATGGCGGCGATGCTGCCTTTCCTTGTCCAACTCGTTGACGAAAAACTCGCGCATGCGGCGCAGAGCCACGACTCGCTCACGGATGGTGAAATAGCGGAGTTGAAGGGGATTCGAGGGATCGATGACTCCGTCGGATTCTTCCCGCCAGTTTTCCAGTTCATCCTCGATGCGGGTGAGGAAGCGGTTCAGGGCATCGGCGACTTCCTCTCCCTGCGAGAGGAGGATCGGTTTCACCAGGGAGCCGTGGGGTTCGGCGGCGTGCAGGTCGGCGCTGTCGAATTCGAGGTCGCCATCGGCCCCGCAGCGGCAGGAGACGATGGCGGGACGATTTTTGGGCAGTTCGAAGATATGCAGGGCGACGGGTTCGACGAGGAACTCCTCGACCGACCGGCGCAAGGCGCGTGCGCCGAACTCCGGTTTGAAGCCCATCTCGGCGAGCCGCGCGAACACGTCGGGTTCGATGCGCAGGCTGAGTTGGGTCTCCGAGAGCCCGATTCTGGAGAGGGCCCGGTCGCTGATCAGGGCGACGAGCGACTCGATGTCCTCGCGGGAAAGTTCGCGGAATGGGACGATATGATCGAGCCGGTTGAAAAGTTCGGGGCGAAAGAAAGCCTCCGCGGCCTCGCGGTAGACATGGGCGTCGTCGCGGGCGCCGCGGTGAAACCCGAGTTGGTGGCGGGCGTTCCGGGCTCCGAGGTTCGAGGTCATCACCACGATGCAGTTGCAGAAATCTGCCGTTTCGCCGGAAAAATCGGTGAGTCTTCCGTCTCCCAGAACCTGGAGAAGCAGATCGAATACGCCGTGATGGGCTTTTTCGATCTCGTCGAGAAGGATCACGGAAAAGGGTTGCCGCCGCACGGCCGCGGTGAGGAGACCGCGGGGCCGGAAAGGGGAACCGATGAGGCGTTCCGCCGCATCTGGTCCAACGAATTCGTTCATGTCGAACCGGAGCAGGCGCTCCGCGGCTCCGAAAAAGTACTCGGCCAGAGCCTTGGCGCACTCGGTCTTGCCCACGCCGGTGGGTCCGAGAAAAAGGAGCGAACCCATGGGTTTTCCCGGCTCGTTGAGCTGGGAGAGGCATCGCACCACCAAATCGCTCATGGCGCTGATCGCGGCTGGTTGGCCCTTGATTCGCTCGCGGAAAAAGGCCGAGATCGATCGAGGATCCACCTCGGCACCAGCCTGGAGAAAATGCTGTCGAATCCCGGTTTTCGTCTGGAAATAGAGGTAGACATCTTCCCGGAAAAGTTCTCGGCGCGAGTATTTGCGGGCCAGTTGGCGGATGATGTCGACCGCTTTGCCAGGAAAAGCTCGAGTCCGGGCGAAGCGGTTCTGCAGTTCGTAGGCCGCCGGAATGAGGTCGTGCGCGAATCGGGTTTGCGGCTCCCGACTCTCGATTTCCTGCACGGTGCGGATGAGGATACGCAGGGTGTCTCGCTCCGAGGTTTCGGCGATAGGGACGGTGCGGAAAAAATCGGCGAACCCGCGATCGATCTCGCGGAGTTTTCGCCAACTTTCGGGAGTCGCCTCGCCGATGACCCGGATGCCGCCTTCCTCGAAGTACGATTTCAGCACCTGGCCGATGGTCAGGTCCGAGTCCCGAGTCCTCCCCGCCTGGAAAAGGCCGGTGAGGTTCTCGAAAAGGAGGATCAACTTGCGCCGTTTTGCCTCCTGGAAGATGGCGTGGGCCCGCTCCTCCCACTGACCGATGAACGACATCCCGGAGATCATGCGCTGGGGCGAGAGCAGCCAGACCTCGGGGATCGGCTTGACGTCTGCCGCCAGCTTGCGAAAGAGAAATTCGTGAATCACCGCCGTTTTGCCGACCTGGCCGGGGCCGAGGAGGAGGAGGGGTTGGGGTGAGAGTTCATCCCTGTCGAAGTGGCGGTTCATCGCCTCGATCGGTTCCTCGCGGAGAATGGCCCGATGCAACCGGTTCGGGTAGAGACGGTTCAGGCATCTGCCCACTTTTTCCAACTCCTGGGCTCCTGACATCTCCCTCTGCCCCATGAGCACGGCGAGACCCGCGGGCTCGGGTTTCTCGTAGACCTGACGGCTGTTCAGGGAGAGCTCGATGGTCGTCAACCGGGTGTGTCCCGGGCTGAGGTGCGCCTCCAGGTCGAGCCGGTCGGTCGCGGCCTTCTCCAACTGGCGGAAATGGGCAGTGAGAACTTCGGTAGTCCGGTCGGAGAGATTCTGGCCGCGTTCCACGGTGAAGGATAGATGGGGCAACCTCGGTGGGAAAGCGATGCGACGGCCCAGGGCGCGGTAGGTAACCACGTAGATGCTCCCCTTGGCCGACTGCCGGCGCAGTTGCAGATGGACCTCGACCTTGCTGCCACTCAGCTCCGGGTGATAACTCCACGGGAGCAGGGCATCGTGCCTCATCTGTCTGGCAAGCTCGTTCAATT
>CAZLUZ010000006.1:0-48584 GCA_964562825.1 uncultured Akkermansia sp.
GCGCCGGCCAGGCTGGAGACAAGCCCGTCGAGGACGGAGCCTGTCCCGCGGAGCAGGAACCGTGCTTGGAGAGCATTAAACACCGGAATCGGCAAATGTCTCACCGCGATCGGGCTTTCGGATGAGAAACGGTTCGTCAACCCGCCATTCGAGCTCGGCAATCGCCGCCTACCTCGCGCCGAAAAAGAGGTAGGCGACCAGAATGGCGGCGACGATTCCGGTGAGGTCCGCGATCAGTCCCGCCACGATGGTGTATCGCGTGCGGACCACGCCCACCGCTCCGAAATAGACCGCCAGGGTGTAGAAGGTGGTCTCGGTGGATCCCTGCATGGTGCAGGCCAGAGTTCCGACGAAGGAGTCGACCCCGAAATTCTGCATCGCATCGACCGCCGCTCCGCGGGCGCCGGACCCGCTCAGAGGCTTCATCAGCGCCACGGGAAGGGCCTCGACCCAACGGGTATCGCCCAGCGGGGCAAACATCCAACGAAAGGCCGAGATCAGGTAATTCATGGCGCCCGATGCCCGGAAAACCCCCATGGCCACCAGCATGGCCACGAGATAGGGGATGATCTTCACCGCCACCTGGAATCCCTCTTTTGCTCCCTCGATGAAGGATTGGTACACGTTGACCCGCCGCAGCATGGCGAGGAGGAGGAAAGCCATCACCACAAAAAAGATGATGAAAGAGCCGAGAAACTGGGACTGCTCCGCCATGGGCCCCGGGATCTTTTCCTCGATTTCCGCGAGCCGCTCGGTCAGCGCGAGCCTGGCCCCTTCGTCGAGTTCCAGGATGGAGGCGCGCTCGGCCATGAGCCGCTCCCGCTGAGGGGCCCACGATGACTCGAGATGGACAAAGTAGGCAAGCATGCCGCCGACGAGCACGGCGGCCCCTCCGAGGTAGGCCAGCACTACCGGTTGCAGCAGATTGATCCGCTGAATCAGGCTGACGCTGAGCAGACCGGCGAGAGTCGAAAAAAAGGTGGCGATGAGGATGGGGATGAAGATGTCGGTGGGGTTGTCCGCTCCGTTGGCCACCCGCAGGGCAATGATCGAAACCGGAATCAACGTCAATCCGGAGGTGTTGAGGACGAGGAACATGATCTGGGCGTTGCTTGCTGTCTCCTTGTCCGGATTGAGTTCGTGGAGCGAATTCATCGCCTTCAGCCCGAGAGGGGTGGCCGCGTTGTCCAGACCGAGCATGTTGGCGGCGAAGTTCATCACCATCGATCCCATGGCGGGGTGATTTTTCGGGACCTCGGGAAAAAGGCGACGAAAGAAGGGAGAGACGAGGAAGGTGAGGATGCGGATGGCACCTCCGTTTTCTCCGATCTTCATGATGCCGAGCCACAGGGCCATCACTCCGATGAGGCCGAGTGAAATCTCCACGGAAAGTTTGGCCAGCGAGTGAAGCGCATCGACCATGGCGGGAAAGACGGAGATATCCCCGCCACCCAGTCGCACCAGGGCAACCAGGAAACCCGCGAGAAAGAAGCCGAACCAGATATAGTTGAGCACCATGCTGCGGAGGGAGACGAATCGGCCTATCGCTCCAGGATTTCGGAGCGAAACGTGTTTTTGAACTGGTCCCAGTCGAAGTCGGTCACGTCGTGCCGGCCCGCGCGGAGGTGATACCGGATCTCCCTACCCAGCCCCTGTTTTCCGAGCGCCTCGTAGGCCGCGCTGGCCTCTCGCGCGGAGAGGAACTCCCCCCGGGGATCCGCCCAGCGGTCCTGCGAAGCCGACGCGACGTGCAGCGGCCGAGGGGCAATCAACGCGAGCAGCTGATGCTGGTCCACGGGCAACTCGTGCTCCCTCTCGTTGTAGTCGGGAAATCGATCGTTGAACCAGTGGGGAAACCTGGTGTTGATGTGCATGAGGCGTTCACCGAAGCGCCGCCGACTCAGAGCGGCACCTCCGCAACCCGAATTGTTCGAAATGACCATGGCAAAACGGGGATCCGTCGCCCCCGCCCAGAGCGCCGTCTTGCCCAGACGGGAATGACCGAAAACCGCCACCTTCTCCCCATCGCAGAGAGCATCGGTCTCCAGGTAATCGAGCAGCCGACTCAATCCCCATGCCCAGGTGGCGATGGATCCCCACTCGCCCGCCGCGGGACGACCGGTCGCGGCGTGAATTCCATTCTCGAATCCGTCGTCGAAATCTGGATCGATATCGCCGTAATATGCGGTCGCCAAGGCGAATCCATCCTCGATCAACGCGGCCACCGGCCACCGTGTCGAAACCCCGCGACCCGCCTCCGTTGCCCGGTGGTCGATCACGGCACCGGGAGATTTCGACGGCCGCATCCACGATTCGGGAAGCGATATCTCGACGGAGGGATGAACCGTGTGATTGCCTCCGAAATTGTACCCGAGGAAAGTGGGTGCGTTCTCCCCCGGGCTGATCAGGAGTAGGTCGACATAGGGACCCTCTTCCTCGATGAGGTGAACACGGACCTCCTTCAGCGTCGCCCGCCCCTCGAGAAACGGGTTCTCCCGTCGCACCTTTGGATAGATCCGGGAGGGAACTCCTGCCGGCACGATCCCGTAGATGTGATCGGCAAAGAGGTCGAACAGTTCGGCCCGGCGTCTCTCCCAATCCTCGGGGGATGCCACATGATCTCCCCCCTCGAACGTCAATACCGGAGGTAGCCGATAAGCGGGCACTTTCGATTCGTCGTAGTTGGGGTCCGCCATCTCCTCGGCATTAACATTCATCACGGCTATGAGAGAGAGAACCATTACCGAATGCTTCATGCCGACGAGCATGGGGGGAAGGCGGGATTCTGTCAATGGCCTCGCAGCCTGGCTCAGGCGAAGCGGCCACCGCATCGGGACCATGCTCCTTTTCGCCTGCTGGATGCCCTGGGTTGCTCCGGGCCAGGACTTGAATCGGTTGGACCCGGCGGAGGACCGTCGTTTTCCCCACGGCTACGAACTGATCAGCCCGGAGGGCATCGTCCTCCAGGTCCAGAGCGGTCCTCAAAACGCGCTGATCCGAGCCTGGGTCGATCTCGAGGGGATCCGCTTCTACATGTCCGACTGGAGCTACCGGCAGCTCGAAGAAGGGAAACCGGCAAACTGGATCCGGGCGCTGCCGGACCCGGCGAACCCGACCTCCTGGGAAACTCCTCCGGCTGAAGACGAACCGGAACCGGAACCGGAACCGGAACCGGAACCGGAACCGCGCTCCACCGATCTGGTGGTCCTGGATGATCCGGTTTCTGTGACGTTTCGGAGGGGAGTCGAGATCGTCGACGACTCCGGCACGAGAGTGAAAACCATCCGGGGCTCCCACACTGCGACCATTCAGGCCTACCAGTTCCGCAATGGGACCCTCCACCTGATGTCCGACTGGAGTTGGGAGCGCTACCGGGACCGCAACATCTCGCCCAACTGGATGATTGGAGAAATCGACGAAGACCTCGGCGGCTCGACGAGTTCCCCGTCTGCGCCCGGACCGACCCCCAACGATACCGGCGAGTAAGGCGCGACGCCCACCCCCCCCCCCCCCCACACACAGACAAAGAGAAACCGAACCCCTACTATACCGTCCAGTCTGCCCCCGCCCCCGCCCCCGCCAACCCCTACTCGAGCGAGTTCGAGACGTCCGGTCCGCCTCTCCACGAAGCACCGGCGGACGGCGAGATGTCCCCCGGAGCAGACCTCGTGGCCGAAGCCCTCGCCTTGCGACTGGCGGGACGATTCGCCGATTCCCTGGAGGCAACGAAGAGAATCGAGGGACGGGCGACCCACCCTGACGACCGGGTGCGTCTACTGGCCCTGCAGAGCGATCTGCTTATCGCGCTGGGGAGGTGGACTGAGGCGGAGTCCGCTACGCGGGAACTGCTCCGCTATCGAGTCGACGGCGGAGAGGCGCCCTGGGGCACCGAAATCGCCACGCTGAACCACGCCTGGATCCTGGAGAATCAAGGGAGACTTTCCGAGGCACTTCTCACCTACGACGAGAGCGCCCGACGCTTCGATCGCCTCCCCTACCACGAGACGGACAGGGCTTCCCGGGCCCTTATCGCCGCCTTCCTCCGCTACGGAGATTTCGCTCGGCTGGAGCGGTTCGAGCAGGAGCGCCAGACCGGGTTCACCTTCGATCCGCTGGAACCCAGCCCCTACCGACGCGACGAGCCGATGACGGAAAGCCTCTACCGGATGGCCCGCGCCGCCGAACTGAACCACGATCGGGCCAAGGCGAGCCGGGGATATGGCATGTTCCTCGAGCAAGCCGGAATGGACCACGAGCGGGCCTTCCACGCCGTCGACTACCTGTTGGGGAACGGGGCGGCTTCCTCCGCCCGGGGCCACCTGATGCGTTACCCCGAAGCGGTTCGCCAGACCCCCGGCTCCCTGCTCCACCTCGAGACCTGGGCCGATCTCGTGATGAAGGCGAACATCGCCGACGAAGGCATCGACAGCGCCCGAGCATTGGAGCAGGACACCCAGGTTCTCCTCGCCGCTCCGGTTTCCCTCGCTCGCGCCTACGCCAAACTGGGGGCCGAGGAGGACGCGATGCGAACCTACCGGGCGGCCGTCCCCCGCCTGGAGTCCTGGGAAATCGACACCGAAGGCTTCTTCGAGCATCCCGGGGATACAGAGCGTTACTGCGCCGACATGGTAGAGGCCTACCTCGCCACGGGCCAGGGAGAAAAAGCTCTCGCCTTCCTCGAAAGGCGCTACGGCCGCCTCGGCAATCCCGATCCGGGTCTCCCGGGCCCGGTCAAATCGGCCATTCGCCACGCCGTGCTCGCATCCGGCGACGCAGGCCTACAGCGCGATGTGCTGCGCGATGCCATGCGGGAACACCGGGCCAGGGCCGAGCGCATCATCACTCGCTATCCCGAGGACGACCGAGTTCAAGCCATCCGCCGTCTCGCCCCGTTCGACCTGCCCTTTTCGTCGGGAGACCCTCGCCTCGCCGCCGATGCCGCCCTCATGTTCAAGGGGCTCGTCCTGGAGAGCCTCATCCGGGAACGGCGCATGGTTGCCTCATCCATTTCGGATCCCTCGGTTCACGACCGTTGGAAAGAGCTGCAGAGTCTCCGACGGATCTATCTGCGCGAAGAATTGAGGGAAACCCCGCACCATCTGCTCGATCCTCTCGACCGCAGAATCACGGCACTGGAGGACGAAATCTTCGGCCGCAGCCTGGCCCGGGAACGCCTCGTCGATCTGGAGAACTTCACCGCAGACCGGGTGTCCGCGAGCCTCGGTCCCGACGCGGCGCTCGTCGAGTTCGTTTTCCATCGCCGCCTCGCCGGGGGCGACGGTCCCAGCGAAAGGCTGGCTGCGGTGATTCTGTGCCGGGAAAAACCGCCTCGCCTTCACGATCTGGGAGCCGCCGCCGACGCGCGGACCGATGTGGCGGCCCTTCGGGACTGGGTCGGGCAGGCCCGCCGCGGGGCGATTTCGCCAGTCAACCTGAACATGGGAATGATGACCGCCTGCCAGCGTCTCTACGAACGCATCTGGGCTCCTCTGGAGGCCGACCTCAGGGGAGTTTCCACCATCTACGTCTCACCGGACGGATTCCTCCACCAAGCTCCCCTCGCGGCCTTGCTCGATCCCGACCGCATCTATGCCGCGGAGAAATGGAGCATCCGGCACGTCGGCTCAGGACGCGATCTGCTCGCCGCCGGTTCGAAGGTCCCAACCCCTTCGCGGAGAGCCGTCCTGCTCGGAGATCCCGAATTCACTGGAGATCTCTCCCACGATTTCGCTCCGGCCGCGGAGAGTGACATCTCCGTCGCCGCCCTCCTGCGACGGTCGGGCCGGCCCACCCGATTCAACGTCACGACCCCACTGCCGCCGCTCCCGGGCACCCGCGCCGAAGCCGAGAATCTGGGCCGGCTGTTCCGCGACGCCGGATTCGAGGTTGCTTCCCTGGTCGGAGCCGATGCCCGGGAATCCGCTCTGTTTGCCGAGGCATCTCCGGAGTTTCTTCACCTTGCCACTCATGGAGTTTTCCGGAGAGATGAGGGATCGTCCGCGAATCCCATGACGGCGAGCTTTCTCGCCTTGGCCGGAGCCGATGCCACGCTCGATTCGTGGAGCCGGGACCGCGTCCCCGAACCCGATGGCGACGGCATCCTCCTCGCCGCGGAGGCCAGCTCATTGAACCTCGCCGGCACCCGGCTGGTCGCGCTGAGCGCCTGCGATTCGGGACTGGGCGAGGATGTTGCCGGTGAGGGGGTTCTCGGGCTGAAACGAGCCTTGCTGCAGGCCGGAGCCCGCGGTGTGCTCTCGACCCTGTGGGAGATCGCCGACGAGGAAACGGTCCAATACATGGCGAACTTCTACGGCCGCGTGCTTTCCGGCGATTCCGTGGGCCGGGCCCACGCCGCCACCCAGGCCGAGATGCTGCGCCGCCACACCGACGACCATGGAATCGCCCTCGGAGTCTTTCTCGCCGCTCCCTTCGTCGTCGAGGCCACCGGGACCTGATCGGTTTTTTCCTTTGCGGCCGGGGAAAAACGGACCGTCTTTCCGAGCCCCGGCATGGAATCACCTCAGGCCCGCCCCCAGCGCTCCCCTTTGCCTTTGCACCGCCTCCGGCTCGCCGGCGAGTGCGCCATCTGGATCGTGGCATTGCCCCTCGCCCTCCACCACTGGCGTCTCGATTTCGCCCACCGTTTCCTGCCGGGGCTTCTCCTCGTCGCCGCCGGGTGCCTCCTTGTCCTGCTCTGCGACCCCGGATTCGATCGACGCCAACTCTGGCACTTCCGACCGGCCCGAAATGACCTCCCGCGAACCCTCCGTCGCTTCGCGGTCCTGGCCGTGCCTCTGATTCTCTGGACTATTCTGGTCGAGCCCGAAAGATTCCTCGGATTTCCCCGGAACAATCTGCCGGCATGGCTGTTTGTCATGCTCTTCTATCCCCTCCTGTCGGTCTATCCCCAGGAGTTGATTTTCCGAACCTTCTTCTTCCACCGCTACCGACCCCTCTTCGGCGATTCGCTGTGGCTGGTCGCGGCCAGCGCCCTCGCCTTCGGCATGGCACACCTCTTTTTCGCCAACTGGATTGCGGTGCTGCTTTCCACCGCGGGCGGGGTGCTCTTCGCCCTCAATTACCGGCGCACCCGCTCCACCCTTTCAGTGACGATCGAACACGGGATCTGGGGGGATTTCCTTTTCACCGTGGGGCTCGGCTGGTATTTCTATGGAGGCTCGGTGAGGGCCGCCGTCATGGACTGATTCCTCGTAATGGCCCCGCGCACACCCTCTGGCCCTGCCATTCTCCCCGGTCCCGGCATCCCGAAAAACAACAAAAAAGGCGTAACAAGCGACCAAGGAAAGGATATTCCCGATTGTGGAGAGCGAAGAGACACTGGTGAGGAGGGTCCAGGAAGGCGAACTGGAACCCTTTGAGCAACTCCTCGAACAACACTCCTCCCCGCTCCGCGCTTTCATCGCCATGAAGCTCCCCATCCCACACCTCATCGATGAGATCGCGCACGAGACTTTCGTGTTCGCCCACCGTCATATCGATGGATTCGAGGCCGGGACCGATTTTGGCAAATGGCTCCGCGCTATCGCCTACAACCTCATCCGCAAGGAGACCCTGCGCTATCAGCGGGCCTCGCGAAACCAGGAGAAATTTCTCGACCACTGCCTGATCGAGAGCGCTGGTTCCGATGGTCTCGGTCCCGATTCCAACGTCGTCGTTTTCCTGGAAGAATGCCTCGAAGAACTGCCCGAAGAACATCGCAGGCTCCTGGAGAGGAAGTACCGGCTCGCCGAATCCTCGAGAGAGATGTCAGCCGCCTTTGGTAAGAGTGAGGCCTGGGTCCGGACCAACCTGTGCCGGATCCGCACCGCCCTCCGCGAGTGCATCGAACGCAAACTGGCAGCCACCGCCACCTGAACTTCCCGTTCCCGCCGTGAATACCGAAAATATCGAGGCCTATCTCTCTGGCGAACTCCCGGAGGACCTGTGCCCCTCCGTGGAGACGGCTCTCCGCCACGATCGTGCTCTCCGGGAAGTTTACCTGCGTCAGCACCGCATGGACGCCGTCCTCCGGTTGCTCTACTCCGGCACCGCAGAGGTCTCCAAAAGCGCGTTCACCCGTGCCGTCATGGCTCGGCTGAGCTCGGAGGGAGCCGGCCCCGGCAACAGCCGGGAATTTTCCAAGTCGGTGCTCACCGAAATCCTCGAGGAACGGGAAAAAATCGTGCCGAGATGGTGGCCCGATCTGCTCAAGGCCGCCGCGATCGCCCTCCTCGCCTCGGCTCTGACCGTCTCCGGGCTGCGCATGGTGAATATCGACCCCACCGTCCCCGAGGAGCCGACTCTATCCGAGGAAGAAAAGCGCGAAGCTCTTTTCCTCGCCCGGATCCAATCCACCCGCGATGCCGTGCTCGCCGGAGAACACGCCCTGCGCGAGGACGGCTGGATACCCGCCGGTCTTCTCGAAGTGAAAGAGGGACTGGCCGAGATCGCTTTCAATTCCGGGGCTCGCGCCTTCGTCGAAGGGCCCGCCCGCCTCAATATCGCTTCGGAGAATCGGGTTTTCCTCGAATCGGGCAGCCTCACTGCCGAAGTGTCGCCTCGCGCCGCCGGATTCACCGTCAACACCCCCCGCATGAACGTCGTGGATATCGGCACCCGCTTCGGGGTGCGCGTCTGTCCGGAGGGCGAAACCGAGGTTCACGTCTTGGAAGGAATCGTGGAGGCAAGCCGCTCCAGCGGGCATGCCGTCTCTGTCATTCTGCGCGAGGGACTTGCCCTCAGGGCGGACTCCCGCCCCCTCAGCGCTCTCGTGCCCATCCCCTACGGTGGAGATCAATTCGCCCTCACCACGGTTCCCGGCCGGGAACCGGTGCCGGTCATCGAGTACCTCTTCGACGAGTCGGGGGGATCCGCAGCGCTCGATTCGGGCAGCGGACTCCACGGCGGTCCTTACGATCTCGACCTGCTCGAGGGCAATTCTTTCGACGACAGTCCGCGGCGTGCCCCGGGGGCGAGAGGCGGAGGCCTCGTCTTCAGCCAGGGGCAGCAGGTGTCGACGCCGCTGCCCCAGGTTTTTCGCCTGGAGAATCCTTTCACCATCGCCTTCTGGCTGAAAATCCCTCCCGAAATCGGCAGAACCATCGACGACTACGTGATTGGCTGGGGACGCGAGGGAACCGGATGGGAGTTCGGGTGCCGCAACGCCCCGGGTGGAGGCAACCTGATCGCAGCAAAGGATGGACACGTCCTCACGGGGACCACCGACCTGGCCGACGGCAAATGGCACCACATAGCGGTTCGTTTCATCGGGGGCGATTCCGCAGACCTGGGCACCCATCTCCACCTCTACGTCGACGGCACCCCCGAAACCCTCCTCGGCAAACCGGGCAGCACCCTCGAGGGGGGAAGGGTCGGCGAACTCCGCATCGGAGATTTGCGAAATTCCGGCTTCCTCGGTTGGATCGATCAAGTTACCATCTTCGACGGCGCGATCTCGACCTCGGCCATCCAGGATTTGATGGAAGAACCGTCGCAGAATTCCGCGGAAAATTGAACAAAAAAATAGAAGAGCTGTAACGGCACGCGGACCCCACGGTATACCAACCCGAAGCCACAGGGTGCCGCGAAGCCCCAAATCACCTCCAGAGCCTGAAATCACCTCGAAACACCTCACCCCGAAAAATCTTCGAAGAAATAGAAACGTTATGAACCCGATTCAGAGAAAACGGCACTTTCTCGCCGCCATCGGCACCCTGATCCTGACCACCTCTTTCGCCTTTGCCGAGATGCGGGATTGGACTTCGCTCGACGGCAGAACGCTGCGGGCAGAGTTCATTGGAACCACGGGCGCAGGCAATACCGCGATGGTGAAGCTCAGGCTTCCCGACGGCCGCGAGATCCCCTACCCCGTGGCCAAGCTCAGCGAGGCCGATCGGATTTTTGTGAAAAGTTCGCTTCCCTCCGATCCCGCCGCTCTCGCCGCCGAGATCGACAAGCTGGTGCTCAAGAAGATGAAGGAAAGCTACTTCGGGCTCCGCAACGACCTCGCCGAACTCTCTTCCAACGAGCACCTCACCTATGGCGAGAAACTCAAGCGCAAGGAGGAGATCGAGCGGGAGATGGAGATGTGTATTCCCAATCCACGCACCTCGGACGAGCAGTTCATGCGCCGGATATACCTGGACATCGCCGGCCGGATTCCCACCTATGACGAGGCGGTCCGTTTCCTCGAAAACCCCTCGTCGAACAAGCGCGCCGCGCTCATCGATGAACTGCTGGACACGGAGGCCTTCGCCATGCGCATGTACAACTACTTCTCGGATCTCCTCCGGGTTCGCGAAGGCGTGGTCATGATGAGCAACAACGACCTGAAGGTCGATCCCTACATCGAGTGGATCAAGCAATCGATGAAGGAGGACAAGCCCTACGACGAAATGGTTCGCGAAATGCTCACCGCCGAGGGAAATATCTGGGACAACCCCGCCACCGGTTACCTGATCTCCGACTCCGGTATGCGTCTCTGCAACCTCTCGAACACTTTCACCATCTTCATGGGCACGGAGATCACCTGCGCCCAGTGCCACGACCACCCCTTCGAGCAGGTCAAACAGATCGATTTCTTCCGCATGGCCTCCTTCATGGGGATGACTGAGACGCGCGGCCGCGGTGGTGAGTCGATGATGATGTCGGACACCAACTACCGAGAGGAGGTCACGCGGATGAGCAAGATCCTGAAGGATGCGGGCAAACTCCGCGAGATGGAGGTGCGCGACCGGGATCTTGACCGTCTCTTCGGTACGAAGCGGATCTATGTTCACGACACCGATCGCCAGCAGGTCTCTCTGCCACACGACTACAAATACGACAACGGAGAACCGAACCAGCAGGTCCGACCCGCCGCCTATTTCGGCGATCCCGTCAACGTGGAGGAATACGAGAATCCCCGCCAGGCCTTCGCCGACTGGGTTACCTCGACGGGCAACCCCAGATTCACCATCAACGTGGTAAACCGCCTCTGGAAACTCGCCTTCGGGCTGGGCCAGATCGAGCCGGTCTACAACATCCCGGGTCACCTCGAAGGTCAGGCGCAGAACTATGATCTCCTCATCTTTCTCGAAACGATGATGCAGGACCTGGACTACAGCATCAAGGATTTCCTCCGCGTCGTCTACAATACCGAGGCCTACCAGCGTGAAGCGGAGACGCTCACCCCGACTCTCACCCAAGTCGACAACGGCACCTACCATTTCCCCGGGCCAATCCTTCGCCGCATGTCCGCGGAGCAGCTCTGGGATTCTCTGGTCACGCTGACCACCGATAATCCGGAGGGAGTGGTGCGCCGCGGCTGGGATCAGTATCGCGAGGTGATGCACACCGACACCAGCACTCTGAAGAACGCCAGTCAGATCGAGGCCTACAAAATGAAGTTCCGCACCATCGGCGGACTCTCCGATGGAGAGAGCATGATGATGGGACGCAACGTGGCCCGGATTGGCGGCGAGCAGATGGTGCGTGCTTCTGAGATGGAGCAACCCCAGCGCCCGGCTCACTTCCTGCGTATGTTCGGTCAGTCAGACAAGCAACTGATCGAGAACCAGTTTACCACGGGTTCATCCCCTCAGGTGATGGCCCTGCTCAACGGCAACATCACCAACGAGGTGCTGACCAACCCGGACGCCTACCTGATCAAGGAGATCGCCTACGGTGACGGACGCAAAGGCGATAAAGTCGAGAAGATCTTCCTCAGCGTGCTCGGCCGCAAACCGACTTCAGAGGAGGCGAGAACCGCCGCCTCGGGACTTCGGGCCAAGCGCGATCGCGACATGCCCGAAAGCAGTCGCCACCAGGAGGAGGTGCGCGCCATCGGCAACGTGATCTGGGCCCTCGTCAACACCCGCGAGTTCATGTTCATCCAGTAGTTTTTCCAAGCAAAAGGAATCGTTCATTCTCACCCTTCCGATCACCCCATGAAACAAGACCTCAAAGAAAAACTGAACAAGCTCGACGAGCTCAGCCGGAGACAATTCGTCGCTCGGACCGCCAAAACAGCGCTCGGAGTGAGCATTCTGCCCGTGGCTGCGGCTTCACCGCGAGTCATTGCCGCCGGCGGGGCCACCGCCGACCACTGCATCTTCTTCTATATGAGCGGTGGCATGACCCACATGGAGACTTTCGACCCGAAACCGGGAACGGAGACCGGAGGGCAGACCAAGAGCATCGCCACCGGTGTTCCCGGCGTCGAACTTGCCGAATACATGCCTGGTCTGGCGAAGCGCTTTAAGGACATCGCGGTGGTCCGCTCCATGACCCAGAAGACCGGAGATCACCGGGGCGGTTCCTACTGGATGCACACGAGCTATCAGCCCCGCGCCACCATCATTCACCCCAGCATGGGTCCCTGGGCGCAGAAGATCCTGGGTAAGAAGCACGAGACTCTCCCCGACTCCGTCGTTATCGGAGCGGGCGGCAACCACCCCGGAGCCGGTTTCTTCGGTCCCGGTCTGGCCCCCCTGCCCATCGGTGACCCCGAGAAAGGGGTGCAGAACTCGGAACTCTCGAAAAACGTGAGCGAGGATCAATTCGAGGATCGTCTCGACCTCATGAACGCCTTCGACGACGGCTTCCGGCGGAAGTTCAAGACCGACGAGGTCAGCGCCTACACCCAGTTCTATGAAGAGACCCTCAAGCTCATGCAGTCGGAGGATCTCGAAACTTTCAAACTCACCAGCGAACCCAACTACCGGGAGAAACTCGCGCAATACGGGAGCAACCGGCTCGGGCAGGGCGCTCTCCTGGCGAAGCGCCTGGTGACATCCGGGATCCGCTTCGTCGAAGTCGACGCCGGCGGATGGGACATGCACAACAATCTGTGGAGCGCCATCCCGGAGAGAGCCGGCTGGCTCGACCAGGCACTTTCTGCGCTGATCGACGACCTCAAGAAGGAGGGGCTCTTTGACCGCACCTTGATCGCGCTGGGCACGGAGTTCGGCAGGACTCCGAAGATCAACGCCAACGGGGGCCGGGATCACCACCCGAGAGCGTTCTCCACCATGTTCGCCGGCGGAGGCATTCGGGGCGGACAGGTCTACGGCAAGACGGACAAGCTCGGTATCGCGGTCGAGGAAAACCCTGTCGAACCCAAGGATTTCAATGCGACGATCGCTCATGCGCTCGGCATCGATCTGAACAAGGTGGTCTACTCCCCGTCGGGCCGCCCCTTCCTCGTGGCCGGCCACAAGCGCGACCGTGTCACCGATCAGATCATCACCGAGGGGAACCCCATCGCCCCACTTTTCGGCTGACCCCGACTTCCGCACGTCCCCGATCCAGCCGAGCGGCCCGGAGCAATCCGGGCCGCTTTTTTTGCGGCTGACGTGGCTTCCCAGGTTTTCTTAGGCAAAATTTCAGATTTCACCATCTTTTAACTTTTCTTAAGTAAAATCAGGAGTAAGAAAGAGGGGACGGCCCTCGCCACCGTCCCGGCAGCCGCCACAGCGGCCCCGCCCTCCCGCGGAGAAGGAGGGTTTTGTTATCGGGTCGACCCGGAACTCGGCGCGGCCAGAGACCGAACGAACCAGGCAAGTTGTATGACCCAGATAGAGAAAATCCAGTCTATCAACCATCACTTGCGCTTCGCTTTGGACCAGGTCTCGGAGGGGGTGCTCAGCCTGGAGGCGGGTTCCCGCACCCCGGTGGGTCCGCGCATCGTTTACGCAAATGCCACCGTGGAGCGGCTCTCCGGTTACGACTCATCCCACCTCCTGGGCCAGCCCATCGGGATGATCTTCGATCGGGATCATCTTCCTGAACTGCTGGAGAAACTGGATTCACTCGGCCAGGCTGCCGGTCCCATCTGCCTGCAACGGGATCTCCACGCCCGGGACGGTGGCCGCAAACGGGCTGACTGGAACTTTCTCCCGGTGAAGAATTCCGCGGGCGAGACCGTCAATTTCTCGGTGCGCATCGTGTCGCATGACGAACGGGAATCCAGAAGAGCCAGGGAGGAAGCTTTCCGTCAGGACCTGGCCAGGAGCCGCCTCGAATCCCTGCTCATCGTCTCGGGCGGAATTGCCCACGATTTCCGCAACGGCCTGCTCGCCACCTAGCTCGCCATCGATCTCGTCAAAATGATGGCCGAAGATCGTCCGGACATCCTCGAGAGCCTCGGCGAGGCCGAGTTGTCTCTCGATGCCAATGCCGAACTGGCCACGCAAATGCTGGACTTCACCCGGGGCGAGGAACACAAAGTCAGGGTCGTCAGCCTTCATGGCCTGCTCAAGAAAAGCGCCCGCATGGCCACCGTGGGCAACAACGTGTCGCCCAATCTGAACATCCAGAAAGATCTCTGGGAGGTCGAGATCGATTCCGTGCAGATGGCCCAGGTCTTCCAGAACATCATCATCAACGGTTGCCAGGCCATGCCCAACGGCGGACCCATGACGATCTCGGCGAAAAATGTCACCTACCGCAGGGAAAACCGCTTCCAGCTGCCGGAAGGCAATTACGTGGTCATCGGCATCGAGGACAGGGGATGCGGGATTGATCCAGAGGTGATCGGCCGGGTGTTCGACCCCTACTTCACGACGAAAGCCAGCGGCACCGGTATCGGCCTCGCCTCCTGCAAACAGATCGTGGAAAGGCACCACGGCAGGATCATGGTGGAATCGGTAAAGAATTCGGGGACGGAATTCGTCATCTTTCTTCCCGCGGTCACTTCCCGGCCGCCGAAATACTCGGAAAGCCAAATCGAATCGGCCCAACAGGCCCATGCCGTGGCCACCCGACAGTTTCTCAATTTCAACCAGCGGCAGCCGATCAAGGACCGCATCCTCGTGGTCGACGATGACCCCAGGGTGCGCAAACTGGCCTCGGAGATCCTGAAACGCCTCGGCTACGAGGCGGTGGTCGCGCCGGATGGCGAAAAGGCCATGCTTCTGGTGCGGCACGCCTTCCGCGATGCCAGGTCTTTTTTTGTCGTCCTCCTCGACCTCAATCTGCCCCGGATCAGCGGGCTGGAACTGCTCACGGAAATCCGGAACGTGGACCCCAACGTGAAGATCGTCCTCTCCAGTGGTGACACGGTGTGCGAAGGAGCCCACCGCAACGAGGGTTGGGATGCCATCCTCTCCAAACCCTACGGCAAGGACGAAATGCAGGAGACCCTGATGAGGCTGAAGGCCTTCGACCCCATGCAGTCACACCATCAGCCGGCGATCTCCTGACAGGTTTCGTGGGGGCCCCGCCGCTCAGCTCGCCAGGCCGCTGCGGACGAGCAGCGCGTTCAGGTCCGGGTCGCGCCCCATGAAATCTCGAAACAGTTCCGCCGGTTCTCTGGAATCGCCCTGGCTCAGCACCTTTTCCCGGAATGCCCGACCCACCTCCGGGCTGATCACCCCCGCCTCCTCGAAACGGGTGAACGCATCGGCGTCGAGAACTTCGGCCCACTTGTAGGAATAGTAGCCGGCCGCGTAGCCGCCCCCGAAAATATGGCTGAATCTCCGGGCCATCGTGGGAGGACGGGTTGCCAGAGGGATCAGGTAATCTTCCAGGATTCCATGGATGGTCGCGTCGAGGTCCGAGAGGTCGGCACTGTGGTGGTTCATGTGCAACTCCAGGTCCATCTTGCCCAGGGAGAGCTGCCGCATCATGAACATGGCCGACTGAAAGTTCCGGGCCGCTATCATCTTCTCGAACAGATCCTCGGGAATGGTTTCTCCGGTTTCGTAGTGTCGAGCGAAGAAGTCGAGGCTGGTCCGCGACCAGCAGAAGTTCTCCATCATCTGGGAGGGCAGCTCGACGAAATCCCAGACCACGTAGACCCCGTTGAGTGATTTCACCGGCACCTCGCCCAGCAGATGGTGAAGGAGATGACCGAACTCGTGAAAGATGGGCTCGACCTCGTTATGCGTGAGCAAAGCGGGACGATCCCGGGAGGCGGGCGTCAGGTTGCCAGTGATCAAACGCAGTGACGGCTTGCGCGGCTCGCCGCCGATGGGGTGACTACCGGTGTAGAATTCTCCCATCCAGGCCCCACCCCGCTTCTCTTCCCGGGGATGCCAGTCCGCATAGAAAGACCCGAGGTGCTGGTCGGTCCCGGAATCGCGAAGCTCGTAGAAGCGCACGTCCGGATGCCAGACCTCCGTGCCCTCCCCCTCGGGTGGGCTGCCCAATTCGGCAAACACGGTCTTTTTTTCTTCGATGCGGAAACCGAAGATCGATTCGGTCAGTCGGAACATCCCCCGCAACACCTGGTCGATGGGAAAATAGGGCCGGAGGGCCTCCTCGTCGAAATCGTACCGGGCCTTGCGCAGCTTCTCCGACCAGTAGGAGACATCCCACGGCTGAAATTTCCCCTCCCACCCGGGTTCCTGCTCCCGACGAAACGCCTCGAGTTCCGCGATGTCCTTGCGGAAAAACGGTAACGTGCGCGCGGCGAGGTCTTCGACGAACGACAGTGCCGTGGCCCCGTCCTTGGCCATGCGCCGCTGAAGCACGTGATCGGCGAATTGCGCCTTGCCCAGGAGCGTGGCCTTCTCCTGGCGCAGCCGGAGGATCTCGCGAATCAACTCGGTGTTGTCGAATTTACCGCCGAATCCAACCGTTACACTCGCCTCCCAGACCTCGCGCCTCAGCGATTCATCGTCGGCGTAGGTGAGAACGGGAATCAGGGAGGGAACCTGCAGGGTGAGCCGGTACACCGGGGCTTCGTCGGTGCCGAGGCCCTTTTCTCTTGCCTGGGTGACAAACACGCGGCGGGCTGTCTCCGGGATCCCGGCGAGACGTCGGTCATCCTCCAGGATCAACTCCCAGGCATTGGTCGAGTCGAGGACATTCTCCTCGAACTTCTGGGACCTCTGGGCCAGTTCGGACTGGATTCTCTCCAGTCGCTCCTTGGTCTCCCCGGGAAGGTCGGCACCACTGTCCACGAAGGCGTCGCGGATCTTGTCGGCGAGGCGCCGCCGCACCCCGGTGAGCGCCTGTCCCTCGTCGGACTCGAGAAAAGTCCTGATGCGGCGCCAGAGCCCCTCGTTGAAGTAGATGCGCGAACCAAACTGAGAAACCTCGGGCAGCATCCGATTCTTCGCCTCGCGGAGGGCGTCGCTGTTGCGCACCGAATCGAGGTGGCAGACCTTTCCCCAGGCCTTTTCCAGCACGTCGCCGCCCTCCTCGAAGGCCTCGATGGTATTTTCGTAGGTCAACTCCTCCGCGGTCCACCCCTCGGCGAGAGCATCCACCTCGTGTTGGGCGATCCGCAGGGCTTCCTCAATGTCCGGCACCACGGCTTCGGGAACCAGGCGCGACCAGCGGATGTGGAAGGACGTGTCGAGGAAGGGAAAATCGGCATGGGACATCTCTTAACCTCGGTTTCCACACCGCGATTTGCAAGCCCGGCCCAACCCACCCCGCGGCACGCGTCTCCGCGCGATCAGGTCCGGTTCGACCCGTCGGAACACTCCGCCACGGGGGCGACTCTACCGATGCTCCGCGCGAGAAGCCGGAATAAGCCGCATCACCCGCTCAGGGTCCCCGCCCAAATCAATCCGCTTCTCCCTGGCGGATTCGGTCTTTCTCCGATTCCCTCTCCTTCTCCAGCCGGGAAATTTCCCGACGACGTTGTTCTTCGATCTGACGAATATCCACCGGATCGTTAGACCCCTCGATGAGACCGCCGAGAAAAATCTCTTTCTCCGCGATTTTCGCTCGGTATTTCTCCTCCACGGCGGCCAGATCCTCCCGCTGTTTGTCGGTCAGGGATACCTCCGGTTGGTCTCCACCAAACCGCTCCATCGCTCTTTCATAGGCGCTCTTCATTGGCTGTCTCCCGCTGCTTGCTCATTCCTCGCCGCCGCCTTTTTCGCCGTTTTCTTGGCCTTCTTGGCGGCCGTCGTCTTCTTCGTCGTCGCGGCTTTCTTCGACGCCGTCTTTTCGCCCGGCGCCTCCTCCGGTTGCGTCCCCTCCTTTGCCTCGAGCTTGGCCGGGCCCGGCTCCGGATTGCCCGATCCTTCGGGTGCCGCTTCCTCCTTCGCCAGAGCGGCCGCTGTTTCGTCGCCGGATGGACTTTCGGCGGGATCCAGCTGCAACTCCGGCTTCCTCGCAATCAGTTCCTCGATCTCGGTCCAACCACCTTGACGCTGCATCTGGAAGGTGTGCAGGTAGATCCGCACCACCTCGGTGTCGTGGGAGGCCAGCAATTCTCCCACCGCCGCCTCGAGTTTCTCCCCGTCCAGGCTCTCCGGCAGTTCCTCGGCGGCACCCTCTCCATCGTGCTCGATGCCGACGCCGTCGAGAAAACGAATCAGCATTTCGGAGTGACCCTTGAGCAACCACAACTGGAGGACGTTTTCAGCGACTTCGGCGGAAGCGCGCAGTCTCACATTCTTCACCATCCAGGCGATCTGTTGCGGCACCGGTTTCTTCTGCACGAAGACCGGACGCAGCTTCCGGTTTGCCGCCAGGGAAGAAAGCGTCGCGGCATACACCTGACGCTGCTCTCCCCGCAAAAACCGGAAAATGGAGGTCGCGGTCTCGTCGGTAATTTTGGAAAATAGCTCGTTCGCTTTCATCGGGCCGAGGGCGGTATGTTCTAGCATCCTGACAATCCCTCGTCAACCTGTCTCGCCGAAGTTGAAGCGCCCCGTGCCGGCCCAAGCCCCGACCTCGCGGATGGCTTCCTCCGGCCCGATCAGTGCCAGGGACATCTCTCCCCTGAGAATGACCCGGCGGGCGGAGTCCACCACGGCGGCGGGCGTCACCCGGGAGAGCCTGTCGTAGACCTCCTCGGGGGAAATCCAGTCGTCGAAGGAAAGAAGGCATTCGCCGGACCACATGACCTGGGCGGCGACGGATTCCAGGTGGAGACGGCTCTGCCCTACGGCATAGGCGACCGCCTCGGAGACCTCCTCCGCGGTGATGGCACCCTCGCAGAGTCCGTCGAGGATGCTGGAGACCATGTGAAGCGCCCGACCGAGATTGTCCGGGTCCAGGGCGAGGTAGATCTGGAGAAGACCGGCGTCGGCAAAACAGACCGTGTCGCTCTGTACCTCGTAGCACAGGCCCTGCTCTTCGCGAAGCGCCTGAAAGAGTCGCGAACTCATATTCTCCCCCAGGATGACGTTGAGAATCTTCTGCGAAAACCGGTCGGGGTCGTTTCGGTCTGCGGCGCGAAAGGCCACCGAGAGATGGCACTGCTCCAGATCGTCCATCTCCTCGTAGACACCCCCGCAGCCTTTTTTGGGGGCCGGCTCCATCTCCAGTGAGGCACCCGCGGCCATCGAGGAGAATCGCTCGCCCACCGCATCCACCGCCGAAGCGTGATCGATTTTTCCCGCCACCGCGATCACGGTCTGCCGTCCACGGTAACAGCGCTTGTGAAAATCGAAGACACGATCTCGCGAGAAAGATTGGAGGCTGCGCGCCGTGCCTGTGATGCTTCGTCCCAAGGGGTGCTCCCTGCCCCAGGCCGCCTCGCTGGCGAGGTCTTCGAGCAACTGGGAGGGCTGGTCCCTGACCATGGCGATCTCTTCGCGGATGACTCGCTTCTCGCTCTCCAGTTCCCGAGGATCGAAGACGGGATGCTGGTAGAGATCACTCATCACGTCGAGCAGGGTGAGGAAACCCTCTGCGGGACACCGGGCGTGGTAACAGGTGTGATCCTCCACGGTAAAGGCGTCCAGACTGGCTCCGAGACGTTCCACCTGCCGTGAGATCTCGGCGGCCGACCGATGCGGGGTGCCCTTGAAGAGAAGATGCTCGACGAAATGAGCCATGCCGTGTTCGACCGGCCGCTCATGGCGGCTGCCGGCCTCGGTCCAGATCCCAACTCCCACGCTATCCATGTAGGGCATCTCCACCGTGGCGAGACGGATGCCATTGGGGAAACGGTGGATCTGGGCGGCGGAAGGCATAAGGGGGAACCTTCGAGCGCCTTGAAATCATTTTCCAGCCAAAAATTTTCCTGCTATGATGCCGACCATGAGCGCTATCGTGAGTCCTCCCGGCGTCGAACTGCTCGGCCAGCCCGTCTCCATCGCCGACATCGACAAGGAACTCGTCGATCTCTTCGCTGTAGAGGACGAAAACGAACCGGGTGTGACTCGCGCCTCGCTGCTCAATTTCGCCCTCTACATCGAAAGACCGGACCAACTGCCCCAAAACGCGGAACTGCTCGCCGAGATCACGAGAGAGGCGGCGTGCCGATCTATCCTCATCTGCGTGGACCCGGGCGCGACGGAATCCTCGGCGACAGCCTGGATCCAGGCACACTGCCAACTGGACCGGGACGGACGGAAGAGCGTCTGCAGCGAACAACTCAGTTTTTACCTGACGGGGAGTTCCCCGGGGCTGGTGCGCAGCACGGTTTTCAGCCACCTCGATTCCGATCTTCCCCTGGTTTTCTGGTGGAGAGGGGAATTCTCCGACTCCTTCGAGGAGCGGCTCTATTCGAGGATCGACCGATTGATCTTCGACAGTGAGACCTGGGTGAACCCCCGAAACCAGATGATCCGTCTGTCTCAGGCGGGCGCATCGGGCAACTGCCATTTCTGTTATCACGATCTCGCTTTCACCCGGATCAACCCCTACCGCCAGGCCATCTCCAACGAGTTCGAGATGCCGGGCCTGCGCCAGGACCTGGAGGACATCGAAAGCATCGAGGTTCGCTACTCGCCGGGCAACCGCATGAGCGCGATCTACCTCTGCTGCTGGTTTGCCTCGCGTCTGGGAGCCCGCCTCGTTCTCGGCGAATGCGGGCGAGATCGCTACGTGTTTCGTTCCCGCAAGAGCGGGTTCCCCTCGCGGATGATCGCGATTCTGGAGGAATGCAGCGAAAACCAGATTCTGACCAGGATCCGCATGGGCAAACAGTTCATCGAAATCGGCCGGCCCGACCAGGGCGATTTCCTACGTACTCGGGTCTTTGCCCAGGGATCGGCCGAGGAGCGGCAGGAGGACTGGCTCCCCACGCATTCGCGCTGCGACGCGGCTTCGGTCATCGAGATCCTGGAGCGCGGCGGCAGAAATCGCTCTTTCCCCCCCTTGATCAAACTGGCGGCGGAGGTCCTCACCATCTGATCCGCACCCCGGAACCCCGCGGCCATCGGGGTTTTCTCCTCACCCCCCTCACTCGCGGCGTGCCCAGGTTACTTTCCATCCTCCTCTCTCTGCTGACCGGCCTCGCGATGGCGAAGGAGTGGAAAACGGCGGATGGCCGATCGGTTCACGGCAACTTCGTCTCCTCGGATGAAACCACCCTGATCGTGGAAACGCCGGAAGGCGATCAGGTCCCGCTCAGACGTGACCAGCTCGTGCCGGAGGATGCGAGGTTCCTCGCCGTGCTGGAGGAATATCGGGAGGACATCGGCCTACCCCGATGGCCCGCGAGCGTGCGAAATCAGGACCCGATTCGTCTGAAAGGCGGCCCCACCACCTATCGCACGAGGCATTTTCAGATCACCGCCGGAGATGTCGAGCCCGGGGAGTTGACCCGACTGGCCACCGTGATGGAAGACACCCTGGCGGCAATCTCCGGGATCCCCACGGGTCTCGATCTGAAACCACCTGCGCCGGCCGCATTCTATCGGGTCCGCATCATGGATCGCCCCTCCTTCGACAGGGCGTTCGCCGAAGTCGGGATGAGTCTCACCGTGCCGAGCGAGAAGGTTCGGGGGGCCTACATCGCGGGAAAGCGGGAACTCTGGCTGCCGGTGGACTTCGGGGAGGCTCGCCTGGCATCGCTGGTGCCGACGGTGATTCACGAAGTCTGCCACCAGACCATGCACGACTGGCTGCCCTTGCTGCCGGTCTGGTTCCTCGAGGGATTCGCCGAGTACATGGCGGCGATTCCCTACGCGGAACGCACCTTCCACTTCGACCGAGCTCTGGCGGGTCTGAAAGAGACCCTGCAGACGCGCTACCGCACCCCGCTGGGCGATATCGCCATCGACCATCCGGCGAGGATGCTGTCCCCGAAGGCATCGTGGGACAACGAGATCGAGGATTACATCGCCGCGATGCTCCTTGTCTACTACCTGATCCATCTTGACGGCGGAGGCAGTGGGGAATCCTTCGTCCGGACGATCAGAGAAATCGCGTCCGTCCGCGAGGAGGCAGACGAGTTGATGTCGGACATCCAGGAGATCGCGGATCAATACAATTCACGAGTCGCCCGCTACCGGGAGCAGATCATCGCCTACCGGGAGGCGCTGGACAAGGCCCAGTCGGAATTGCGATCGGGCCGACGGGCCTTCATCCGTTCCGCCGGTGACGGGCGCGTCGTCATCGCCGGCACGCCAGCGTTGCCCGAACCGCCGGCAGCGCCGGGAATCGCCCCGATCGAGGAGATATCCCGAGAACGAGAAAAAACGATCAACCTGATCTCGACGGTCCAACGAAAGGCCGTTCTCGCCCTGCTGGGGGGACGCAATGTGGAAGAGTTCGCCGCCCAGATGCGGGCCGCCTATCGTAGGCAAGGGATCGGCATCGAGTATCGTTGACCCGCGCCTCTCCCCGCTGGAAAGGGCGGCGAAAGTCCTTCCGGGGACTCCGCCGCTTCGGCTCAGGAGTCCTCGTCGTCCTCGTCTCGCGAATTGCCGGATGGACTCCACTCCTCGCCCTGGGCGAAGGCGAAAGCCTGCTCCAGACCGACGAGGTCGGAACTCGGACGAAGCGCCTCGAAAGCGGCCGTTTCCTTGCGGAGCTGTTCCTCCGAGTATTCTGCCGCCTTGATGGAGAGACCGATGCGCCGCTCGTTGCGATCCACCTTGATCACCCGGGCCTCGACCTCGTCGCCGACCTTGAGGATGTCTTTCACCTTCGCGACGTGTTCCTCGCTGAGCTGGGAAATATGCACGAGACCATCGATGTCGTCCTCCAATTGAATGAAGGCTCCGAAACTCGCGATCTTGGCCACGGTTCCCTTGACCAGGTCTCCCACGCGGAAGACTTCCTCGATTTTCGACCACGGGTCGTTTTCGAGCTGCTTCACACCCAGGCTGATGCGCTGATTCGTTTTGTCGATATCGATAACGACCGCTTCGACTTCCTCTCCCTTTTTCAGGATCTCGCTGGGATGATTGATCTTGCGGGTCCAGCTGAGGTCGGAGACGTGAATCATGCCGTCGATACCGTCCTCGAGTTCGACGAAAGCACCATAGGCCGTGAGGTTGCGAATTTCTCCCTTGATGACGTGGCCGACGGGGTAACGGGTCTCCACATCGTCCCAAGGATTCGGTTCGAGTTGGCGAACCCCGAGCGAAATTTTCTGCTCCTCGGTGTTGATGGCGAGGACCTGGGCCTTGATTTCCTGGTCGAGAGTCAGCACGTCGCTGGGACGGGTGATCCGTTTGGTCCAGGACAATTCCGAGACGTGGATGAGGCCCTCGACGCCCCTCTCCAGCTCCACGAAAGCTCCGTAGGGAACCAGCTTCGTGATCTTGCCCCCCACCTCGGAGCCGATGGGATATTTCGATTCGATAGCTTCCCAGGGGTTTTCCTGGAGTTGCTTGAGGCCCAGGGAGACTCTCTCCTTGTCCTTGTCCACATCGAGGATGACCACCTCGATCTTCTGACCGATCATGAGCATCTCGCTGGGGTGATTGATCCGCCCCCAGCTCATGTCGGTGATGTGGAGCAGTCCATCCATCCCCTGCAGATCGATGAAAGCACCAAAGTCAGTGATGTTCTTGACGATGCCTTCCACGTGATCGCCGATTCGGACGGACTGGAGGAACTCGGCCCGCTGCTCGGCGCGCTCGGCCTCGATCACTTCCCGCCGGCTCAGCACGATGTTCTTGCGGATGTCGTTCACCTTGACGATTTTGAACTCGTAGACGTTGCCCACGTACTCGTTGAGGTCCTTGGGCGGAATGATGTCGATCTGTGAACCCGGCAGGAAAGCCTCGACCCCGACATTGACCATGAGTCCGCCCTTCACCACCGACTTCACCTTGCCCTTGACCAATCCGCCCTGTTCGTAGACCGCGACGATCTTGTCCCAGTTCTGCTTGTGAGCCGCTTTTTCCTTGGAAAGGACCACCATGCCCTCGTCGTTCTCCAGCCGCTCCAGCAGCACCTCGATCTCATCACCGATGGCAAACTCTTCGTCGTCGAACTCGGAGATGGGCACGACGCCCTCGGACTTGGCGCCGATATCGACGATGACCATCTGGTTGCGGATTTCGATGATCGTTCCATTCACAATCGTGTTCTCACGATGGGAATGGAAATTCTGATTGATGAGGGCCATCAACTCGGGATTGGCCTCGGGAGCGGTTACTGACATGGAAATAAGGTTAGGGTTGGGTTAATGCGTTGATTCGATACATCCGACCGTTCCCCGAAAGAAATCACTCGTGAGAGTTGCCGCAGACAAAGGGAACGCCGGCCAGCGCGGCAGAGCACAGCCTTAGATTTTACGGCGAAATCCCTGGAGCACAAGCGAAAAGCTCATTCCGAGCAGGACGGGTGAGGATAGCGGGGACTCAACGCCTCAATTCTCGAATCGAATCCATGTAGGCGCGGATCCGATCCGAGGGCTCCAGCTGGTTGGCCTCCGTCAGCAGATCGAGCGCTTCCTCATAGCGTGCCTGCCCGGCGAGAAGCTTGGCGTGCTCGATCAGGGCCTCTCTCCGCACCGAGTCGATCCCCTGCGCCTGTTCCAGCAGATGGATGGCCTCTTCGATCTTGCCTGATTCGGCGCGAAAGCGGGCCAGGAGCACCAGCGCCGGCCCGTCCATTGGATCGGTCTCGAGCAGCGCTTCCACGATCCGGGAGCCCTTCTCCCGGTCGCCTTCCTGCAGTTCCGCCAGCGCCAGGGACCTCTCCAGGAGGGACTTCCAGGGACGGTTTTCCTCCGTCTCGAGTTCCTCGCCGAATACCGCGCGGCAGGCTTGAACCAGACTTCGCCCCTCTTCGAAGTGGCGGAGATCGACGAACTGTCCCGTGACCACGGCCGCCTCTTCCGCGGGCAGTTTTCCTGATTCCACCGCTTCCAGGGTGTGGCGCAACGCCAGCCCGGGGAGCCCCTTGCGCAGGTACATCTGTCCGAGCGCCAGCAGATTCGTCGGCGACAGAGGTCGCATCCGAGAAGCCAGCTCGAGGTGGGCGATCGCCGAGTCGAGGTCCTCCATGCGAGCGTGGGCCCGCGACAGATTGATCCACAGTCGAACGTCGGATGGATTCTCCTCCAGCAACTCCCCATAGATCGATGCCGCCTGCTCCGGCTGGCCGAGCAGCTGCAGCATCTGGGCTTCTCCCCACCTCCAGTTGACCTCGTCGGGCATGGTCACCTGCGCCATCCGGTAGGCGGCCAGAGCCGCCTGAGCGCGGTTCTTCAGGCTGTGACAATAGGCGAGCAGTCCGAAGGTTAGCCCCTCCTGCGACCCCAGAGCGATGGCTCGCCGGAGGTGAACCTCCGCCTCTTCGAAGGCATCGGTCTGAATCAGAAGGATGGCGAGATTCCGATGGGCATCGCGAAAATTCGGGAAAAGCTCCAGGGCTTCTGTAAAGGAAGCGATTGCCTCCTCCGTCCGTCCTTCCTCGAAATAGAAGTTGCCCAAGGAAAACAGCAGCGCCGGGCTCTCCGCGGCGAGACCCGAATCGTCGAGGATACCGATGGCCCGCTCCCGGTCGCCTTCGGCCATGGCCTGCGCCGCCTCGTTCAGGTAGAAGGACTCGTCCTCGTTGACCAGCGGTTCGATGCGCGAATCGATGCCATAGGCCCCCACGAAGGCCTTGCGGAAGGCCTCGCTCTGCCACAGCGAATCGATGGGGAGCGGCTCCGCCGCGATACGGCCCGCCACCTGCAGAATCAGAGCGAGAATGATCAGACGTCCTTTCATGGGCGCAGCAACAGGGGCCAGTGAAAAACCGCGTTGACGGTTCGGCCATCCTTTTTCGGAGGCGAAAAGAGAGCGTTCGCCGCAAAATTCCTCGCCATGGGAACGAAGTCGGGATGACTTTTCGACACGACACCCTTTACCGAAACCTTGCCGCGGGAATCGATCACCACCTCGAGGGTGACCCGCCCTTCCTTGACGCCCCGGCGCAGCAGGGTCTCGGGGTAGGCCACCACCGGTCGATTGAGCAGGCGGGGCTGGGTGTCGAGATCCGCCGCCGCGAAAAGGCTGCGCGACTTCATCGGCGGAGTTTCGCTGGCGAACTCGGTCGTCTTCACATCGAGCCGCATCCGGCTCTCGGTCAGGATCGCCCGCATGGGGGGAGCCGGACTCTCGATCTCCAGGTCGAGTTTGGGCAGGTCGGGCATCTCGGGCGGCGGCGGCGGTTCCGGACGGGCATCCGACATCGGTGGCGGGGCGGGTGGCACCGGCATGCTGACGGGGTCGGTGCCCTCGACACTGCGCAGGGTAAGGACCTCCGGAGAGGTTCCCAGCCAGCGGGACATCACGAGGAAGACGAGCAACAGACCAGTGGCGAAGAGCGCACCGCCGAATCGGGCCGCACCGCCAATCCATGCCGAGGGATTCTGGGAACTCGGAATCATTCTTCGGAATCGGTTGCCACGAAAACCTTTCTCGCTCCCGCGAGCCGCGCCTCGTCCAGCACGGCGACGGTGGTCTCGGTGGGAGTGGACCGGTCCGCCTGAATGATCACGGGCTGTTCCCGCTCGCGAATCAGCCGGCCCACCACGGCGCGGACGCCACCGACTCCGATGTCCCGACCGCTGTAGAAGACCCCACCCTCCGCGGTGACCCCGAGAAGAATGCTTTCCTTCTCCAGATCCCGCTGGGTCGCCGCCCGTGGTTTTTCCACCTCGACCCCGGTTTCCTCGACGAAGACGGTGGTCACGATGAAAAAGATGAGCAGAATGAACACGATATCGATCAGTGGGGAGATGTTGATCTCTCCGCTGCGATCCTCGGCGGCTTCGCGAAATCTCTGGAATCGTTTGGCCATGGGTTATGCGGTCCCCCGGGTGATCTCCACCTCGAGCTGACGGAAACGGATCTGGCACCGCTCCAGCCGGGCCCGGAGCAGGGAGCAGATGACGAAGGCGGGAACCGCAATGATGAGACCGGTCTGGGTCGTGATCAAGGCCTCGGATATGCCGCGAGAGATGATCTCGATCGGCGCGCTCCGCGTGGAAGCGGACATCCCGCGAAAGGTGCTCATCATCCCCGAGACCGTGCCGAGCAGACCGACCAGGGGGGCTGTGCCGATGAGCACGAAAGCAAAGGGCAGCCGCCTCCTCGCCCGGGCGAAAAGCCATTCTTCGAGTTCGTCCATCCCGCGATGTCCGGTGGCTCCGATCACCTGCCGAACCCGCGCCACGAGGGAGGCATCCCTCCCCTTCGAGGAAAGAAGCCGAGACCACTCCCGCGGGCCCAGTCCGCCCACGGAGCGAAACCGCATCGCATCGGAGAGATTGATCAGGGCGAATGAGATGACGAAGGCCAGGAAGAGGAGACACCAGAAGACCCAACCGCCCTCCGCGGCGATCGCCGCGAAATCCGAACGGAATCGGAACAGCAGGGTATCGATTTCAGGCATGCTGCTTTTTCAGTCCGTTGATGAAGGCCAGACTCACCATCTCCATGGCCGACCGGATACCCTGAACCTTTCTCGAAAGGAGGGCGTGTAGAATCAGGGCCGGAATGGCGACGGTGAGCCCGAAAGCCGTCGTGATGAGTGCCTCGGAGATCCCGGAGGAGAGAGATTTTGCGTCACCGGTGCCGAAGATCGTGATCTGGTTGAAGGTCTTGATCATGCCGGTGACGGTGCCGAGGAGCCCGAGCAGCGGCGCCGTCGCCGACGCGATCGCGATCCAGGCGAGTCCCCGCTGCAGCCCGGGGAGGACTTCCAGATATTTCTCGAACATCGATTCCTCGATGTCATCGACCGGTCTCCCCGCCGCGGAGATGCCCCGTTCCAGGATGGCGCGAGCGGGGTGGCGGATCTCGGCAGCTGCAAGTAAGGCTTTCGCCGGGTCGCCGTCGTTCACCCGGTCGATCACGGTCTGGACCTGGTCGGGTCGCACCTGACGAATACCCAGCAACTGGAGCCATTTCGCCACGGCGGCGAAAAAAGCGACCACCGCGAGAAACAGAATGGGGTAAATCCAGATGCCTCCCTTGCGGACGAGGCTGCGCCAGTCGCCCTCGATCTCTTCCATCGCGATGGCATTGCCCAGTGTCGGATCGAAGGAAAGGGAGGCGGATTCTCCCCGCTGAATCGTCTGCACGGCCTCACGATCCGCGGTCCTCCCCACAACCTCCGGTCTCAGACTCGCGGATTCTCGAATCAATCCGGAGGTTTCGCGCCCCCTTCCCGCGAACCATACCACTGGGCCCGCGATGAGAAATTCTCCGGGGATCATCTCCCCCTGCGGTCCCAGCGCTTCGCCTTCCCTGGCACGCACCTGCCCTAGTCGATCGAGGTCCCCGGCCAGTTCTTCGATCAGGCCAAGCCGGGCGGCGGTGACCTCTTCCGGTCGGCTGCCACTACCTGCTCCCCTGAAGAGATCGGCCTCGGGGAGGGGAGACAGCGATCGAAAGGTCTGCTCGAACTCGGAGAGCAACCCGTCGATGTAGGCCCGCTCCTCTCGCCAGAGTTGGAGATCGTTCCTCATCTCCTCCAATTGGTGATCCACCGCCGCCTGCGTCGTTTTGGCGATTTCATACTGCCTCTGTTTCTGCCGAAGTTGCCGGGCAGAGTCGCTGGCCCGCCGGGACAGTTCAATTTTCTCGGCGGCGATCTCCCGGCGAAAGGCGACCAATTCCTCGAGAGCCACCTCCAAATCGCGCTCGATCGAGGTGACGGCCTTCTCGAAATCGGCGGGCTCGCTCTCCCCCTCATCCGCGTCCTGCGTCAGGACGACGATCGGCAGCCCCCCGGCCAGCAGGGCCAGGGAAAGGAGCCATAGCCGGGCAAGCCGTTTCGCCCGGAGGAACCTGCACTGCCTGTCACGGTGACGCATGGGGAATCAGGGGCAATCGCACAAAACCGGGCACGGCTTCCTTACCGTGGATCGCCAAGCCGCGCCGGACTTCACTGGCGATGGCGTCGTTCTCCCGCCAGACCCAGCCTTCGTCGGTGGGCCATCCCACGCCGGCACGGCTGCCGCTCCGGTCGACATACCACGCCTGAGCCGTTCCCAGGTAGAGCACGTCGACCTCCAGATTTTTTCCGCCGATCTCGCGCGTCTCGGCGCGATGATGGATCTCCGCGCGGAACGCCATCCACTGGTTCAGGATCTGCAGGACATCGCGAAACCGGCTCTGCACATCCGCCCCGTCATCGCGGTCTTCGAGGCGGAGGATCGCATCGGACACGTCATCCCGGAGGGGACGGGGAAAGGTCGGCAATGCCTCGATGAGCGCATCCTCGATCGATTGCACCCGGTCCTCGAACTGATCGCGCCAGGCTGCCCGGTTTTTCTGCTCCTCCTCCAGGTTTCGGGTCGTCTCCTCCACCTCGTCGACCCGTTTCGAGGCGAGCGCGATCACTTCGTCCAACTCCCCCACCTCCCGCTCACGCATCCGGATCAGGTCGCGCAGCATCTCGCGATCGGTTTCCCAGGCGGAGCGTTCCCGGTTCAGCATCTCGCGGGCCGCGACCCAACGGCGCACCTTCTCCACCGCGACGTCCGGTTCGGAGGAACTCTCCGATTCCTGCGCCCGAACCCCGATGTCCCCCGGCGGCATCGCCAAAAAAACGATCACAATGATAGGATGAAAAATCTTCATCTGCCCGGCAAATTTGACCGCCGGCCTGGCAAAAATGGGAAAAACTACCACACTCCCGTTCTCGTCCAACCGACAGAACCTTCCTTAGAGCTTGTGAGACTCATTCGCAATAGAATGGTGGGTCGAAAGCTGGGAAAGTCACCTCGGGAAAGGGGAAAATGCGAGTGACAGGGGCTGGTCGGGCGATTCGACTACCACTCGATGGTCGAGGAGATGAAGGCATTCCGGCCGGGTTCGATGAGCAGGTTGCTGGTCCGCTCGTAGGTCTGGTCGAAGACGTTGTCCACTCCTCCCCGGATCGTCCAGCAGTCGGTCACCCGAAGCGAGCCGAACAGGTTGTAAAGATCGTAACCGCTCGTCCGCAAAAAGGGATCGGAGACGAGATCTTCCCGGCCCCCATTCCACAGTCCCTGGACGCCAAACTCGAGATTCTCCCGCGGCCGCATCCCCAGAGTCAGGGCCACCTGGTCGCCGGTGATGGAGTTGAGCTTCTGACCGGTGACGGTGTCTCGCCCGCGGATAATCCCGATATCGAGGCCGGCGAACCAGGTTTCGGCGTCGTAGTCGGCGGAAAACTCAAAGCCGTAGATCTCGGTCTCCTCCCGGTTCACCGACTGCCGGAATGCCTGGACGAGTTGCCCCTCGAAGTCGATTCCGGTGAAAACGACAGCTCCGGGCGGGTTCACCACCTGCGCGGGCTCATCGGGCGGCGTGGCGAATCCCCCAGCAAAAGGCGAGACGGTCCGGGTTCCCACGATCTGGGTGTCGAAGGTGTTGATGCCTTTTTTGTAAAAGCCGTTCACCCGGGTGGTGAGGCTGCCTCCGAAGAAGTCGTCGTCTTCGAAATGAACACCCAGTTCAAAGTTGTCGGTCTCTTCGGGAAGCAGATCGGGATTGGGGACGAACACCTCCTCAAAGTAGTTCACGCGGATCAATCCGGGAGGCGGGGCGGTGAATGCGGGGAAGAAAAAGCCGCCTTGGGGATCGCGAATCGTCTCGAAAAACGGGTCGCCCGGCACCACACCAAAATGGCTGCCGTCCTGGTAGAGATCGTTGAGCGTCGGCGCGGTGAATCCCCGGGAGAACTGCCCGAAGAGCGAAACCCGCTCGGTGACATCGAGATCGAAGCCGACCTGCGGCAGGAACGCACTATCCTGTTGTTGCGAGGAGATTCCCTCGGTCTTGATGCTCTCATAGGTGTCGTAGCGGATCCCGGCGAAGAGGGTGAGATTCTCCGTGGCCTCGATCTCGTCGGTAAGATAGAATCCCAGATGATCGGCCTGGGCGTCGGGACGCCCTGAGGAATTGCCCGGCGACCCGGGAATGAAAAAGGTGTCGCGTGTCTCCACCCCATCCTGGACCTCGTGGAAGAAATCGATGCCGTAGACGAACTCGTGCTGCCGACCGCCGATCTCCGCGATGCTGCGGTTGTTCGCATCGATACCATACACGGCCAGGTTGTGCACGTTGAACCGGCCCGCATTGCTCCCCACGACATCGGCGTAATTCCTCCTCTGGTTGGTCGTGTTGTAGTAGATCGAAGCCTTCACGTCGACGAGATCGTTGAACTCCGGATTCCAGGACCAGTCCCCGGTAAGCTGCTCGTAGGTCACGACCCGATCGACCAGGGCGTTGTCCGAGGTGCCCACGGCCAGGGCCTGGGGATTCGCCCCTCCGCGGTCGATGGATTCGTACTCGGTGAAACCGAACTCCAATCGCGTGTCCTCGCTGGGCGTGTAGACCAGTTTCCCGATCCCACTGTCCCTCTCCGTCGCGGAGAAGGGCAACTCCACTCCGCCGGGCTGCTCGATATTCTGCCCATCACGCGTCGATCCTCCAATGAGCAGGCCGATTTCCTCGTTCCCCACCGCTCCAATCAGGCTCTGGGTCCACTCGTTCGTGTTCGAGTTGTAGGTGTTGCGCAATCGCAGGCCGTAGATGCGTTCGTCGCGAATAATGTCCTCGGGATCGAGCGTCGTCAGGTTGATCACGCCGGCGGAGCCGCTGCCATAGAGAAAGCTCCCCCCGCCCCGAAGGATCTCGGCTTCCTTGAGGAAATCCGTTTCGACGAAAAACCGTTGTCCGGCGTGGCCCGAAACAAAATTCTGCCGGGCATCGTCGATCCGGACGCTCACCGCACTGCCCCCCTCTCCCCTGACGATGAGTTGCTCCCCGAGGTAACGCGGGCCTCCCAGAAACTCGACGTTTGGCACCGTCCGGGTGAGGTCGTCGAAGGAGAGCGGGGCAATCCGGGCGATGTCGGTGGCATCGATCACGGTGATCGCGGTGGGAACATCCTCGATCAGCTTGGGAGTGCGGGTCGCCGAGATAACCACTTGATCGACCACCGCCGAAGGCGTCGGCGCGGGCGTGGGGCGGGACCGGGGACCCGTTACCGGAACCGGCGAGGGGTCCAGGGTGCTCTCCACCACCGTTGTCTCGATCTGACCCACCCGGGCGGCCGGTGCCGACTCGTTCGCCACCAGCACCGGAGCATCCATCGCGGTCTCCGTTGCCGAGTCACCCTGCCCGCACGCCAGAAACGCCGCATTCAACCCCAAAGCTCCCCACAGAAAACGAGGCCAGACATTTTTGATTTGAAATCCGTCTTTCATTGCGGGAAGTTGGCGATACTGAGACACAGTAGCAATAATAAGTTTGAGCCTTTTTGGGTGAAATTTTGAAAAAATGAAACAGCACATTCGCACCTTCGCGGGGGCCGGTTGGGCCCTCTTCATCGCCAGTTTCGGCCCGGCCCAGGGGAACCAGGGCACTCCTCCGGAGGCCGATCGCAGAGCCATTCTGAGCATGGCCGGGGAATACCACGTGGATTTCCACTTTACCGAAACCGTTCCGCTTCAGCCGGGATACCAGCTCAGGGAGGAGTATCGCGAAGACGCCATCGAGAAGGTGTTCGTCATCGAGGATTCCGGAGACCGGATTGCCCTGCAGCACATCCTCCTGACGGGAAATGGTTCCCGCGTGGTCAAGCACTGGAAGCAGATCTGGACGTGGCAAGACACCCGGATCACCGAATTCCAGGGACGAGAAAAATGGAAGGTGACCGATCGCTCCCCGGAAACGGTGCGCGGCACGTGGAGCCAACTGGTCACCCAGGTGGACGACAGCCCCCGCTACGAGAGCTATGGCCGGTGGCGCCACGAGGGCGGCTATTCCCGCTGGCAATCCGGGCCCACCAATCGCCCCCTGCCGCGGCGGGAGCACACCAAGCGCGACGACTACGAGGTGCTGCTGGCGATCAACGAACACGCCCTCACCCCCTACGGCTGGGTCCACTATCAGGATAATCTGAAGCAGGTCCTCGACGAGGATGGATCGGTCCGCCACTACCTCGCACGGGAAAAGGGACTGAATTTCTATGATCTCACCGAAGACGAGGACTTCGGCCCGGCGCTCGCCTACTGGGAGGAGACGCGCGATTTCTGGAAAAAGGTCGCCGCCTTTTGGGAGGGGACACAGCAGAAGCGCTCCGAATTCGGCATCCGCAAAGAGGTCGACGGAAAATCGCTGGTGAAGGCCACCTTCGATATGGCTGACGAAATCCAGGCGGGAAAGAGGGAAACCCCCTCGCGTGAGGAGGTGGAGTCCCTCATCACCCCCTACCTGGAATGAACCCGCCCTCGACGTAGCGCAGCGCTGCCCGGTCCACGGTGAAGCCGTCGACACTAACGGTGCGGACGATGAGTTCCCAGGCGGGCCTGTCACCGGTCCTCACCCGCCGCACCGGCTCTCGGCGAAATCGCTGGGGTTGCATCCGTGGTGTCGGCGAAACGCCTCGGCGAACCGGCTCGCATTCGCATAGCCCAAGCCGGCCGCGATTGCCGCCACCGTGAAATCCTCCGACGCGAGCAATTCCGCCGCCCGCCTCATCCGCGCCGCTCGCAAATACGCCCCCACCGTCGTGTCAAAACACTGCCGGAACCCCTTCTTCAGCTGAAATTCCGAGAGGCCGACCTCTTTGCAGATCTCCGCATTGGAGGGGGGATCGGCCAGATCCGCAACGAGCAGCTCCGCCGCCCGACGCGTCCTGGCCCGCAGGTCTGTCCGACAATCCCACACTGCGGAGATTACTGCGACTGAGTCGCAATAGCAAATGGAAATGGTGCGTGGGTCAAGGGTCGCGCTTCGGCTTATCCCCCCGCCTTGCGAATGGCCTGGATCGTGATGGAGACGTGGCTCTGCCCGCGGAATTCGTTGCGGTCGATGTGGAAAGCCACGTCCCAAGGCGGGTTGGGCAACTCGAGATCGGCGGAGTTGAAGTAGATCGCGTCGCGGGTCACCCCGTCCTGGTAGAAGGTGAACTTGAGATGTTTCTCCTTGATCACCCTGGGTTCCCCCGCCAGTTCGACCCGTCGGCTCATGAACATCGGTTGCGGGTTTCCCGCTCCGAAGGGATGGAGCAACTCGTAGCTGTCCAGCAGGTCCATCTTGATCTCGGCCAGGGAAATCACCGCGTCGAGGTGGAGTTTGGGAACGAGAGCATCGCCGAGAGCCTGCTTCCTCACCTCCTCGGAAAAACGGGAACGAAAAGCCTCGATCCTGTCTTCCATCACCGTCACGCCTGCCGCCATCTCGTGACCTCCGCCGGCCTCGATGAGGTCACGCGAGGAGTTCAGGGCGTCGACGAGGGATATGCCGGGGACACTGCGACCGCTGCCTTTGCCCAATCCGTCCTCGTCGATGGCGATGATGAAAGTGGGCCGGTGATAGAATTTCGAGATCCGGGAGGCGACGATGCCGACCACGCCGGGGTGCCAGCCGCGGGACCCGACGACGATACCGAAGGAGCGCTCTGCGGGGGGAAGGCCCAGGATCATCTGCTCGGCCTCCTCCCGGGTGCGGGCCTCGAGTTCCTGCCGGTCGCGGTTCTGCAGATCGAGGTCCTCGGCGTAGGCCCGCGCCCGCTCCGCGTCGTCGCAGAGAAGCAGGTCGAGAGAGGCCTTGGCCGTGTCCAGCCTTCCTGCGGCGTTGAGCCTTGGTCCCAGCTTGTGGCTCACGTCGAACGATTTTGCCGGGATCCCCACGTTGGCCACCGCCTTGAGAGCGGCAATCCCGGGATGAATCGTGCGATCGAGTTGCATCAACCCTTTCCTTGCGAAGATGCGGTTCTCCCCCTCCAGGGGAACGATATCCGCGATCGTTCCCAGCGCGACGAGATCGAGCAGGTCCTTCAGATCGAAACCCGGCAGCGGCCGGGTCTTGAGCAGGGCGTGGCCCACCTTGAAGACGACCCCTGCGGTGCAGAGGTAATGGTAGTCCTGACCCAGCTTGGGATTGACCAGGGCATCGCATTCGGCCACACCGTCGGGCGCAGGCTCGTGGTGATCGAGGATGATCAGATCGATCCCCTGTTCCCTGAGGAATCGCGCTTCCTCCCGCGAGTTGGTTCCGCAGTCGGCGGCGATCACGAGATCCGGCGGGGTGCGCTCGAAGCTTTTCTCCAGGCCCTCGGTGCTCAGCCCGTAACCCTCCCGGAGACGGGTCGGCAGGAAACTCCTGGGATGGAGTCCATAGGCCTGGAGAATGCGGGTGAGGAGGGCCACCGAGGTGACCCCATCGACATCGTAGTCTCCGAAGACCACGATGGACTCCCCGCTGTCGGCGGCACGCAGCAGTCTTTCCACGGCCTCGGCGATCCCGGGAAGCCGAAAGGGATCGGACAAATCCTTGAGCCTGGGATAAAGAAAATTGACGAAGTCTTCCCGGTCGGCGAATCCCCGCTGCACGGCGAGCCGGACCACGATTTCGGAGAGACCGAACTCCTCGACGAAGCTCCCGACCAACTTCTTATCCGGGGCTGGTTCGATGATCCATTTGACTCTTGACGGCATTTTGAAGGGACAGTCTAGGGGAACTGTTCGGGCTGTAAAGATTGCCCCGGAGAAAATTGGAAGCCCGCCACGGGATCGCGGTGATCACCGCCCTAGCTGGGCCAGCGCGGAGAGGAGGGCGAGCAGGACGACGGCGAGGAGAGCGGTCAACCCGATGGAAAAAGCGCCTCTCCGGCTCTGCCGGTGGAGGGACTGACGCTGGTCGGAGAGGCTCGCTTCGTCCAGTCGCCGGAGTTTCCAGACCGGTTCCATGGCGGCGAAAAGGAAACGGGTCGGCGCCGCCTCGAAAAAGCGGCAGAGCGGCCGGACCACCCCGCGCAGAAAAAGCCGGCCCGCCAAGTCGTTCATCCCATTCATCAACCGGTCCAAAACCGCATAAACCAGAGGGCTTCCCCTGCGATAAAACCAGTCGAAATCCAGAGTCACCGCGGGTCGCGGTTCAATCCACCTCAGGCAGAGGAAGAACGCCAAGGCCGCCCACGCCAGCATCTGCATCTGGTGAACCAGCCCCCCCCAATCGTAGGCGCCGTGCTGTAGGGGGTAGGGCAGAAGCCCGTAGAGCACACCCGGGAAGAGTCCGAGGAACAGGCAACCGGCCGCCAGCGCTCCCATCCCGAGAAGCATCGAGATGGGGGCCTCCCGCGGGCGGAGCCCCCGGTCCCGGTGGAAAAAGACGAGGTAGGGGAACTTCAGTCCGGCGTGAAAAACAATGCTCGCCGATGCGATCTCCAGCACCAGCCAGGCCCAGGTAAACTCGCCGCCCCTCAGAGTTTCCTCCAATATGACCGGTTTGCTGACAAATCCGCAGGTGAAGGGAACCCCGAGACAGGAAAAGGCTCCGATCGTCCCGCAAAGCGCGGTCAGAGGCATGGTGCGGTGGAGCCCACCCAGCTCGGTGCAGCGACTTTTCCCCACCCGGTAGAGCACCGCGCCAGCCGCCATCCAGAGCAGGGACTTGTAGAGAATATGGCAGAAGGCATGCGCCGATGCGCCGCTGATCGCCTGGGCCGTTCCGATACCCGCGGCACAGACCATGAAGCCCACCTGATTGATGATCGAATAGGCCAGGATCCTCCGCATGTCGTTCTCGAGGAGGGCGTAGACGACACCGTAGATCGACATGATGCAGCCGATCCAGACGAGAGGTTCCCATCCCCCCGCCTCACCCGCAGCGGCCTGCGCCTCGGTGGGGCCGAAACTCCGGAGCAAGACATACACGCTGGTCTTGGTCGTGTAGGCGCTGAGAATGAGTCCTCCCGTGACGCTGGCGGAGGGATACGCGTCGGGCAGCCACGACCCCAGGGGAACCGCCGCCGCGTTCACCAGGATGCCTGCGACCATAAGATAAATCCCCGCATGTTTTTCGGCAAGATTGATCGTCTCGGGGCTGAAATGGATCTCTCCCCCGTTTCGCAGGATGATCAGAACCACTCCCGCGAGCAGCAGGAGTCCCCCAACCAGGTGGACGAGGAGATACCGCAGAGCCGAACGCCGGGCCGACAGGGTATCCCGGGAAAGGATGATCAGGGTCGATGCCACCGCCATCATTTCCCAGAAGACGTAGAGCGAGAGGAGATCGCCCGCGAAAACAACTCCCAGGGCGCTACCCATGTAGACCAGTGCCGCGGTGTGCTGGGTGCTCTTTCTCACGTAGAAGGCATAGATGAAGACGACCACGGCATTCAGGGCGAACACGATGCCGAAGGGCCGCGACAGTCCATCCATCCGCAACATGCGGATGGGATCCTGAAGGAAAGAGAAAGGCTGCAGCGAACCACCCTCCGCGCCGGACGGCAGCGCGAGAATGTAGCCGAGTGCGGCTGCGGGCAGGGCTACCACGAGAATCCGCCGCAGCGCCGGATGACAGAAGGGGACGATCAGGGCACCGACCAGCAGGATCAGAGCCGGAGGAAATTCAACGGAGAGATTCATCGACATCGTCGGGCAAGGTTTCTTCCCCCGATTCCCCCCAGTAATCTTCCCGCCGCCTCAGCAGAGATCCCACCACCGCGCCCACCGCAACCACCGCAAAACAGGCCAGAAATCCGAGTATGGCGTAGCTCGGAACCCACCACGGTTCCCCAAAATGGCCCTCGTGGTGCGTGTCCGGAGAGACAAACTGGAGCGCGACCGCGACAAAGCAGGCAAACCAGAGCGTCTTCAGCGGTGCCCGACGCGACCCGACCCGCTTTTCCGTGTCGTCTTCCCCTTGGCAAGATTTCCTTTTCAGGGGAGGACGTTGGCACCGTCTGCCCACGTTTTCCAACGAAAAGGACGTCACCGCCGCAGACCTCGGCAGGGAGGAAACTCCCCGAGCCGGCTCCGGCGAGGCGCCCCGCCCACAATCGAGGCTTGCGGCGACACCGCCGCGGACTAGCTTCCCCGGGTCGACCTCTCCCTCCGCCACCGAGACGTGTCCATGAACGAGCAGACCAACTACCTCGCGTTGCCCATGGGCCACCGACTCCAGGAGTACGAAATCCTTCGCGAACTGGGGACGGGGGGATTCGGCATCACTTACCAGGCGCGAGACCGATCCCTGGACCGGCTCGTGGTGATCAAAGAAAACCTCCCCTCCATGTTCGCCTACCGGGACTCGCAGTCGCTCCGGGTGGCCCCGTCCTCCAATTCCCCCGAAACCGGCGACGTGTTTCGCTGGAGCATCCAGAATTTCCTGCAGGAAGCTCGCATGCTGGCGAGGTTCGATCACCCCAACATCGTCCCGGTCTTTCGCGTCTTCGAGAGCCATGGCACCGCCTATTTCGTCATGCCCTATCTCGGGGACCGGTCCCTGGAACAGGAGATCGTCCAGCGCAGCTCGGAAAGCCGCCCCTTCAGCGAGGACGAACTTCGGGATTTGCTCAGGCCCCTGCTCGACGGATTGTCCGAACTGCATCGCCAGGCCGTCTATCACCGGGACATCAAACCGGCGAATATCCTCATGCTGGACTCGGGCACTCCGGTGCTGATCGATTTCGGAACCGCCCGGCAACAACTCGGAGAAAAGACCCTCACGGTTTTCGAGACGGCGGGATATACCCCCTTCGAACAGATGCGGAGGGATGGCGAGATCGGTCCCTGGAGCGACATCTACGCCCTCGCCGGCTCCTTCTACAAGCTGATGGCCTTCGAGACCCCTCCCCGTTCCACCGATCGCGTGGGGAACGATCCCGTGCCCGCCCTGTTCGCCAGGCTCCGGGACCGGGGCGTCTATTCCGAAGATCTGATTTCCGCCATCGAGAGGGGATTTGCCTTCGACCGGGCCGATCGTCCCCAGGCCGTGTCCGCATGGATCGCGACGATGCGTTTTCTCACCCCTGCCGGGCCCGGTAGTGAGGCTACCGAAGCCTCGGAACCGGCCCTCTCCTCGGTGACCGAGTTGTTCGAGCAGAACCGGAAACCGGTCTCGGGGGCGACGGGCGAGGGCTGGCGGATCACCCACCCCTCTTACGGGCTCGCCCTGGTCTGTCATCTGCTCGGCGGATTCGGCCTTTTCTACGCCGATCCCGGGGCGAAACGGAAATGGCTCCATGTCCTCTTTCCCCTCTACGCCGTCGCCGATATTCTCCTCGCTGCAAACGGGGTCGCCCCGTTCGACACGGAATTCGGCAGCACCACCTTCCTCATCGCAATCGGCCTCTGGCTCTTGAGCTTCGTCGATGTGTTTCTCGCCTGCCGAAAGCGGCGCAGGGAATCCTGAGCCCGGAACAAACCGACTAGCTAGCCCGCGCCGAGGAACTGCTTCGCCAGGTCGATCAGTGGCCCCGGGAAGAAGAACAGAGCGATCGAGATCAGCGCGGTGAGGCAGAGTGGGATCACACAAGTCCAGGGCGCCTCCTCGACTTTTCCCCACGAAAACCGGGCGCCCCCCTCTTCATTCGTCGCCTCTCGCCCGGGGTAAAATGCCCGGATCACGATCGGCAGGAAATAGCAGGCGTTGAGGAACGTCGAGACGAGGTAGACCAGCATGAGCCAGGGATTGACCCCGGCCGCACCGAGCACGAGGTGAAACTTCGATATCAGACCGATGGTGGGAGGCAGTCCGATCACGGAGAGGGACCCGACGAAAAAGGCCGTCATTGTCAGGGGCATGGTCCTTCCGATACCACCGAGTTGGGAGATGTTTTTTTTGCCGCTGGCCACGTAGATGGCTCCGGCGCAGAAAAAGAGGGTGATCTTACCCGAAGCGTGAGCCACCAGGTGCACGATGGCACCGAGCATACCGTTCTCGTCGAGTAGCGCGATGCCAAAAAGGATGTAGGAGAGTTGACCGATGGTGGAAAAAGCGAGCCGCCGTTTCAGATTGTCCTGCGACAGCGCGATCATGGATGCGACGATCATGGTGAAACCCGACACCCAGAGCAGCGCATCGTTGGCCCCGGTATCCCGCAGCAGATCCACTCCGAAGACCCCTGTGACGACCCGGATCACGCAGAACACACCCACCTTCACCACCGCCACCGCGTGGAGCAGAGCCGAAACGGGTGTCGGCGCGACCATCGCACCCGGCAGCCAGGAATGGAAAGGCATCAACCCCGCCTTGGAGAAACCGAAAGCAAAAGCCATGAGCAAAACCACCGCCTGGAGATGGCCCATTTCCGTTGCCCCGAGAATGGCGGTCCCGGCGAAAGACAGGTCGCCATCCGCGAGGTGGTAGGTGTAGATCAACGCAGGGAGGGCGAATCCGATCGAGGTCCCCAGGAGGTAGGAGAGATAGGTGCGGCCACCGTTCCGGGCTTCCCTATCCTGGTGATGCGTCACCAGAGGCCAGGTCGAGAGCGAAAGCAGCTCGTAACACAGATACAGGGTCAGCAGATTCCCCGCGAAAGCAACCCCCAGGGTGGCCGAGAGGGAGAGGGCGAAGAACGCAAAAAAACGGGCCTGATTCCCCTCCTCCAGACCGCGCATGTATCCGATGGCATAGAGAGATGTCACGATCCAGAGCGAGGAGGCCACCAGGGCGAAGAGGATACTCAACTGGTCGACGCGAAAAAAGATGGGCAGACTCACCCCGGCAAGCCCATCGACAAACCGGCACTCCATCACCGTTCCGTCCTTCACCACTTGATAGATGGCAATCACGAGGCCCAGCTTGACTGCCCCGGCGGCGAAGGTCATCGCCTCGCGCAGGAAAGGCTCTCCCCGAAACAGCAGAATTCCGGGAATCGCGATCAACGAGGCGAGGCACGCGTAGGCCGGCAGGTATGAGTTTACCACATCCATCACGGGAGGATCAATTGACAGGTAGGGAGACCTCGGGGAGCAGGCCCGCGGTGCGACGAATCAGCCCGACAATCGGGCCATGGCAGAGGCCGACGAGCACGATGAGAACGGCACTCGTCCAGAGGGGCACGAGATAATTCAAGGGAACCTCGGGCTCGCGCCTCGCCGGGGTCTTGCCGGTCCGCCCCGCACGGCCCCCTTTCCGACCGACTGGTCGCCGACCGAAAAACGCATTCTCCAGAATGCGGAAAAACAGAATGGCGTTCACCAGGCTGGAGACAAGCAATGCGGCGACGAATTCCCAGTCCCCCGAACCGATCGCACCCCGGATCAGATAAAACTTGCTGAAAAAGCCGCAGGTCGGCGGAACCCCGATCATGGCAAGAGCCCCCACCACGAGAGCCGCCATGGTCAGCGGCATCCTGCCGAACAGCCCGTCGACGTCGTCGATCCTGGTCACCCCGGTGCACTTGAAAATGACGCTGACCCCGAGAAACAGACAGACCGTCATGACGGCGTCTGCCAGCACGTGGTACATCGCCCCGGTCAGCCCCCAGCGCTCGGGGTCGGCCAGCCACGACCCTCCCACCATGTAGCCCACCTCGGCCACGATGAGGTAGCACAGCATCTTGCGCAGCTCGATCTGGGCCAGGGCAAAGATGGATCCCGCGACAATCGCGATCACCGCGAGCCAGACGACCAATTCGCTCCACATCGGGTAGCGAAAGACCCAGTCCAGACCGAACACGGTGATCATCATCCGGATCATCACGTAGATCACCACCTTGGTCATCAGCGGTGCCAAGACGCAAGCGGTGGCGGTCGGGCAGTAGCTGTAGGCGTTGGGCAACCAACCGTAGAGAGGAAAAAAAGCCATCTTGATCCACACCCCCACCATAACGAGAATGAAGGCCACCAGAATCGACTGAGAATCGTAGATCGCCACACCCACCTCGCTTTCCAGGTGGAGGATCCCGTGTATCGCCACCATGTTCAGAGCTCCGGTCTTGAGGAAGAGATAACCCACACCCAACAGGTAGAGAGACGCTCCCACGGTTCCCATGATGAGGTAATTGAAAGCCGCCACCGTACCCCGCGGGGAACTCCCCATGGCGATGAGACCGTAGCTTGTCAGCGAAGAGACCTCGACCAGGACATAGAGGTTGAAGGCGTCCGTCGTCACCGTAATCCCGAAGAGACCGGTGGCCAGGAGAAGGAGTAGAGCATAGAAGAAGTGCGTCTTTTCCGTGTTCTTGTCTCTCTGGGAGCGGAAAGCATAGATCGAGACGAGCAACACCACCACGGCCACCGCCACCATGACGAACGCATTCAGGTGATCGATCTTCAGCTCGATGCCAAAGCCCAGGGGGATCTCCACCCCCTCGACCACCTTGCCCGGCACCCAGCCCTCCGTGTAATACTCGATCGGACCATGGAGGTAGACACTCCGGGCGGCCTCGACGGACGCGACCAGCGAGACGAACAGCGCCGCCAGAGCAATGGGAAAACAAATCCTTCGGTCTCTGCCGCCGAACAACCCGACGAAGAGAGCCCCGAATAGCGGAGACAGCACGATGATCGCGGGCAGTTGATCAGTCATGGTAGTCTCTGTTCTTGATCTTTCTCAGAATCTCGTCCTCCTCCAGCGTGCCGAAGCTGCGGTAGATTCCCTGCGAGATAGAGAGTGCCACGCCCAGATTGGCGACCCCCACCACGATCGCGGTCAGCATCAATACCTGCGGCAGGGGATTGACGTGATCGTCGGCTACAGGACGGCGAAACTTGGACTTCTTCTCCGGCCCATGATCGCCCGCCTCCGGCGCTACCCAACCCTTGCCGGCTTTCCCCGAATCTTCGACCAGGATGGGAATCGTCGCGTTCTCCTTGACCCCCAGCGAGACGAAGAAAAGGATGATCGCCGTCTGAAAAATCGAGAGGCCGATCATTTTTTTGATCAGGTTGCGTTTCGCGATCAGAGCCCAGAACCCGATCATCATGAGCACGACATAGATCCAGTAATTGAAATGGGGCTGAATCGAGTTCTCGATAAATTCCTGCATGATTCAGAGACCGTCCTGGAGGGTGCCCCGCGAGGCGAGGTTGGCATAGATGGCAAACATGATCGCACAGACCGTGAGGGCGACCCCGACTTCGACAACCAGCATGCTGTGAGAGCGCGCCCATCCCTCGTCCGCGCTGTGCAGCACCGGCTGCAGGGCTCCAAAATCGAGAAACTCCCGTCCGTAAAACTGGCTCAGCACCCCGACCCCCGCGTAGAGAAGAATTCCGCAGCAGGCGAGCGCGATGGACCGGTTCTCCGAGAACCGCCGCAGGGCGAACTGCAGATTCTCGCCCAGTCCCAGAAGGATGAAACTGGCTCCCAGGATGACCCCTCCCTGGAACCCGCCTCCGGGGGAATAGTGCCCGTGCGCCACCACGTAGAGGGCGAATAGCTGGATCACCGGAATGAGATAACGGCATGTCGACCCCACGATGATGCGCTGATGATCGCCGTCGACCCAAATGATCGAACCTGCCGGGCAGTCCGGCCCAAGGTCCGTCCGCTGCCTGGTCACGCGAAGGATGGCAAAGATGGACAAGCCCGCGGCTAGCACCACGACCGTCTCGAAAAGCGTGTCGTAGCCCCGGTAGTCGGCGAGAACCGCCGTCACCATGTTGGGCACGTGGGTCAAGGTATAGGTCTCCTCGATATAGATCTCCGATACGGAGCGAACCGATGACGGCACGCCGTCGTTGACCGGAGAATCCGGCGACCCCCAAGCGGGGAAATCGGACGTGCCGTAGATGAGCACCGATCCCAGAGCCACGACCGCGATGAGGGCGAACCTCTTCATCACTACCGATCAGTCCGACGACCTCCGGTTCGTGTTGAATACCGTCGCGATGAGAAACACCGCGCTCACTCCCGCCCCGACCGCCGCCTCGGTGAAGGCCACATCTACAGCCCCCATCTCCGCCCAGAGCAGGCACATAAGAAAACTGTAGATCCCGAAAATCATCGAGGCGGCGAGGAGATCCTTGACCTGCAGGGATATGATAGCCGTAACGACGAGGAGAAGGAGGATGATGATATTGAGAACATTCATCGAGAATTTCGCGTGTCTTTCTCCAGATCGTTGCCCTCCGCGTCGCCCAGTTCCGGCGGAATACCCTCCTCCCAGCCGGCGTCCATCAATGCGTGGGTGCTCGTCGGACTCGTCATCATGACGAAGGCGCAGATTCCGAGCAGCTTGAGGAAAAGCAGGAGGGTGGTGTAGTCCTCGGCGATATTGCCGAAGGTGAAGTCGAAATCTCGAAACTGGTATATGCCAAAGCCGAGGATGAGGAGCAGGCTGGACAGGGTGTCCCCTTTCCCCGCCGCGTGCATCCGGGTATAGAAGTCGGGAAAACGGACCAGGCCGAGAGCCGCCCCGGAGAAATACACCAGGCCCGAGACGATGGACACGACGGCCAAGAGAGTGATGATGCCTTCCTGGTTCATGGTCTATCGATTCAGGCCGACCTCTCGCGGGATGGATTTGGTCTTGTGGAGAAAGCGCGCCGCCGCGAGGGATCCCACGAAATTGAGGAGAGCATAGGCCAGGGCGAAGTCGACGAACATGCCCACCCTACCGTATATCTGGCCGATCACGACGAGGAGGACCGCCGTCTTGGTTCCGATGACGTTGACCGCGACGATCCGGTCAATCGCGGTGGGTCCGCGCACCACCCTCCACAGAGCCGGAATCATCATCGCGAAAAGCACGACGCCTGTCCAAACAACAAAATCAGCAAAATCCGGCATACCACGTCAGTTGAAGATTCTCGCAATCCGGCGGTCCATCTCTCCGTCGAGAGACCGGGCCGCATGGTCGCCGATGGCGTGGATGTAGAAGGTCTGCCCGATGATCTTCATCGTCACGGTGCCTGGGGTGAGCGTGATCGAGTTGGCCAACAGATACTTTTCAAAATCCGATTGCAACTCGGTCCGGTATCTCACGATCCGCGGATGAATGGCCCGCTTGCCCGCCAGGGACAATCTGAGCAGATTGTTGTTTGCCAGGACGACCTGCCCCATGAGCCAGAACAGGTACCCCGATAAGCGGAGCCCTTGCCGGATCCGCCGGTGCAGGGGAACGGCGCGGTCCCGAAAAAGGAGATCCGAGGAAATCCAGGTGACCAGCGCGCTGGAGACGACCCCCAACGAGAGATGAAAAAGGTCAAAAAGACCGGAAAAGACGACCCAGACCACCAGCAACAGGCAAAAGATGAAGGCTTGATACCCGTGCCTGCCCCCGCTTGCTTCACGTTTCTTCGGCTCTTCCATGGCGAACCACTGCACCTAAGGCCGGATCGGACGAGCGGCAAGCGGAAGAAGCGGGAGGGCGGAGGAAAATCTTCTTCCCGAAGCGGGGGAGAAGAGCTAGGGTCCCCCGGGTATGGCCCTCCTCGAAGTCCAGGACCTACGCACCTATTTCCACACCCGCGAAGGAGTGGTTCGTGCGGTGGACGGCATATCCTTCGAGGTCGAAAAAGGCGAGACCGTAGGCATCGTTGGGGAATCGGGCTCGGGGAAATCGGTCGCCTGTTACTCCCTGCTCCGCCTCGTCCCCGAGCCTCCTGGCCGCATCGAAAGCGGCTCGGCCCTCTTCAACGGGGTCGACCTGCTCTCCCTCTCCGACCGGGAGATCCGCTCCTACCGGGGAAGCCGCGTCGGCGTCATCTTCCAGGACCCGATGACCTCGCTGAACCCCTACATGAAAATATCCGCCCAACTCACGGAACCACTGCGGCTGCACCTCGGGATGAGCCGAAAAGAGGCCTACGATCGGGCCATCCGCGAACTGGACGCCGTGGGCATCACCGATGCCAAAAATCGAATCGATAGCTACCCCCACGAGTTCTCCGGCGGCATGCGGCAGCGGGTCATGATCGCCATGGCCATGATCGCGAGACCGGACATCCTGATCGCCGACGAACCGACCACGGCGCTGGATGTGACCATCCAGAAACAGGTTCTCGACCTGATCAAGGAACGGCAGCGTGAACTGGGCACCGCCGTCATCTTCATCACCCACGACCTCGCCGTGGTCTCGGAGGTCTGCGACCGGGTGAACGTGATGTATGCGGGTCGTTTCGTGGAGCAATCCCCGGTGCGGGAGCTTTTTCGCTCTCCCCGGCACCCCTACACCAGGGCCCTGCAGAAATCCATTCCCGCCCTCCAGGAAAAAGGCCAGGACCTCTTCACCATACCGGGACTGCCCCCGGATCTGACCCATCCCATCGAGGGCTGTGCCTTCGCGCCGAGATGCCGGGAATCGACAAAGCAAAGCTCCTGCGGATCCGGACCCCAGCCCGAGTTGGTGGAGGTGAGTCCCGGTCACCGGGTGCAGAACTGTCCCGGCTGCGTTGCGGCGGCCGATGCCCAAGCCTGAACCTCATGGCCTATCTCGAACTGGAGCATCTGACCAAGCATTTCCGCCAGCGGGGCGGATTCTTCGCTCCCCCGCGCCTGGTCCGGGCGGTTGACGGCGTCAATCTGACGATCGAACGCGGCGAGATCCTCGGCCTCGTCGGGGAATCCGGTTGCGGCAAATCGACCCTCTCCCGCCTCATCATGCAACTCCTCCCGCCCACCGGCGGCAGCGTGGTCCTCGAGGGGGAACGACTCGCCGACCTGCCTCCCCGGGCCATCCGGATGAGGAGAAAAGACTTCCAGATGGTGTTTCAGGACCCCTATGCCTCGCTCAACCCCAGGATGACCGTTTTCTCTGCCATCGCCGAGGCCGTTCTGACCCGGCATCCCGAATACCGGAGTGACCGCACCAGGCTCGAGGGAGAGGTCTCGACTCTGGTGGAAAAGGTGGGACTCGACCGCAAATCGATCCGCAAGTATCCCCACGAGTTTTCGGGTGGCCAACGCCAACGCATTGCAGTGGCCCGGGCTCTCGGCACGGAACCCAAACTGATCATCGCCGATGAACCGGTATCCGCGCTCGACGTCTCGATCCAGTCACAGATTCTCAATCTCCTGCGCGGGCTCAGGCGCGATCTCGGCCTGACCATGCTCTTTATCTCCCACGATCTGTCCGTGGTGAGGTACATCGCGGATCGCATCGCCGTGATGGAGAAGGGAAAGATCGTCGAATTGGGCGATGCGGAGCAGGTGTTCCACCAGCCGCAAACCGAATGCGCCCGCACCCTCCTCGCCGCGATCCCGCGAGTCCGAGACTGATCGCGCCGCCGCCCTAGCCGTAGAGCGCCCGACACGCCGTTTTCCAAGCCAGGGCCGCGCAGGACGCTCGATGGGGAAAACGCCGAATCTCCAGAAACACCGACCACTCGTCCTCCGGCAACTCCCCGGGGTCCTCCCCCTCGATCCACCGAACCGTTCCCCGCACGATCTCCTCCGCTTCCGCCCGGGTCATCGACTGGAGCTTCACCGTCATGATCGAAGCCGACGCGAGCATCAGGGAGGAACCCCCGCCGGTGAAACCCGCCTCCAGAATCGCTCCCGATTCCTCTTCCACCCGAAACTGAACCCGAACCCGGTCCCCGGTCAACGGATTGACCCCCTCCGCCTCGTGGGTCGCGCCATCGACCTCACCGTAGTTCCTCGGCTGGGATCCGTGATCGTGAATCACCGCGGCGAACATCTCCCCAAAATCCTCCATCAATCTAAAACTCAACCCAACCGGCGAAGGACGCAAAAGCCGATCCCGGCCATCCAAACCACCTTCCATTTTTTTAACAAATTCATCCCGCTCGAAACACTTTTCTTATAAATATTATTGTAGTTATGTGAAGTTTATGTTAATCTTTCCTTTATTACATGAAGAGAAACTCCAGCAGACCCAATTTCGCGGCGGCGTGCTTGCTGGGAGCGCTGTTTCCCTTCGCTTCCGTCGAGGCTGAGCCTGCGCGAGATTCCGAAGAGAAGCCGGTGATCCTCCAGGTGCCCCACTCCGCAGCCGCGATTTTTTAACTCCCCGTCCGCGTGATTCACGATCATCATGTCCGAATGACCGATCCCCAGCGACGGAAGTATCCGGTGCGGACAGCCCGGCTGTTCAAGCTGCGCCTGGATGAGCCCGAAGATTTCTCCGAGGTCTACGAGGAAGAGATGAAAAGCCTGGATTTCGAGGGAAAGGGTTGAGCTGACAGATTCCCTTTCATGCCCGAGGATCCGCCCCGAGCCTTTGGTGGTCTCCTCGAAAACCCCGATCATTTTGTCGTGGAAGGCCGCTGGTGCGTGGAATCGCTTCTCGCCAGCGACCTCGAGGTGATTCGGGTGTTTCGCGCCGAGGGCAGGCACGAGTCGATCGAGGAGAGCTTCCCCGGTCGCACCGATTTTCCGTGCTCCCCGCCAGTCGGCTCGCGGCGATCGCAGGTTTCCCTTTTCACCGCGGAATCGCGGCCCTGGCTCGACGTCCCGTCTCCCCTCTTCCCGACCCCAATGTCCTTCGGGGATTCGCCGTGGCCTGCCCGGAGATAGCGGATGGGGCCAACCTCGGCGCCATCGTGCGCACCTCCGCTGCCTTGGGAGCCTCGGCCGTGCTCTTCGCCGGCGGGCGCGGGGCCGATCCCTTCGCCCGCAAAACGATTCGGGCCTCCTCCGGAGCCATCTTCCGTATTCCCCTCTTCGTCTGCGCCCGGCTCGAAGCCGAGGTGCAACGTTTTCGGGAGCACGGCTTCATCGTCTTGGGGACCTCGACGGGAAAAGACAGCGTGAACCTCGACCGCTTCGTGAGCAGCGACGACACCCTGGTTCTCTTCGGCCCTGAGGAAGGGGGCCTAGTGTAATCCGCCTTCCAGTTTGCAATTTATCTAAGATGGGTTAGAAATCAAG
>CAZLUZ010000007.1:0-27540 GCA_964562825.1 uncultured Akkermansia sp.
GCCCCCACGGAGTGCACCGAGCCGTGGGCCCTCGGTGGATCTGTTCCGGCGGGACGGGAGGGTATCGACATCGGCGACCGGGCCATTGAAGAATTCTCCGAGGTGATCAAGGGGGCCCGGACCATCATCTGGAACGGCCCCATGGGTGTCTTTGAGAAGCGGGGCATGGATATCGGAACCCGCGCCATCGGGGAAGCCATGGCGCACAACGAGGAGGCGATCACGATCGTCGGCGGCGGCGATTCCGTCACCGCGGCCAACCAGTTCGGATTCGGCGACAAGATGGATCACATGTCGACCGGAGGCGGAGCTTCGCTCGAGCTTTTGGAAGGCAAGGAACTTCCCGGCATCGCTGCGATCGACGACAAGTAGGACCGCTTCCGGGATTTCGCGATGTATCGAACTCACCATTGCAACGAATTGCGGAGAGACCATGTCGGCGAAGAGGTCACCCTGGCCGGGTGGGTGAACACGGTTCGGGATCAGGGCGGCGTCATCTTTATCGATATCCGGGACCGGGAGGGCGTCACCCTGTGCGTTTTCCGGTCCGAGGAGAACGAGGAAGCGGCGCGGATCAGTCACACCCTCCGCAACGAGGACGTCATCCAGGTGACGGGCCGGGTCGATGACCGTCCCGAAATCGAAGGACAGTCCACGGTGAACGAAAAGATCGCTACCGGTGAAGTCGAACTGGTCGCTACCTGTCTGACTGTTCTGAACAAGGCGGAGGTGTTGCCTTTCCAGCTGGACAAGGAGCTGAGCAACGAGGATCTCCGGATGAAGAACCGGTTCCTCGACCTGCGTCGTCCCCGGATGACGAGGAACCTGCGCACCCGACACGCCATCGGCAAGGCGGTGCGCACCCATCTGGACAGCAACGGTTTCGTCGAGGTGGAGACCCCTGTGCTGTCGAAGTCGACCCCCGAGGGGGCACGCGATTTCCTCGTCCCGGCCCGACTCAATCCAGGCAAGTTTTATGCCCTGCCACAGGCACCCCAGCAGTACAAACAGCTGCTCATGGTGGCGGGAATCGAGCGCTATTACCAGATCGCGCGCTGTTTTCGCGACGAGGACCTCCGCGCCGATCGCCAGCCGGAGTTCACCCAGATCGACATCGAGGCCAGCTTCATCACCCGCGAGGAGATCTTCAAGCTGGTTGAGAGGATGTTGGCCAAGGTCTTTTCCGTGGCGCGCGGTGCCAAGGTGAAGACCCCCTTCAAGAGGATCGACTACTGGGAGGCCATGGACAGGTATGGCAGCGACAAACCCGAGCGCCGCATCGGAATGGAGATCGTGGATCTCTCCGCCGAGTTCGCCGATTCCTCGTTCAAGGTTTTCTCCGGAGCGCTCTCCAAGGGTGGAGTGGTCCGCGCCATCAACGCGAAGGGGTTTGCCTGCGTCACCACCGGCCAGGTCAAGCGTCTCGAGGAGGTGGCGCGCGAGGCCGGTGCCGGTGGTCTGGCCTACATCAAAGTGGAGGACGGCGAGTGGAAATCTCCCATCGTCAAGTTTTTCAGCGAGAAGGAAAAGTCCGACCTGAAGAAGAAACTCGGAATCGAGGAGGGCGACCTGGTGCTTTTCGGTTGCGACGACCGCAGGACGGTCTGCGATGTTCTCGGCCGGCTGCGGCTCGAAGTCTGCGAGATGCAGAACCTGCTCGAGGGGAAGGAGGATGAGCTGGATTTTTTCTGGGTGGTGGATTTTCCCTTGCTCGATTACGACGAAGAGGAAGGCAGGTGGCATGCGGTGCACCATCCCTTCACCCGTCCGAAAGCCGGAGACGAGAGCCTGCTGGATGACGAATCCAGGTGGGGCGATATCCGAGCCGAGGCCTATGATGTCATTCTCAACGGCAATGAACTCGGCGGCGGCAGCCTCCGGATCCACGAGCGGGAGCTGCAGGCGAACATGTTCTCTGTCCTCGGTATCAACGAGGAGGAGCAGGCCAAGGAGTTTGGCCACATTCTCACGGCTTTTCAATATGGTGCGCCGCCCCATGGTGGAATCGCTCTGGGCTTCGACCGGGTCGTCATGCTGGCCTGCGGGGAAGAGAGTATCCGCGAAGTGATCGCTTTCCCCAAGAACAACAAGGGCAACGACCTGATGTCCTCCAGTCCTGCCGAGGTCGACTTCAAGCAACTGCGCGAGCTGTACCTCAAATCGACGGTCGACGACAAGAAGAAGAAATCGTGATCGGTCGCGGGCGACCCTCCCGGCTCCCCTCCCATCCTCCATGAAACGCGCCTCCCTGGTTCGCTACGGGCTCCTCCTGCTGCTCGTGGTCGCCGGCTACCTGCAGAAAGACCGTTTCCTCGGTGAGCCAGCCGCCGCGGTGTCATCCGATTCGCCCGCGGCACAGATCGCCCGGGACGAGGCTTCCCCCGAGGTCGAGTTGCGGCAGGCTCCCGCCCCGCACCTGGTCATGCGGGATGTCACCATTCGCGATGTAGACGGGCGGATCGCTTTCCGCGGCGACGTCGACCTCAGCCCGACGCTCCGTCGTATCGCCGAGGGCCGCAGGGACCCCCACGAGAACGACGGCGCCGTCTTCCGCAACCGCGAGGGGCGGCTCCCCCGTCGCGAGCCCGATTATTATCGCGAAATCGTCATTCGCACTCCGGGGATCCGGCACGCCGGACCGCAGAGGCTGATCCTGGGCAGGGGCGGGGATATCTACTACACCCCGGATCACTACCAGACATTTCGCAGGGTCGAACGATGAGCCGAATCCAGGAAATGGCCGACCGCTTCGAGGCCTCGGATGACCTCGTCTTCGAGACGGGAACCGATTTTGACCTGCGAGACCTCGCTTTCGTGCTCAACGATCGGGAGCATCATGCCGCGATTATCGACCGGGCTCCCGTGTTCAACAAGGAGACTCTTCTTCACGCGCTGTATCAGAGTCTTCGCTTTCCCGGATATTTCGGATTTACCTGGGACGCCCTGGAGGACATGCTGGTTTCATTGAAAGGCGAGCCGGGACACGGTTTCGCCCTCCTTTTTCACGATCTGTCCCAACTGCCGGGCGAAGATCGCGCCGAGTTTACCGAGGCGATCGGGGACGCCAACGAGGTTCGAGAGCGAGCGAACTTGCCGCGGATCCGGGTGATGACCCTCCGAGCCTGAACACGATTTCAAATCCCAACTGCCCGAAGTGGCCTTCCCGGTCCTACCTCCAGTAGTTTTGAAAGGCCAACTGGTAGATGGTGGAGAAATGCTTTTTCCCCACCAGGGACGCTCTCCCGTTTCCCAGGGAAACGACCTGCCAACCCGCGCCCGATGAGAAGACCTCTTCCAGGGTGAAGGCAAAGAACTTCAGGTCGCGGCGCCTCCAGGCTTTCCACTCCTGGTCGATCCCGCCCTGGAATGATCGATCGGACTCCATGACCTTCCAGCCGGACATTCCGCGGAACTCGGTGAGGAGATTACCCACTTCCGCGCTGGTAAAACTCTGTTTGAACTGGGAGCGGGCAATGCACTTGCCGTTCTGAAACATGAAGATGTAAAACCCGCCCCCTCCCTTGTGACAGGTGAGGAGGAAACGACCGTTGGCGGAGATTTCCGTGGTATCGACGGGCCTGCCGTAGGAGGAGAAAACACTCCTCTCGCTGTCCCCATACCAGGCCAGGCACCTCTCGCAGGCAAAAACCACTAGCAGAATGAGGCACAGCCGCGTCGATCGCATCGCAGAGATTCTACGGATTTTCGGGCGGATGCAACCGAACATCGGTGAGAGGAGGCGACCCGTCGACGGGGGAGGGAGGGTCTTTTCTCGGGGTTTTCTCAAAGCCCCGGAAAAACCGATCGAAGCGGTTGAGGAAGGGGGCGAAGTGTTCTTAGCTGCCGGAATGGCCGCGGTTCCCTGCGGCGCGCAACTGTTCCCACGATGATACCGGGCGATTCCGAAGCCATACCGTGTCCTGCCTCCGACCTCCGTGCCAAGGTTACGGGCCCATTTCCCACGATCCTCGCCGACCCTCCCTGGCAGTTTGACAACCGGACCGGCAAGGTGGCTCCGGAGCATCGCCGTCTGTTGCGCTATCCCACCATGGATCTCCAGCAGATAGGCGAATTGCCCGTTACAGAACTGGCGGCGGACAACGCCCATCTCTATCTCTGGGTGCCGAACGCCTTGTTGCCCGAGGGACTGGCCGTGATGGACGCCTGGGGATTCCGCTACAAGACCAACCTGGTCTGGTACAAGGTGCGCAAAGACGGTGGTCCGGACGGCCGAGGCGTGGGATTCTACTTCCGCAACGTCACCGAGCTCCTGCTTTTCGGGGTTCGAGGGAGCATGCGGACGCTGCCGCCGGGTCGAACCCGGGTCAACCTCTTCCCCACGAGGAAGCGAGAGCATTCCCGCAAACCGGACGAGGTGTTCGAGATCGTGGAGAGTTGTTCGCCGGGCCCCTATCTGGAGTTGTTTGCCCGATTCGCCCGTGAAGGGTGGCACCAGTGGGGCAACGAGGATGTCGAGGAGAACACCCGGCACAATGTGGCGAAACGAAAAGCTCATACCGACCCGGAGCTCGGTCTCTTCGATCTGCCCGCAGCCTATGGCGGCGCACCCGGGTCGGGACCTCAGCGGCGGCGGACCTGATGGCTTTCAGGCTCCGGGAGCCGCCCACTTGCGGTGCTCGCGCCGGTGCAGCCTCCAGTCGAGGAGGGTCTTTCCCGCGATGAAGATGACGAGGAGGGGCAGAGGACTGCCGAGGGTGATCACGAAAAATGCGCCCAGCACGATGGCGATATGCAGCACCATCACCCTCGGGTAGGGGGCCTCCATCAGTTCGGGCAGGGTAACCCGGCGGTATTCGCCCCCTTGCAGGTAATTGCGGTAGAAGGAGTAGAGGTGGCTCGCCGCTACCCCGAGGATGAACCAGCCGCCTCCCTGCACGAAGATCCCCCACAGGGCTTCCGACCAGTCTCCGAATTCCATCGCGCCGCTTCTTCCGCCGAGAAGGACGAAGACGAACACTCCGTGCACCACACAGAAGATACCGTAGTGCAGCACGAAAAAGGGGATGAGAAAGGCCTTCGCCCCGGCCTGCCCCGGCGAAGTCGTCGAATCGGTGCCCGCCCCGGCAGGAGCCCTGCAGGTGGCCATCCGAAGGACGTTGACCGCGCCGATGATCAGGTTCTCGATCCAGTACAGCACCACGATGGCAAAGGTGCTCCAGCCGGCGAAAACCGCCCCGAAAAGGGGGATCAGATTCATGGCGACGAGCACGATCCCGCTGCCAAAGCTGCGGGTGGCGGGCGCCGTTGCGGGCGGTTCGGCGATCATTCTGGGGCAATCTCGGCTCCTGCCATGTCCCGTCAATGCCGGAGGTGGGTGGCGGGAGGTGAACTCCCCGAATCCGGGGATTGAAAAAATCAACCGGCACCGGCAGGATTTCCCGCCGGTTTGAAGTTCCGGCAGATCGATCCCATGAAGACCCTTATCATCCTACTCGGCCTGGGCTGTCTCCTTCCTTTGGCGGCACGGGAACGGCCCAACGTTCTTCTTATCTACACCGACGACCAGGGTTCCGTGGATGCCGCCTGCTATGGTTCGGAAGACCTGCAGACGCCTCACCTCGATCGTCTCGCCGCCACCGGCGTCCGTTTTTCCCAGATGCTGGCGCCTTCGGCGATTTGCTCGGCCTCGCGGGCGGGTTTGCTCACCGGCCGGATGCCCGCCGCTGCCGGAGTGCCGGGAAACGTTTCCTCGACAAAAGGCGAGCCCGGAATGCCGGGAGGCGAGGTGACCCTGGCGGAGATCTTTCGGGATCACGGGTATCGAACGGCCCACGTCGGCAAATGGCACCTCGGCTACACGCCGGACACCATGCCAAACGCGCAGGGTTTCGCCGAATCCTTCGGACACATGGGGGGGTGCATCGACAATTACTCTCACTTTTTCTATTGGCAGGGACCGAATCGCCACGATCTCTGGCGCGACGGGGTGGAGGTCTTCGAGGACGGTCGATTCTTCGGCGATCTCATGATCGAGGAGATGGATCGTTTTCTCACCGAGAACCGGGAGCAACCCTTTTTCGTCTACTGGGCGATCAACTGGCCCCACTATCCACTCCAGGCGACCTCGAAATGGCGTGAGGCTTACCGGGACCTCCCTCACCCCCGGGACAAATACGCCGCCTTCTTGTCCACCACCGACGAGATCATCGGCGACGTGCTCGACCGGCTCGTGGACATGGGCCTGCGCGAGGATACCATCGTCGTCTTCCAGTCGGACCACGGGCATTCGGTCGAGGAGCGGACCTTCGGCGGCGGCGGTTCGGCCGGCCCCTACCGCGGGCACAAGGGCACCCTCTTCGAGGGCGGGCTGCGGGTTCCCTCGATCGTGAGTTGGCCCGGAGGTCTGCCCAGCGGGGAGGTGAGAGACCAGTTCGTCACCGGGATGGACTGGTTTCCCACCCTGGCCGAGTTGGCCGGCATCTCCCTGCCCGAGGGACACCGGCTTCACGGCAGTTCGATTGTCGAGGTGATCCGATCGGCCGACGCGGCCAGTCCCCACGGGGAGGCCTACTGGAGGATGGGAACCGGGGAGAAAAGCCGGTGGGCCGTCAGGGAGGGAGACTGGAAACTTCTGGCCAATGCCAACGAGAGCGTCAGACTGGCAGGGGTAGAAGCCCTGGGCCCGAAAGACCGGCGATCCTTTCTCGTCAACCTGGCGGAAGATCCCGGGGAGCGAGAAAATCTGGCGGAGCGCCATCCCGATGTCGTGCGCCGGCTGCTCGACCTGCGCGAAAGGTTCGAGAGAGATATCGCCTCCTTTCCCCACGCCAAGTGAGGCAAGGGGCGGACGGCTCTCAATCCCGCGGTAAACCGTGCCGGGTATCCACGAAAACGCTGGCCATCCCCGCTGCGGTGGCGGCCTCGATGCCGGCTTTTCCGTCCTCGAAGACCAGGCACTGCTCCGGCGGGACCCCCATGCGTTCGGCGGCGAGCAGAAACATGTCCGGCGCCGGCTTACCGCGAGCGACGTCCGCCGGCGTGATGATGATATCAAAGTAATCCCACAGACCGGTGTGCCGCAGCGATGGTTCGACCAGGGAGATATCGCTGCCTGTGCCGATGGCGATGGGTTTCTCCGCGGCGAGGCAGTTCCGCACCTGTTCGGCGATCGCTTCCACCGGTTTCAGTTCGTGCAATCTCTCCCGATACCATTCCAGCTTATAGGCGTGGACGGAGTCCGGACACAGGTTGGAGCGGAAGCGTTCGTTCAGTCTTCCGACAATCTCCCGGTCCGGAATTCCCGCGCTGGCGTAGAAGTCGTCCTCGCTCCAATCCCAGGGGGCGCGGTGTCGCTCGAGGCTCGCGGTCCACGCCCGGTAGTGCAGTGGCATGGAGTCGACCAGCGTTCCGTCGCAATCGAAGATGTATCCGGCGAAATCGCCTTCGGGGATGTTGAGGATCATCGGCGCAAGATCACGGGACGGCCCCCGGAATCAACCGGTCTTTTTCGGCGGAACCGTCACGTCGCCTCTCGGTTGCCCGATTGACGGGACTCCAGAAGCACCTCCCCCAGCAGTAGCAGGATAAGGATGCGGGCTAAGTTCCCGTTTTCTCACGCTCCTCCCGCTTTTGCGCACGCTTTTCGTGGTAGCGTTCGCGGAGGTACTCGAAGTTGATCCAGAGGTCGGGTAGAGGTTTTTCCGGTCCGCCCCAATGGTCCCGCATGACGCGCACCAGCGGTTCCGTGGCGTCCCAGAAATCGTCGGGAAAGGTGATCACCTCGAAAATCAGGTCGAAATCGATATAGCCCAGCTTGACCATGGCTCCGAGGTGTTCGTAATGGCGTCCGACCTCAGCCAGATTCGGGTTGGCGTAATAGAGTCCCCTTCCGGTGCCGTAGTCCTCGAGCAGTTCTGCCTCCGATTTGGGCAGCGTCTCGACAAATCGGATCACCTCCTCGATCTTGGGCTGTTTGGCCCGGTCCTTTTCGATCATGTCGTTGACCGCGCCGAGGGCGGCCAGCCTCATCGCCTTGCCGACACGCTCCTGCTCGTGTCGCTGCTGTTCCATGGTGTAGAACAGACCGACGAAGCCGGGAATGATCCCGATGCTGGCGATCAGTTGGGCAAAGCAGGCGAGATTCTGGGGATTCATGGATGGCGAGGTTCGAAGTTAAGTGAGATGGAGGCGGGGAGTTGGATGAGCACGGGTCGCTTTTCCGGATCGATCCACCGCATCAGGCCGAGCAGATCCTCGCGGGCCATGGCGGTGCAACCCGCCGTAGGCTGGTCCGGCCCTTGCCAGACATGGAGGAAGATCGCGCTGCCTGCACCGGGGAGCGGGGGAGACATGTTGTGCCGCACCACGATGCCGAATTCGTAAAGAGGATCGTCGCGACGCATGCGCTCGGCGGACGCCCATCTGCCCCCAGCGCGTTCGCCCTCCTCCAGGCGAACCCAGGTGTTGTAGGCGGGGGCTTTCGGGTCGTCGACGAAAAAGTCTCGACCCGTGGCCTGACGATAGGGCAGCTTCAGCCGGTCGGGTGGAAGCGCCGCATAGCCGAATGCGGTGCCCAGGGCGAAGACGCCCGCGGGGGCTTTGCCGTCGCCCTCGCGTTTTACCGGATCGCCGTCTGGAGTCTCGGTTGGGTGGAGTCCCCGGCCCCAGGCCAGTCCCGAGCGACCGAGAGCCACGGGAAGGGAGGGACCGACCGGGTGCCAACTTCCGCCCTCCTCTCGCTCGAAGCGTCGCAGAGTTCCGGTAGGGGCCTCCCAGGATTCGCTCGTCACGAGGACAAGCTGATTCGCGGATGTGGGCAGATCGATGCGGGGTTCACTGGAATTGGTGCAGGCCGGAAGCAGGGAGCAGACGAGGAAGGCGAGGATCGGGAAGGATTTCATCGTTTCGGATGCTGTCAGGAGACTATGACAAGGATCGGCGAAATTCGAAGCCCGAAATGAACCGGGGCGGTCGGAAGTCACAAACCCGGGCTTGACCCCGGTGGAGGATTCTCCGGATGATCGAGTCTGTCCTCGCATCCCAGCACCATGGAAACTCTCGAAGCGATCCGAAGTCGGCACACGACCCGAAAGTTCCTCGATCGGCCGGTGGAGGAGAAAACCCTTCGCGAACTGCTGAGAGCGGCGATGAACGCACCCTCGGCGAACGACGAGCAGCCCTGGCATTTCGTCATCATCGACGACGACGATCTGCTCCCCAGGATTTTTGAGTTCCACTACGGGGCCGTGGCGACCAATACCTGTCCCGTCGGGATTCTTCTCTGCCACGAACCGGCGCTCGAACTCGGCAAAGGTTTCTGGCCCCAGGACATGGCGGCCGCCACCGAGAACCTGCTGCTGGCCGCCCACGATCTCGGGCTGGGAGCCAACTGGATCGGCTCCTACCCGAACGAGGAATTCATGAATGGTTTCCGCGAACTGGTTTCCCTGCCCCGCGATTTGATCCCCTTTGGCTTCGTCGCGCTCGGTTATCGCGCCGAAGATCCGCCGGAAATACGCGACACCTTTCGGGAAGACCGTATCCACCACTTCACGGAGTGGTTGGAGGTCGACTGAGTGCGGGCATCAGCGCAGTTCCTGCAGGCGCGAAAGGTGTTTGGCGATGAGGTCGAACTCCAGGTTCACCCGCGAACCCACCGCGGCGGTGGAGAGATTCGTGACATCGAAGGTGTGAGGAATGATCCAGATGGTGAATCGGTCAGGGGCGAGTTCGGCCACGGTCAGGCTGATGCCATCGACGCAGATGCTCCCCTTGTAGACGAGCAGGTGACGGAATGCCTCGGGCAGCGCCAGTTCGAGGCGGTGATCCTGTCCCAACTGCTCCAGGGCGAGGATTTCGGCGCAGGTGTCGATGTGACCCTGGACGAAGTGCCCGCTAAGTCGGTCGCCCACGCGCAGAGAGCGTTCCAGATTGACCGGGTCTCCGGCCTTCCGGTCTCCGAGATTGGTGAGACGCAGCGTTTCGTGCAGCAGATCGAAGACCATGGCACCCCGGTCGTCGATCGAAGTGACGGTGAGGCAGGCGCCGTTGACCGCGACACTCTCGCCCAACTCCACCTCCCCGGCGAATGTCGCCGCCACGCGGAGGCGGGCCCCGTTCTCGACGGCCTCGACCTCCGCCACCTTCCCGCATTCTTCGACGATTCCGGTAAACATGTGTCTCCTGATCTATTCTGCTTCTTCCTGCCATGCAACCACCTTGCAACGGCTCATGTCGTAGGGCGAGAAAGCCACCTCCACCCGGACCCCGGTGGCCTCGGACGGTCCCGCCAGCCCACCCCGCGGCACCACGGCGACGGCCACGTGTCCGTTGGGCATGCGCACATCGAAAAGTCGGCCCGGTTCCCGGGTCCGCACTATGATTCCCCGACCGACAATGGGGGGACGCTCCGTTCGCTTCATCGCATCAATTAACGCTTCGCCACGATGGATCGGATCATCGCATAGACCTGCCCCTCTCGGATCGGCGAAACCGGACGGACGCAGCTCGCCTGGATGAAATACTGGGACTCTCCGGTGTCGAAGATGAGCAGGTAGTATTTCATGGGGAATTCCCCCTGGGCCCCGCGGAACAGGACCTCCATGGTGGTGAAGATGGCGGGCCAGTTGCGGTCGATCCCTTTCACCTGGCCGGTGCGCAAATCGCCGGCTTGCTCGAGAACCATCACCTCGTTGGTGGCGAAACCGTCCACGAATCGCTCCATCATGTCTGCCATGTCGAGGTTCACATCGACCCGCGCCTTGTGCACGAAAGTCGAGGCCCGCTGATCCGAGCTTTCCCATCCGATCAGGGTGGTTCCGTCGTGGCGGAACGATCGTTCCCACCCATCGGGCAGCACCAGCGAGACCCTCCCCTCATCGAAAACAACCCGGTCTTCGGCGCCGACAGGGCAGAGGATGAAGAGGAAAAAAACGGCTGGGAAAAACCGGTCCACCGGAAGAAAAACGTTGCCCAAAGAGGAACATATCACTTTGGTGGGCGGACTTTCAATCCCAACTTCCAGGCGAACCAAGACCATGGCACGAATCAACGACCACTTCCTCAAGCTGAAAGCCGGCTATCTCTTTCCCGAGATCGGACGGCGCGTCAGGGCGTTCACCGAGGCGAACCCCGATGCCGCCTCGCGGCTGATTCGTTGCGGAATCGGCGATGTGACCGAGCCCTTGCCCGCAGCGGTGCGGGAGGCGATGCATCGCGCGGTGGACGAGTTGGGAACCAGGGAGACGTTCCGCGGCTACGGTCCCGAACAGGGCTACGAGTTCCTCCGGCAAGCGATTGCAGACCACCAGTACCCCTCGCTCGGGATCGACGCCGATCAAATCTTCGTTTCCGACGGGTCGAAGTGCGACACGGGCAACATCCTCGACATTTTCGGGCCGGGCAACCGCATCGCCATCACCGATCCGGTCTACCCGGTCTACGTGGACACCAACGTGATGGCGGGGAACACGGGCGAGGCCGGCCACGGCGGCGCCTACGGCGGGCTCGTTTACCTGCCCTGCACCCGGGAAAACGATTTTGTTCCGGCTCTCCCGGGGGAGCCGGTCGACCTGATCTACCTCTGTTATCCGAACAACCCGACCGGGGCCATCGCCAGCCGCGAGCAGCTCGCGGCGTGGGTCGACTTCGCCAATGAGCACGGGTCGGTGATTCTCTACGACGCGGCGTACGAGGCATTCATCCGCGAGGATGGCGTGCCCCGGTCGATCTACGAGATCGAGGGCGCCCGGACCTGCGCCATCGAATTCGGCAGTTTTTCCAAGAAAGGGGGATTCACCGGGGTGCGCTGTGCCTACACCGTGATTCCTCCAGAACTGACCGGCAAGAGCGCGACCGGGGAGGACGTGCCTCTGCACCGCCTCTGGGCACGGCGCCACAGCACCAAGTTCAACGGGGCCAGTTATCCGGTCCAACGCGGCGCGGAAGCGATCTATTCGGAGCAGGGAAGGGAGGAGGTGGCCGCTCTGGTCGATCACTACATGGGGAATGCCGCCCTGCTCCGCGAGGCCTGCGTAAAAGTTGGACTCCCCGTCTATGGCGGGGTGAACGCTCCCTACGTGTGGGCGGGCTGTCCCGAAGGGGTCGATTCCTGGGGCATGTTCGACCGCATGTTGCAGGAAGCCCAGGTGGTCATCACTCCCGGAGCCGGGTTCGGCGCCGCGGGGGAGGGATACTTCCGGATCTCGGCCTTCAACAGCCGGGAAAACGTGGAAGAGGTATGCCTCCGCATCGAGGAGAACCTGCGTCGATAGCGCCGCGGGGTCGAGTTGCCTTCACGGGGAACCGGAATTCGTCCGCTGCTTCTCCGAGATGCCATCGATGTGCGCGTTGGTGATCTCGACATTCAGTCCGTAGCCGGTGCAGGTGCCAATCACCGCCACCGGCTGACCGACGGCCAGGAGCGTTCTGCGGTCGTTCCGGCTCACGATCCTGCCTTTGGAGGGCATGACGTCCACATGGAAATCCGGTCCCTTCTCGATCTGGCAGCGAACCCGGGTGTCCGTTCCACTGGCGCTGAGAAAGATGCCGACCTCCTGGCCGGTTTCTACTTCCGCCACGATGCCGTAGACCTTGAGGTAGCGTCCCTGAAAACGCTCGTCGGCCGATTTGCGATCATCGATGTAGGCGCCCACCAGTTCACGGGCGGTGACCTCGATCGGCTTTAGGATGTCGGCGCGTGATTCGGTTTTCACCTTCTCTCCCACCAGCGATCGCAGCTCCTGATTTTCGGCGCGGAGCGCGGCCACGTCGCTCCTGAGGCGCTCCACTTCGATCCTGAGCTCGTCTACCGTCTCGGCCGTCTCCAGGTAGGCTGTTTTCAGGTCGTTGATCTGCGAGGGCAGGTTGGTGACCGGCTCGGGTATCTTGATGTCTTTGACCTTGCCGAAGAGGTCGCCCAGAGAGGAACCCTTTTTCTCCTCATCCTCCCCGGCCAGACGGAGGGGTGTTCCGATCATGAGTATCGCGAAGGAGAAAAGGAGGAGAAAGAGACGGCAGGGTTTCATGTCTTGCAATAAACCGAGGCCCGTTTGTGAATTCAAGTCGTCTCGACTACGGAGTCGCGTGGAATGGGCGAAGGGAGTGGTATCGCGTCCGTCGGCGGTCCCCTTTTCACCGGCCTTCGGGAAGGGGAAGGGAGCGCGTCCGCGAACTTCCGCTTTTTCATTCCGTATATCGGCGTATTCTTCGTGATCTTGACTGAGGAAACGACATTTGCTGACCTGGGTCTGCCCCAGGTGCTTCTGGACGGGGTTGCGGAGCTGGGCTTCGAGAAACCCTCGGCGATTCAGACGGCGACGATTCCAACGGCTTTGAAGGGGATCGACATCGTGGGGTTGTCGGAAACGGGTTCGGGAAAAACGGCGGCCTTTGGCCTGCCCGGACTGGCCCGCGTCGATGTCGATTTGCAGGCGCCCCAGCTGCTCATTCTCTGTCCGACTCGCGAACTCGCCGTCCAGGTCTGCGAGGAGATCAATCGCCTCGGCTCGAAACTCCCTCGGCTCAAGACGGTGGCCATCTACGGGGGCGCCCCCTACGATCGGCAGTTTCGCGCTCTCCGGCAGGGGGCGCAGGTGGTCGTGGGAACGCCGGGGCGACTCATCGATCACGTGGAGCGAGGATCGCTCGATCTGGACACCATCCACTCCGTGGTCCTCGACGAGGCCGACCGCATGCTCGACATGGGATTCATCGACGAGATGGAATCCCTGCTCCGCGCCGTGCCGGAGGAACGCCAGACCCTCTTTTTCTCCGCCACGATGAACCGCAATGTCGAGGGGCTGATCGAGCGGTTCAGCCGCAACCCCGAGACGATCCGGATCCAGAGGAAAACCCTGACGGTGGAATCGGTCGAACAGGTCTACTACGAGGTGCGACAGAGATCGAAGGTGGAGGTTCTCTCCCGGATCATCGATCTGGAACAACCCCGGCTGGCCATCGTTTTCTGCAACACCAAACGGAGCGTGGACGAATGCACCGAGGCCCTGCTGGCCCGCGGCTATTCCGCCGACCGTCTCCACGGAGATATCACCCAGGTTCTCCGGGAGAGAGTGCTCAAATTGTTCCGCGAAGGCACCGTGGAGATCCTCGTCGCCACCGACGTGGCCGCTCGTGGGATCGACGTCGTCGAGAGCGACGTGGTCTTCAACTACGACCTCCCCCAGGACCCCGAGGACTACGTGCACCGGATCGGACGCACCGGACGGGCGGGGCGATCGGGCAAGGCGGTCTCTTTCATCTTCGGTCGGGATGCCTATCGACTCCAGACCATCGAGCGATACATCCGTCAGCGGATCCCGCGGGCCGTTATCCCCTCCCAGGAGGAGGTGGAAGGAAAGCTCGCCGACCAACTCCTCGGCGAATTGCGCAACCGTCTGGAGCGCAAGGACTACCAGGACTTCACTGGTGACCTCGAATCGCTCCGGGCCTCGGGCTTCGACCTGGGCGAGATCGCCAACGTCATGATGACCCTGCTGCGCGAATCGACCGGGCGCGAGGGGGAGGAGATCGTGGAGGATCGCGACAGCTCGAGCGGTTGGGACGATTCGCCCCGGAGCGGGAAACGAGCCGGAGAAAAAGGGGAACACCGGGAACGCAGACCGCGCCCGGACGCTTTTCAGACCGAGCAGGGGATGACGCGACTCTTCATGAATCTGGGCAAGTCCCAGCGCATCCGGCCCGGCGACATCGTGGGCATGATGCACAACGAGCTCGGGCTGCCTCGGGAGGCCCTGGGCCGGATCACCATGTTTCCCCGTCACTCGCTGATCGAGGTTGCGGACGAGTTCGCCCAGGTCGCCATCGCAGAGGCGAAGCATGCCAAGCTTCGGGGCAAAAAGTTTCTTCTCGATCGGGACCGGGCCTCGGGTTCGGGTGGTGGGAAAGCGGACGAGGGGGGCCGGCGAGGCCATCGGGATCGGGGATCTTTCGCGGCGGTTCGCAAAGGGATATCGAGTTAGGGGCCGGGGTTTCACCGTCCCCGAGCGTGCGATGGGCAAATTTCGGGTTTCGGAATTCGAATTTTCGGATTTTCTTCTCCCATGAATCATCGGTTTTTCCTCACCCTGATCGCAGTGCTCCCCTTTCTTGTCCTCCCCTTCACCGTGCAAGCCGCCCCCGCTCTCAGCGCGGTTCAGGCCGCCGAGATCGCGCAGAGAGACCTGGAGAACCGGAATCTCCAGCACGACGTCTACATCACCGAGGTGGTCTACAAGGGGCGACTGGGCAAACCCTATTGGGAGGTCCTGTGGTCGAAACGGTTTCCCGCAAACACCGAGGGGTACAACGAGATTGGTCTCAAAATCGAGATGGACGGCAACTACACCCGCACGGTGAAGCGTTAGGGCGGCCCGGACTTCGGGAATCGATGATCTTCGGTAGACGTCGTCCCCCGATGCCAACCTTGAGTCGGGAGGAACTGGTGATCCGTCTTCGGGAGTGCCTTGCCGAGGCCGGAGCGGAGAATACCGGCGCCTACGTCGCGTTCCAGGAGCGGTATGGGGGAATTCGCGGCTGGAACGGACGCAACATGATGAACTGGGGGCTCATCCACGAGCAGCCCAGCTATCTGCCCCCCTTGGGTATCGGTCTGTTTGACGAGGAGAAGGGATACCGGGCAGTGCCCCTGCTGCAGTGCGTCGACGCCGATCCGCAGGACGCGCTTTTCCTCGACGAAAAGGGAGTGGTATTCGATTTCCGGGCCGATCCCGTGTTTGATTCGGCGGAAAATCTCTTCTTGTTCGAGGAGTTTCTCTCCGGGCATCGGTTCGATTACGCCATGTGGAACCGCGCCAATCGGGAGTGGGAACGCCTGTCGGCCCAGATGATTCCCGTCGCGGAGGTTGCCGACTCCGTCACGAAGCTGTATCGCTGGGAGGAGTGGCTCCTGAGTGTCCGGGCGGATCGGCTGGACGGGATCTATCGGCCGTCGGAAAATGGGGAGGACCCCGTGGAGACCTCCGCGAATGCAGGGGGATTTTTCGACCTGTTGCGGCGCGTGGCACGCGCGGTCCGCCGGATTCCCTGAAGGATGTGCCCCGTCCCCGGGGTGGGTTACGGCATCACCATGGCCTGCTTCGATTTCCACCAGCGCTGGATCACGGTCTGACCTGTTTCGATCTGGTCGGGGTTGAGGCTCGGTTTGATCTCTTCAAAATACTCTTCCAGCATGCGGCGGTCCTCCTTCAGGTAGTCCCGGCGCAACTCCCAACGCCGGTCAAGGTAGGCATCGAACCCCGGGCGCAACTCGGTTTGTTGCGCTTCGGTCAGGCCGAGCTTGCGCGAAAAATGCTGGGCGAGGAATTCTTTCGATTCCTCCCTCTTCCAACCCTCGCTCCTCGGAATGAGGAATATGAGGATGGCGAGGAGCGCGACCACACCCATGATCATCCCCGCGCTGAAAAGGAGGAGCGCACCACAACCCGCTTTGGCTTTAGGGTGGATCTTCGGCATCAGAAAAAAGGCGGAGGATCGACGGGCAGGATACTGGAGCAGAAGACGAGGACGTCGCTCATGCCTCCGGGGAACTGCGTCCGGGAGAGCACTCCGGTCCAGATGGCCGAGGGCACGAAGACGGGGAGACACGTCAGCGAAACCCGCCAGCAGAGGGTGCCGAAAAGGTCCAGGACACCCGGCGTCTCGGCGCCCAGGGCGGCGCGCAGTCTCGTCTCGAATCCCGTCTTGCGGGGTGATCCGAACGGTTCTTCCGTCCGGGCGCGTTCGATCAATTCCCGATATCGGTCTGTCATCTCTCCAGTTTCAGTTCCTCGAACAGAGCTCTCATCTTTTTGCGGGCGCGGTGAGCCCTCACCTTCACATTCGACTCGGTCCACCCGGTGAGTTCCGCGGTTTCTTTCACCGATTTTTCCTCGAGGTCGAGCAGAGTCACCACGGTGCGATCCCGGGCATCGAGGTTTTCCAGGAGCAGGGCGACAATCTCCGAGGCTTCGTTGCGCCGGTGCGAGGCATCCTCGTTTTCGCCGGCAGGGGCCACGTCAAAAATCTCGGGAGCGAGAACCTCGGTCTCTCTCCGCCGGCGGTGCTTGCGCAGAAAATCGTAGCAGCCCCGCACGGTCACCCGCATGAGCCAGTGCTCGAAGGGCGACCGGGACCGGTAGGTGGGCAGGCCCTTCCAGATTCTGACGAAGAGATCCTGGACCAGGTCTTCGAGTTCGGCCCGGCTTCGGGTGAAACGGGAAGCCGTAGCCCAGACACGGCCGTGGTAGTGCCGGGCCAGCCGGACGAAGGCATCCTCGTCGCCACTGCGCGCTGCTTCGACCAGCTCGTCCTCTGGAAATTGCGGTTCCACTTCAACGGGAAGGAGGTGTTGTGCTGTGCTGAAAAAAAACATGCGCCGCGTTGATGTCGAAGAAGACGTGGCGGGAGGCGAGAGGGTTACACGACGGCGTTTCCGGCCCGCCGACGGGGCTATCTCGCCGAAGCCCGGCGCAATTTGTCCAGCATGGCCTTACCGATGCCGCGATCCGGGACCGACTCGGCGATGATCTCGTCGAGAAAACAGTTGTCGAGCTCCCGGATCGAACTGAAAAAGCGGATCCCCGCCTCCGCGACCCGGCCCGACCCGGGGCTGAGCACCCGAACTTCGTCCCAATCATGTGCTTCGATCAATCCGTCCTTGGGTTGCCCGCGGTAGCTGAGCAGCCCATAGCGCTTCCCCGGTTCCGGCGAAAACTCGGCAGGATTCTCGACCAGCCGGATCGGGGTCCGGGGGGCGTAGTGGGACTGCAATTGACCGGGCGCCTCCGGGGCGTTTTCCTCCACCTCCCGATTGGACTCGGCGAAGCGCACCCGGCCGAATTTCTTGAGGTCATCCTCGGTGACGGGGCCGGGGCGCACGATTTCGATCTCGGGTTTTGCCCCGGTCAGCGGCGGCGACACCCTGACGATGGTGGATTCGAGACCGCGGGAGCAGGCGCCGCCGTCCACCACGAGAGGTATTCGCCCCTCCAATTGATCGAGCACGGCATCGGCCGAGGTGGGACTGAGTTTGCCGAAACGGTTGGCACTGGGAGCGGCGATGGGCCTGCCGAACGACTTGACGATCTTGCGAAAGACCGGGTGTTCCACCATGCAGACCGCCACGGTGGGAAGACCAGCGGTCACGATGTCGGGAACGACCGGCTTCTTCGGCAGGAGCAGAGTGAGCGGCCCCGGCCAGAAGGTCTCGACCAGCCGGGTCGCGACCTGTCCGATCTCCGGAGAAACCTCGGCGATCTCCAGGTGGGCCGTCTTGTGCGGCAAATGGACGATCAGGGGATCAAAGCGGGGACGCTCCTTGGCCTCGAAAATCTTTTCCACCGCCTCCGCGTTCATCGCGTCGGCCCCGAGGCCGTAGACCGTCTCCGTGGGCAGGGCCACGATTTCTCCGGCCTGGAGAGCCGCCACCGCTCGGGCGATGGTTTCCCTGGTTACCGTTTCATGATCCGTTAGCAGCCGTTCCGTGACCATCCTGTTTCAATTCCGTCAAAATCGGCGTATGCTCGCCCATCGTGGGAGATCTCGCAAACAAAGGCAACAACCTCATTCTCATCGGCTTCATGGGTACCGGCAAGACCACCATCGGCCGGAGGGTGGCTCGCAGCCTGGACTTTGAGTTCATCGATACCGATCAACGGATCGTGGAGATCACGGGACAATCGATCCCGGAAATTTTCAAGACGCGGGGAGAATCCGGATTCCGCTCCATCGAGACCGAGGTGCTGCGGCAGTGTTGCGAGGGTTCTCACCGGGTCATTTCCACCGGGGGCGGCATCGTGACGGTTGAGGAGAACCAGTCCATCCTGGAGAGCGGGGGCTACGTCATCTGGTTGAAGGCCTCTCCCGAGGTCATCTGCGAGCGGGTCAGTCGCAACACGGAGCGTCCGCTGCTCGACACCGCAGACCCGGAGAAGAGGATTCGGGAGCTGCTCCAGGCGCGGGAGGACAAGTACGCCCGGTGCAAGGATCTGACCATTGTCACGGACGATCTCTCGGTCGACGAGACGGTCTACGGCATCACGGAAACGGCCCGATTCTGGCTCCTTTCGGGCAGTTGGATGCCGGACCGGAAGGCCTGAGAGGGCCGCGAAAAAAGGCGTTGCGTGCCCGGGGATCGACGCTTGAGTGGGAACTCGATGAGTCAGAGGTCGTATGTTCTTTTGTTTGCCGGTCAGGGAGCGCAGACCGTGGGGATGGGAAAAGACCTTGCCGAGCAATATTCCCTGGCCAGACGACGTTTTGCCGAGGCAGACGAATTTCTCGGGTACCCGCTGAGCGAGGTCATGTTCTACGGACCCGCGGAGGAGCTGACCCGCACGTCGCGATGCCAGTCGGCTCTGTATGTTCACGGACTGGTCTGCCTGGAGATTCTCCGCGAACGATGGCCCGAATTCACTGCCGCGGGGGCGGCGGGTCTTTCCCTGGGCGAGTTCACCGCTCATGCCGCTGCCGGCACCTTCGATTTCATCACCGGGCTCGATATCGTGGCAAAACGGGGCCGATACATGGAGGAGGCGACCAACGGCACGGGTGGAGCCATGGCCGCTATGATCGGGGGAGCCGATGACAAGGTGGCCGAGTTGGCCGCGGACTGCGATGTCGATGTGGCGAACTACAACGCTCCCGGGCAGATCGTGATCTCGGGCACCCGCGATGGGGTCGAAAGAGCGGTTGGCCTCGCCAAAGAATACGGGATTCGCATGGCCCGAATGCTCGATGTGGCCGGTGCCTATCATTCGCGGTTGATGATGCCGGCGCAGGAGAAGCTTGCCGGAGATCTGGTCGATTTGGCCATCGGCGAACCCGAGGTCCCCGTGGTATGCAATGTCGATGCCTCGCTCGTCAGCACCAGAGAGGAGATCCTTTCGTCTCTGGAGCGCCAAGTGAGCGGTTCCGTGCGCTGGTGCGACAGTGTCAGGAAATTCATCGCCGATGGCGACACCCGATTCCTCGAGATCGGCCCTGGCGGGGTGCTCTCCGGTCTGATGCGCCGGATCGATTCCTCCGCCTCGATTTCGGCAATTCACGATGGCGAGTCGATCGAGGCGTTGGTGGAGGAGATGTCGAGCGCGGAGGTTCCCGCCTGATTTGGCGGGCCGGGGTGTCATCTTTCAGACCAGATCGACGATCGATCCGTAGTCGGGATCGAAGAGCCGTTTGTAGGTGCGGCGAGCGAAGCCGTCGGTCATTCGCGCGACGGCGTCGCAAACGAGTCGGGCACGCCCCGCCCGGGAAATCTCGGGCGCGAAGATTCTCGCCTCGTCCTTGTCCGAGAGAAGCTGGTAGTGCCCGGGAGCGCGCCCCGGTTCTTCACGAAGGTAGTGCACCGCCATTTCCTCGAAGAGCCGGGTGAGGATGAGGTCCGCCTTGCGGTCGAGTTGCCTCATCTGCTGCGATCGGAACACCAGTTCGTAGGCCATCTTCTGGTAGAGTTCCGACTCCTCCAGAATTTCCCGGTCGACCCGCAGGCGAAAGCGGTAACGGTTGGTCAGGTCGGAGAGGAAGTGCTCCTGCTCCTCGAGATGAGTGTGCCTGATGAATTCTCCGATCTTGAATCCCACGGTCGATTCGATCCGGTCCTTGCGGATTTTTCCGAGGAGTTGTTCGATGCATTCGGCCTGCCTGCCCTCGACGTGTTGACTTTCCGCCCAGCGCTCGATGGTTTCGCGATTGAGAAATCCCGCGTGGATCCCGTCGGCGATGTCATTCAGAGAATAGGCGGTGTCGTCGGCCCAATCCATGATCTGGCACTCGATCGATTTGTGGGCGTCGCGCGCCGGCCCCGGGGCGACCTGCACGGGAAAGGCCCGATTACCCATGGTGAAGGCGAGCCAGTCGAGCTGGTCGTCGTAGATGAAATGGTTCGGCGGATCGTCCAACTCGCCGTAGGGTGTCTTGTATTTCAGCACCCCGTCGACCGTGGCCCTGGCCGGATCGATGCCCTTCTCCCCGTTGAAGGCGGTGTTGCCAATAAGACGCAGGGTCTGGGCGTTGCCCTCGAAGCCTCCGTAAGGCTTCATCAGCCGATGAAGGACACGCTCCCCGGTATGGCCGAAAGGGGGGTGCCCGAGGTCGTGGGCCAGGCAGATCGCCTCGACCAGGTCGGCGTCGATGTAATAATCGTCGTGGAGCAGGTCGGAGTTGGCCCCGAGCTGCTGACAGATGCCTCTGCCGATCTGGGCCACCTCGATCGAATGGGTCAGGCGAGTCCGGTAGAAGTCATACTCTCCCGAGAAAAAGACCTGCGTCTTGTTCTGCAGGCAGCGAAAGGCCCCCGTGTGAATGATGCGATCGCGATCCTGCTGAAAAGGGCTGCGGATGTCTTCGGCGTTTCTCCTCGAATCCGAAGCACGGCGCTCGAAATCGAAATCCTGGTAGAAACGGTTCGTTTTCACGGGCGGTAAGGGGAGAGGGTGTATCGTTCTCACAGATTTCGGGAGGGAGCAAGCGCGTGGCAGCCCCGCGCCGGCCTCGCCCCTTTATTCGAGTCTGATCGCCGGGCGTTCTTTCCGGGTTTTCCTCCGATCCTTTTGGTGCTAGAAGAGAGGCTCGATGTCAGAGACCACTGCGGTGCGCAACTATTCCAGCCTCGATCCCGAGAAAGTCTTCGTGACGATCGCTCGCCTGCGGAAACGGATCTCGGAACGCTTCCCCGGTTCGGGTCTCAGCGCCGTCTGTGCCGAGCTGGAAACGGTCTGCGCCATCACCGAAGAGAGAATTCAGTGGATCGCGAAACCTCTCTGGTTGCTGCGCATCGTGCGGTATTTCCTCATCGCAGGCATTTTCGCGGCGCTCGCCGTCGCGCTGGTCCAGCTCGGGGTGGGAGGCTTCCGCGAACTCGGGGTGGGCGAATGGATCCAGACCATCGAAGCGGCATTGAACAACGTCATCCTGATTGGGGTGGCGATATTCTTCCTCTGGTCGCTGGAGACACGAGTGAAACGCCGGCGGGCCCTGCGTTCGCTTCATGAACTGCGTTCGATCGCGCACGTCATCGACATGCACCAGTTGACCAAGGATCCCGATCGCCTTTCCAAAAAGCACGTGCGAACCAGTTCTTCACCGGATCATGCGCTGACTCCGTACGAACTGCGGCGTTACCTCGATTACTGCTCGGAGATGTTGTCGCTCACCGGAAAGGTGGCGGCCCTCTATCTCCAGACCCTGGACGAACCCAGCGTGGTCAGCACGGCACGCGAGATCGAGGACCTGACGACGGGATTGAGTCGGAAAATCTGGCAGAAAATCGTGTTTTTGCGACCGGACCCCGGCTCCGAGGATTCCCCGGTGTTTCCGGCCTCGTAGCGTGAGGTATGGACTCGGTCTGCCTCGTCTTCCCCCACCAACTCTTTTCTTCCCATCCGGCTCTGCAGCGAGGGCGCCCGGTTGTTCTGATCGAGGATTCCCTGTTTTTCGGGGATCGATGGGCCAGTCCCGGCCGGTTTCACCACCAGAAACTGATCCTGCATCGCGCCTCGATGAAGGCCTACCAGCGGGAATTGGAGGAAGGGGGACACCGCGTCGATTACCTCGAATTCGACGGGAAACGGGGTCTGGAGAAGCGCCTCACCGATTATGTTGGGGAAAACGGCGCGGGCGATGTGGTCTGTGCCGATCCTCACGATTTTCTGGTCGAGAAGCGGCTGAAAAAATTCTCTGAACAAACGGGGAGGAAGGTGCGGTTCGAGGAGAGTCCCATGTTTGTCACTCCGCGATCCTGGGCCGATGAACACTTCGATTCGCGTAAGCGTCCTTTCATGGCGGCATTCTACGAGGAACAGCGCAGACGGATGGGAATCCTGGTGGACGAGGAGGGGAAACCCACCGGAGGCCAATGGAGCTTCGACGACGAAAACCGGAAACCGATGCCTCGGCGGGGAGGTCTCGACGTTCCGAACGATCCGGGTGTATCTGCTGGAGAATTCGTGACCGAAGCGCGGCAGTATGTCGAGGAGCAATTCCCCGATGCACCGGGCTCGGCCGACTCCTTCGCCTATCCGGTGACTCGCGATGCCAGCCGAAAATGGTTTCGCTCCTTTCTTCAGGAGCGTTTCCACCAATTTGGACCTTACGAGGACGCCCTTTCGCAGAGGGAACGCGTCCTGTTTCACGGTGTGCTCACTCCCATGCTGAACATCGGGCTGCTCACGCCGGGTGAGGTCGTCGATGAGGCGATCGCCTTCGCCGAAGAACAGGAGGTGCCCCTGAATTCCCTGGAGGGGTTTGTCCGGCAGATCATCGGTTGGCGGGAATTCATGCACTGCATGTATCGCCGGCATGGCGTCGAGATGCGCACGCGGAATTTCTTCGGTCACGATCGCCCGGTTCCCGACAGCTTCTGGACCGGTGAAACCGGGGTCGAGCCGATCGATCTCTGTATCCGCCGGGCTTTGGATCACGGGTATCTGCACCACATCGAGCGATTGATGGTGGTGGGCAATTTCATGCTCCTTTGCGGTTTCGACCCGAAGTCGGTGAACGATTGGTTCATGGAACTGTTCATCGATGCCTACGACTGGGTCATGGTACCCAACGTCTTCGGCATGAGCCAGTTCGCCGACGGGGGGATCTTCACCACCAAACCCTACATCTCCGGGTCCAACTACGTCTACAAGATGTCGGACTACCCCAAGGGTGAATGGTGCGAGCTCTGGGACGCCCTATTCTGGTGTTTCATCGAGAGGGAAAGAGAATTCTTTGAGAAGCAGCACCGCCTCGGCATGATGGTGCGCAACCTCGACAAGATGTCCGCCGAGAAGCTGAAGGGCCACCGCGAGCGGGCCGATCGATTTCTCTCCAACCTCTGACCTCAGAATCCGGATTCCGCGGCGACCTGAGCGGCCTCGTCATCCATGGAGGGTGAAGCCACGGCGGGACCTTCAGATATTTCCAGCGGGATTTCCGGGGCGAGGGGAGCCTCTGTGGGGGATTCGTCCAGATTGACCACCTCTCCCTCCGTCGTCACGATCTCCAGATCGGATTGAGCCGCCGGTGCGTCGACCAGTTCATCGAACTCGAAGGCGGCGTCCGCCGCGATGCTGGTAGTTCCGTCCTGGAAGACGACCTCGGATTCGCCGTGAACGCGGACATCGCCGCCGGCCGTGGCATAGGATTCCCCATCGCTGACGAGACCGATCGAGGCGATGCCGGCTTCGTCGAGGCTTGTCATCTCGCCATCATCCACCTCGCCGTCGCCGTCGCGGTCCTGCCAGAGCTTGAAGGATTCCCATTCTTCGTCTTCGCGGCTCAAGAGTCCGTCCCCGTTGCTGTCGAATCTTTCGGCGAGGCCCTCGAGGTCGGTGGCGTGGGGATTTTCGCTGTAATCGGCGAAGGCCACCTCATGCCGCCCGTCGACCAGGTGGTTGCCGTTGGCATCGTAGACCAGGACCGCATCATCCTCATCGGCCCAGGCCGTCTGTTCCTTGGTTCCGTCGCCGTCGGCATCGAAGGCAATACCTTCCTCGATGCTGTCGAACTCGACGCCATCGCCATCCATATCGATGACCACGGGGGGAAGATTTGAGGCGGCCAGGGCGATCGATTCGATGAGCGCCTGCATATCCGCCGAGTCGATGTCGGCATAGAATTCGGCGGTCACGATGAGGGGATTGCCGTCGGAATCCAGCGATGCCGCCTGGGTCAGGATGCCGAGGGCGGTCGGATCCTGCTGTGCTTCCTGAATGGCCACGATGACGAGTTTGATCCCCGCGTCCTTGGCGGCCTGGGCGTCGGCCAGCAGGCTGCCATCGCTGGTGATCTGGTTGGGTGTGGCGTCCGTCAGGATCACGAGCACTTGGGGCACGTCCGTCCGGGCACCGTTTGCCGGATTCGTGATCAGCCCGACCCCGTATTCGATGGCGTTGCCGATATCCGTGCTCCCATTGAAGGTTCTGGTGTAGTTGGCACTGTCGTTGACAAACTGGGTCTTGTTGTCCGTGAGCGGAATGTCGAGATTGTTCTGTCCGGTGGCTCCCCAGGAGAAGAGGGCCGCGTTGGCCCCGATGGTCTGACCGAAATCGACGAGGTCGGCCGTTCCCGAGATCAGGCTTCGCGACTGGTCGAAATCGGCGGTGTTCACACTGCCCGAGTTATCGTTGCCGAACCAGATATCGACGGTGGCGAACTCGAATTGGATCGTGGCTTCGTTGGAGACCGCGCCGTCGTCATCCTGGATCGTGTAGGTGATGGGTGAGGGCTGGGTGGCGAGACCGGGATCCGGGGTGAAAGTGACGAGGCCCGTTCCGTCGGAAGTCCAGACCCCTTCACCGGGTAGGTTCAGGGTGGATTGGATTCCGGGGGTTGAGGGATCGAGGTCGATCGTCGTTGGGTCCAACATTCCGTCGACGTCGGAATCGTTGGGAAGCACGTCGATGGTGCGCGGCTCGATCAGGGTGAGCGTTTCGTAGTCGCTCTGGGCCACCGGGGGATCGTTCGATCCGTTCAGGGTGATGGTGACGGTGGCGATATCGGTGTCGCCGTTGCCGTCGTCGATCTGGTAGGTGAACGTGTCGATTGCCGTTTCGGTTTCGTCGAGCGCCTCGAAGACACCATTGGGAACGTACAGCACGGTTCCATCCGGGTTCAGCGTGACCACGGCCCCACTCGCGATCGTGACGGGTCCCGAAACCGGTTGGTCATCGATGCGGGTTACGGTTAGGGGATCTCCTTCGACCGGGTCATTGTCGGGGAGGTTGCCATTGCTGTCACTCCCTCCGAGAAGGTCCACGACAACGGGGGTGCTTTCATCCGTGATTTTGGCATCGTCCACCGCGACGGGCGGATCGTTGACCGGTAGCACGTCGATCGTGACGGTGACGGTATCGGTGGCGCCGCTCGGGTCGGACACGATGTAGGTGACGGTATCCGTGCCGAAATAGTTGGGATCGGGGGTGTAGTTGATCGTGTTGTCCGGGTTCAACGTGACCGTTCCGTTGGGGGCGGTGGGGATTCCCTGGATGGAGAGGGGATCGTTTTCGGGATCGGTATCGTTTCCGAGCACATTCAGGTTGTTCAGGGGAGCATCCTCGAAGGTGACATGCGGGCCGTCGTCTGTTCCCGTCGGTGCGTCATTGACCGCTGCGATGGTCAGGGAAACCGTTGCCGTGTCGGTTTCCGAACCGTCGCTGATGGTGTAGTTGAAGAAGGCGAGACCGTTGTGGTTGGGGTCGGGGGTGAAGGTGACCGAAGCGTCGGGATTGAGCACCACACTACCATTAATCGGGGTGTCGACAGAGACAATGGTCAGGGGGTCGCCGTCGGGGTCGCTGTCGTTCGGATCGATCAGGTCGGCCGCGGTGAAAGTTATCGGAGTGTCCTCGGTGCCGCCAAAGGCATCGTCAACTGCAGTCGGCGGATCGTTGACCGGGGAAATGGTGACCGTTACCGATGCGGTGTCTGTGCCGCCGTTGCCATCGTCGATGGTGTAGGTAAAGGTGTCGGTGCCGTTGAAGTCGGGATTGGGGGTGTAAACGGGGTTGCCCGCTCCGTTGATGGAGACGGTGCCATGGCTGCCGTCGGTGGTGCCGGTGACGGTGAGGGGGTCGTTTTCCGGATCGGTGTCGTTGGCCCTGACGAAGACTTCGACCGGAGTTTCTTCGCTGGTCGTGGAGACATCGTCGACGGCATTCGGAGCATCGTCGACCGCCACGATGGTCACGGTGACGGAGGCGGTGTCGGTGCCGCCGTTGCCGTCGTCTATGGTGTAGGTGAAGGTGTCGGTACCGTTGAAGTCGGGATCGGGAGTGTAGACCGGGTTGCCCGCGCCGTTGATGGACACAGTGCCGTTGGTGCCGTCCGTGGTGCCGGTGACGGTCAACGGATCATTGTCCGGATCGGAATCATTTCCCCGGACCAGAACCTCAACAGGAGTATCCTCGCTGGTGGTGGTGGCATCGTCGACTGCGGCGGGCAGATCATTCACCGATCCGATGGTCACGGTGACGGTGGCGGTGTCGGAGGCGCCGTTACCGTCGTCGATGGTGTAGGTGAAGGTGTCGGTTCCGTTGAAGTCGGGATCGGGAGTGTAGACCGGATTGCCCGCTCCGTTGATCGACACGGTGCCGTTGCTGCCGTCCGTGGTGCCGGTGACGGTGAGCGGGTCGTTTTCCGGATCGGTGTCGTTGCCCCGGACCAGAACCTCGACGGGGGTGTCCTCGCTGGTAGTGGTGGCGTCATCGACGGCGTTAGGAGGATCGTTCACCGCACCGATGGTGACGGTGACAGTGGCGGTGTCGGTGCCACCGTTTCCGTCGGTAATCTCGTAGGTGAAGGTATCGGTCCCATTGTAGAATAGGATCGGTGTGTACACTGGATTTCCCCCGGGAGAGATTGTCACCGTGCCGAAAGAACCATCGCTCAGCCCGGTGATGGTCAGATTGTCGCCATCGGGATCGGTGTCATTTGCCAGAACAGGAACCTGCACGGGAGTGCTTTCCTGGGTGAAAGCGGTATCTCCGACCGCGTCTGGCGGGTCATTGACCGGGGCGATGGTCACGGTGACGGTGGCGGTATCGGTGCCCCCGTTGCCGTCGTCGATGGTGTAGGTAAAAGTGTCGGTGCCGTTGA
>CAZLUZ010000007.1:27640-47783 GCA_964562825.1 uncultured Akkermansia sp.
CCGGATCGGTGTCGTTGCCCCGGACCAGAACCTCGACGGGGGTGTCCTCGCTGGTGGTGGTGGCGTCGTCGACGGCGTCGGGCAGGTCATTGACCGGGGCGATGGTCACGGTGACGGTAGCAGTGTCGGTGCCCCCGTTGCCGTCGTCGATGGTGTAGGTAAAAGTGTCGGTGCCGTTGAAGTCGGGATTGGGGGTGTAGACCGGATTGCCCGCTCCGTTGATGGAGACGGTGCCATGGCTGCCGTCCGTGGTGCCGGTAACGGTGAGGGAGTCGAGGTCGACGTCGGAGTCGTTGTCTCTGACCGGGATTTCCACGGGGGTGTCTTCGAGAGCAGGCACCTCGTCGTCGTTGGCCCTTGGAGGATCGTTTACCGGTGTGACCGTAATGGTCACCGTTTCGATGCTTCCCGTCTGCGTCTGGTAGGTGAAGGAGTCGGTTCCATGGAAATCGGGGTTCGGAGTATAGGTGTAATTGCCGTTGGGCTCAACCACTACGCCGCCGTTGGCCGGGTCACTGTTACCCACCACCGAGAGCGGGTTGTCGCTGTCGTCGATATCGGAATCGTTGGCCAACACGTTGCCGGAAACCGGCGTGTCTTCCGGGGTAGTGTTGCTATCCGGGGTGGTCGCCGTGGGATCGTCGATGCCGTTGATGGTCACCGTGATCTGTGCGGTGGCGGTGGCACCGTTGCCGTCGGAAATCTCGTAGGAAAAGGTGTCAGTTGCCGATTCGCCCGAGTCGAGTTGATCGAATTGCCCGTTGGGGTCGTAGTTGATGGTTCCATCGGGATTGATGGATATCGTCGCACCGCTAGGCACGGTGATGGTACCGGCGGCCGGTTTGGCGTCGATCTGTGTCAGAGTCAGCGGGTCACCGTCGACATCGAAGTCAGCCTGGCCGCCCGGGGTATCCGCACCGCTGAGGAGGTCGATCGATACCAGACTGTTTTGGTCGGTGGACTCCTCGTCATCGAAGGCCACGGGCGCATCGTTGCGACCGACGATGGTGATGCTCACGGTTTCGGTCTCGGTGGCCCCATCCGCATTCTCCGCGACATAATCGAAGGTTACGATCTCGGTCTCACCCTCTCCCAGTCCGTCGAAGTCCTTGCCCGGATTGAAAACCAGTTGGTCGTTCTCGAGGGTCACCGTGCCCTTGCCGGGGTCGCCCACCGCCTGGACCGTGAGAGGGTTGTCGGTCGTGTCCGGGTCGTTGTCATTGTTCAGAACGTCGATGGCGATCGAGCTTCCCACGTCGACGCTGCCCCCATCCGGTTGAGTGACGAGAGGATCGTCCTCTCCGCTAATGGTGATGGTCACGGTTGCCGTGTCCGTGTTTCCGTCGGGATCGGAAATCGTGTAGGAAAACTGGTCCGTGGCCGTCTCGCCATCGTCGAGAACCGCGAAGCTGGTGCCGGGATTGTAGCTCACCGAACCGTCGGCGTTCACCGTAAGGATTGCGCCGCTGGGTAGATTAACGGTGTCGCCAGGCGAAACCGCCGACCCGTTGATTCCCTTGAGTTCCAGCGGTTTCTGCTCGGGATCGGTATCATTCGATGGCGGCATCAACTGGATCGGCATGCCTTGGGAAGTTTCCGCCGTGTCATCGATGGCGGTCGGGGGCTGATCTTCGGCGGGGGATCCGCCGTCGGGAACGAAGCCACGACCGTTGCGCTCGGATTCCACGGCCCGACGCAGTTTTTCGCTGAGGCGCCGGACCTGCTCCTCGAAGTCGATATAGTCCGTGTTGGAAAAACGCATCAGCGTGAAAGTCTCGTAGTCCGGCAGATTGCCGATCTGGCCGTTGAACTCATACTGCGCATCCTCGCCTCCGGTCGGCCAAGGTACCGATACTGATTTTTCCTCCTCCCCGTCGCCGCGCGAATAAAAGTTCTCCAGCGTCACGCTCTGCCCATCTTCGGACATCATGATGAGATCCTGCCCCTGGCTTTTCAGAGCCGTGGGAACCGGGTTGCCCTCCGCGTCGACCAATTTGGCGCTGTCTCCGGGAAAAACCGAGAGGGCCAGACCTTCGGGGCCGAGGGGAATCCGCTTCGTGGTTCCGTCGGGATGCGTAAGGATGAGGTAGCGAGTCATGGATGGGACAGATAAAACTCAAAAATTTATAAAAACCATACAATTTGACCCACTGTAATTCAAATAGATTTCGTATTTTCAAAAAAATTTTTTGCCAGCTGAGGACGAAAACCGGGCTGTCGGAGTTTTCTTCTCGCGAGAATTTTTGAAAACGGTTAGCGTACCGGATGTTAGCTCCCGAAGGAGAGAAGGCGAAAACCGCGATCCTTAGAGTCAGCGGTCTGAGGCGTTCCTTCGGACGGGTCGTGGCGGTCGACGGACTTGATCTGGAGGTGGGCGAGGGGGAGATTTACGGATTCCTCGGGGTCAACGGCGCGGGCAAAACGACCACGATTCGCATGCTCATGGGAATCCTGCCGCCCGACGCGGGAACCATCGAATTGCTCGGGGTCAAGTCGCGGCGCACCACGCTGAAACAAAAGCAGAAAATCGGTTACGTGTCGCAGGAGCAACATTTCTACCCCTGGATGACGGCCGAAATGCTGGGAAAGTTTGTCGGGGCCCTCTATCCCGACTGGGACGCCGCCGAATTCGACCGTCTCATCCGGGTTCTCGAGGTGCCTCCCCGGCGGAAAGCCTCGCGGCTTTCGGGGGGCATGCGGGTGAAGTTGGCCCTTGCCCTGGCCTTGGCTCCGCGGCCGCCACTACTCATCCTCGACGAACCCACCGCGGGACTCGATCCCGTAGCGCGTCGCGAGTTCCTCGACATCATTGAGCATCAGGCCAGGGAATACGGGAGGACGACCTTTTTCTCCACCCATCTCCTCGACGAGGTGGAACGGGCCGCCGACCGGGTGGGAATCATTCATCGCGGGAAGAAGCGATTCGAAGGGGAGCTCGGGCTGCTCCAGAGCCGGGTGAGGAAGGTGCGTCTTCCCGAAGGCGTCGCTCCGCCCGCGGGCTTCGAAATCTGGAGGGCCGAGGAATCCGCCCCGGAGGACGGAGCGCAGCTGTTTACCCTCGATGCGGCACCGGAGCAGTGGGAGCAGGCAGGCCTCGCGGGGGAACGTCTCTCTCTGGACGATATTTTCATCTCCTGCGTGGGTGTGGCGACGACCCGAGTCTGAGCGATGGCTGGGATTTTTCTGTGGAAGGAGTTTCGGCAGCACGGCGGCTGGTTTGTTCTTCTCGCCGGGCTCACCTGGTGCCTTGTCCTGGTCGCCAGTGTGGGAGCCAACATCCGGGGCCTGGGAGCGGGACAACTCGCCGGGGTCGGTTCGGGACTCTGGGTCATGATGCCGATCGCCTCCCTCATCCTCGGTCATCTCCTCGTCTCCACGGAATACCGACAGAAAAGCCAGCTCTTCCTCGAGGGACTGCCCCTTCCGCGCTGGCGTATGATCACCTGCAAATGGGTGATCGCCCTCGGCCTGATCACCCTCTATGCCGCCGGCTCGGTTCTTGTCGGATGGTTTTTCGCTTTCGGGACCGAGGCGGTCACTCCCCGGTTTATCGGCATCGTCCTGGTCTCCGCGATGACTTGGGGCGGCTTCACCGTCAGTTTTTTCTTTCTCACCGGCTTTCTCGGGCGCTATCGGACCATCGTGTGGGTTTCTCTCGGACTCACCCTCCTTTTCCTGGTGACGTCGACTTCCGTGCCGGTGGGGGATTTTCCGCCTTTTGCGGTGTTGGCCCGTTTCGGAACGGAGCGCGAGGTTTGGCCGTGGGAGCCGATTTTCTGGAGCTGGGTGATGGTGCTGGGAGGCGTCGCTTGCTCATTCTTGATCGGTTTGGCCAGAGAGGGTTCGGTGGCCGCTATGCTCGGCGAGAGGATGTCTTATCGGGAGAAGCTGTTCATCGGTGGGGGCGCCACCCTCACGGTGATGTCGCTGCTCACATTTCTGGAATCGCCTCGTGCCGAACCTTTCGCCATCCCCGGGGCCGTCGAAGAGGAGTGGGAAGGGGTTCGCGTTTTCGTCTCTCCCGAAGATATCGATCGCCCCGTGGACTTCGAGGTGGCGCTGGGGGCGCGACTGGCGCGCCAGCTGGCTGGGGCGCGGGATTGGCTGGGGCTGCCCCCGGACGAATTCCCCCGGGTCTACGTGGTGGAAAAGTCCGGCATCGAGGAACCGGAGCGGATCGAATGGGAGTTGGTGGCCGATGATCCGGTGGTCCTGATGTACGCAGGATATCGTGAGGCGTGGTTCTCGGAGAATCGCTTGTTCTCCTGGACGATGAGCCAGGTGTTGCGCAAGATCTCGCTCGACCGGGTCGGGCACGAGGATCGCTGGTGGATCGTGTGCGGCCTGGAGGGCATCTGGGAACTCGATGGGGCCGACGAAAAAGAGCGGGACCGGAGGAAAACAATGGCCCGGGATGCGGTGAAAAAGCATGGGTTGTCCCCCGAGAATCTCATGGGTTGGGCACGGTATCAGGAGGACGTGGGGTGGCGGGAGGCCGACGCCGTGGCCTGGATGGGAATGGAATACCTGGCGGAGCTGGAGGGAATGGAGGCGGTGAGGCGCCTGGCCCGTGCCACGGTGACGAAATCATTCGCCGGTGTCGATATCCGCGCCGTGATCTGGGATCTGACCAACCCGCTGGGTCAGGCCTTTCGGGAGACCACCGGACGCGATCTCGCGGAGTTCGTCGAGGGATGGCGCGAACACATTCTCGAGGGAGCCTCTGCCGAGGCCGGGGCTGCGGATAACAAGAAATGAGAAGTTTTGGGGCGATCCTGTGGAAAGAATGGCTCGGGCTCCAGCCCTTCCGGATGCTTTTGCTCTTTGTCTTCCTCGTTTTCCTCGTCCTCACCTCGGTCACCGAGTTCATCGACGAACAGTTCGTCTGGGATACCCTGATCAGCCAGTCCACCTTTGCCGGGGTGGTCACCTTCATTCTCTGCGTCATCGTGTCCATGGGCCTCCTCACCCGGGAGAAGGACGAGGGTCACCTCATTTTTCTCGACGGGTTGCCTTTGAGCCGTTTCTCGGTCTATCTGGCCAAATCGTTGCTCGCCTTTTTTCTGGTGACGCTGATCACGCTGGTCTGGACCGCGGAGAGCCTGGTCTACGAATTTCTCTCCCGAGAGAGCAATTCTCCGGCGGTTCCCTGGAAGCACATCGGTGTTTTCACCCTGCTCAATGGCTTGCTCAGCGCCTTTTTTCTCGCCGTCCTGCTTCCGCTCTCATTTTTGCGGCTCTGGTCACTGCTCGTGCTCGGTCTGCTCTTCTGGCTGCTCATCGTGTTGAAGGGGATGGACCTGCCTTTTGCCGTCTGGCTGGACCCGTTCGAGATGATGAAACCTCCTCCCCGGATCGAGGACAAATGGATCATCCCCTGGACACAGGTGGGGGTTCTCGCGGCGAGCGGTCTGGTGTCGTGGTTGGTCGGTTATGCCGTGTTCGCCCGTCAGACCGGTTCGAGAGGAGCCTTGCGTCATCTCCGCGAGGCCTGGGTCGCCAAATTGGCCGGGGCGGCTTCGGTCGTGGCGATCCTCGTGATCTGGTTTTCGCTGTTCGTCTGGTTCTCCCTCCAGCACGCGGACGAAGCTGATTTCGATGCGGGTGGCCTATCCGGCGCAGATATGCGGCCCGAGGCGGAGGGCGGCAATGCCATCGCCACATTGCGCACCGAGAAGTTTGAGTTTGTCTACCGAAGAAAGTCCGAGGACGTCGTGGCGAAACTTGCCGCCTCGGCCGACGAGCTCTTTGTCCGGGTGGCAGACTATCTCGAGGCGCAGCCCGAGGCCCGGACAGGCAGGACCGTGGTGGATCTCTCGAACCCGGTCGGATCGCACAACGCGGGACAGGCCTATTGGAAAAAAATCCGCATGGTCATTCCCCGGGACGCGGACGAGAGTGAACTCGAAGCCATCCTGGGCCACGAGATCACCCACGTCCTTGCGGAGCGGATCACAGACGGGCGCCTGGGCGAGACCTTCGACGCGACGAGGTGGTTTCACGAGGGATTGGCCAGCTACGTGGAATTCCGCTTCTTCCGTCAACCGGGGGAAGAGGAGGCCTACGAGAAATGGACTGCCCTGGCTTCGACCTGGGGGGAGGTGGACTTCCGCGAGTTGGTCTCCAGCTTGGAGCTGGGGAAGAGGCGCGACCCGAATCTGGTCTACCCGGCGGGCATGATCTGGGTGGAGGCGGCAGTCGACGTCTACGGGGAGCGTTGCCCGGCGGAACTCCTGCGCGCCATCGGTCGGGAGGACGGACCCCGCAAGCTGGCCGGAATGGCGCGCTGGAGAGATGCCTGTCTCGCCGCAGGATTCGATCTGGAGCGCATTCGTTCCCGGTTTCGCGCCCGATTGCAATTGCTGCGGGAGGAGCACGCCGAGATCTGTGGCCGGTTGCCTGAGATCAGCGAAGCAGCAGTGCGCCGTCTGGATGGGAAGATTGTCATCACACCCGACTTGCCTGCCGGATGGCGAGATAATCTACCCGAGGGAGCCGTGAGCGTCTGCCGGGTCCGTCCCGACGAAGGGGCGCTGCCATCGCAGTGGCGATACAGCAAACTGGGTGAAGACGGCGCGTTCCGCGTTTCGGAGCTGCACTTTCCCCATCCGCGAATCGGATTTCAGATCGGCTGGAGGATCGAGAAGTGGTGTCCGCATGCCGTTTTCGGGCAGTGGGTGGAGACGACCGTGCCGTGACCCCTTACCGGAGGCGGCAGTCCTCCAGGCCGGCGGCGAGGGCAGCGACCATGCTTTCGATCTGGTCCCCGGTGGAGCAGAGCGGAGGCATCAGGACCAGGGTGTCGAGGATGGGTCGGGTCAGGAGTCCGTGCCGTCTTGCGGCGAGACAAACCCGGGCGCCCATGCGGGCTTCAGCGGGGAACGGTCCGATCTCGATTCCGGCGATCAGGCCGATCCGACGGACCTCCAGAACCGAGTCGTGGCTCCCGAAATAAGCGTCCAGGGATTCGTGAAACCGCTCGATTTTCGGTCCCAGCGATTCGAGGGTGAGCTCTTCCTCGAAGACCTCGAGGTTGGCCAGGGCCACGGAACAGCCAAGAGGATTCCCGCAGTAGCTGTGCCCGTAGTAGAATGTCCTGTCCGGGCCGCCGAGGAAGGCCTCGAAGACTCGCTCTGTGGTCAGGGTTGCGGCGAGAGGCATGTAGCCCCCCGTCAGACCCTTGGCCAGACAGAGAAAATCGGGCACGACGCCCTCTTGTTCGCCGGCGAATCGCGTGCCCGTGCGGCCGAAACCCGTCATCACTTCGTCGAAGATGAGCAGCACGTCGTGTTCCCGGCACCAATCCCCGAGCTGGCGCAGCATTCCCGGCGGCCATCGTCTCATGCCGGCCGCCCCCTGGATCAGGGGTTCGATGACGACAGCGGTGATTCCCGAGATCGCCTCGCGGCCCATGGTGTCGAGTTGTCCGATCTCGGAGAGGACACGCACCTCGAATCCGGTGCCCCGAAACCGATCGTGAAACGTTCCGATGCCGCCCAGCGAGGCGGCACCGGCAGTGTCGCCGTGGTATCCGCCCTCGAAGCTGAGGAAACTCGTCCGGCCGGGCTCTCCCTGGAGCTGGCGATACTGGATCGCCATTTTGCAGGCGCACTCCACTGCCGTGGATCCGTTGTCCGAGAAAAAGACCCGGGGCAGTCTTCGCTCGGGAATCCAGGAAACCAGTTTTTCGGCGAGCAGGATGGCTGGGCCGTTGGTGAAACCGAGGGCCGAACAGTGGGCCAGACGCGATGCCTGTTCCGCCAGCGCGGCATCGAGTCTGGGATGCCGGTGTCCGTGAATATTGGTCCAGATCGAGCTGTTTCCGTCGAGGTAACGATGACCCTCCGAATCGTGGAGCCAGGGACCCTCCCCGGCCACGATCACGAGGGGATCATGATCGGGCGCACACCAGTCCCGCATCTGGGTGAAGGGATGCCAGAGGTGTGCCTTGTCGAGTTGGCGCAACTCTGCGGTTTCCCTGGGCTCGGAATCGAGATGGCGCTGCCGGAGGGGCTTGATCAATGGCAGCCGCATCCGCTGTTGCCGCAGCATTCCTCCATCTCCTCGGGGGAGGGAACCTCTCCGTTCTGGAGCGTTTTCTGCACCATGCGTGTCACCGACTGAAACAAGCGATTCATCGTGTCTTCGGCCGCGACAAAGTCGGCACCCACCGGGTGGGACATCACCTTCTCCTCGCGCGCCTTCAACTCCGCCAGTTCCTCAGGAGAGGCTTCTTCACCCTGGTGGTGTTTCTGATGTAGCATTTCCGCCTGTTGCTGCCAGTCGCGATACAGTGTTTTCGCGTCGTCATCGCCCAGGAATGCTTCGATCTTTCCCTGGGCAGAGGTAAAAACGGCGTCCTCCACAATGCATTCGCAAAGTTCCCGGGTCTTTTCTTCGATGGTGGTGGGGGCGGCCTGGATTTCGGTTGCTGTCATGGGAGGTTCCATACACCGGAACACCGGGAGGTGCAACGCGGTCCCTTGCGGGAAAAAAAGCCTTACCAACTCCGCGATTGGATGGTAAAGGGGGATCGATGGTCCGTCTTGCCTTTGTGATGAATCATTTTCTCCGATCCCACGCCATGGTTCCGCTTCTGCTTCTGCTGGCGTTCGCGCTCGCCGGATGCGGGGGCAACGGTCCCAAGACCCAGGAGAAAATGCGGATTCATGCGCTCCTCATCGCGAGTCGGGCCTATGCCACGGACCACGAGGGAAAATATCCTGAGGTGCTGGCGGACCTTCATCCCAAATACATCGACCTGGCCTCCGGTTTTTATTCTCCCCCAGTTGACTCCAAGGGCGATCGACTTCAGCCGTTCCACTACCGGCAGGGTCATCGGGTCGGTTCCAAGGTGGACGAGCCCCTCATCATCTCGCCCAAAGTGATTCGGGGTAAGGTCAGTGTCGGGTATCTCGGCGGATTCATCCGGCAGGTGGAACTGGAATTCGCTCAGGATCTGCTTTCCGCGCCGGGCTGGGTGCAGGACGTCCCGGCAATCGCGGGAAAGTGAACGCGTCCGGGTCCGCGTCGACGGCGCCCTCATTTCGCTTCGCTGGATCGATCCCTCAGATACCACCAGACCACGACGCCCGTGACGCAGACCACGAGACAGGAGACGAGACCGACGCGGAGCGTGTCGCCTAGCCAGGGCATCATCGCGGCGGGCTCAAAGTTGCGCGCGGTCATCGGACTGAGCGTTTTTACCCCGAAAACCCAGCCGGCGTGAAGTCCGATGGCCAGCCAGAGCGAACCGGTTTTCATTCGGGTATATCCCAGCACCCAGCCGATGGCGAAGAGGACCGCAAACTCCGCGGCGAGGAAGTACCAGTCGCGGAACTGGCCGAAGATGATTCCCAACATGGCGAATCCGGACCAGGCTCGAACCTCGGTGATTTCGGCCGAGGCCGGTGGTTTGAGGAAATGGACCGCAGCGAAAAAAACGGCCACGGAGAGAAGCAGAGGCCAGGGCCGAAGGATGCGGGAAAAAATCGCGGTGAGAGCGCCCCGAAAGACGAATTCTTCTAGGAAAGAGACGGCGAAAGCCGTTCCGAGTGCGCTGATGAGGATGGCCCCGAGAGCTTTGTTTGCCTCCCTGGACTGATACCAACCCAGTTGAACGTAGGCCCATCCCAGCAGGAGCAGGGGAATCGCGGCGAGGACGAAGCCGAACCCCAGATCGACGGCCCAACGCGGGTTCTCCACGAGTTGGAGCCGCTCGCGAAGCGGCCGACGCTCTCCTCCCCCGGGATTCAACCAACGCAGTGTGGGGAAGAGGAGCAGCAGCGCGGACAGGACGAGGGCGCGGTTGAAATACCGCGAAAACTGGGCCCGATCCATCGATCCGTGCAGTTTCTCCAACAAGGGCACTTCGCGGATCCAGCCCTGCTCCACCACGTGCTTGCCCCCCCAAAAAAGCGGAGGCGCCAGGATGGCTCCCAGAACGATTGCGCCGGCAACGAAAACCGTCACCTTGAATCCCGCCGTATCCCATAAACGGAACGAGGTGGTTTCCTGATTGAAAGGCCCATCCGACATCTCTCGTCAGTAACCGAATGGCTCCGCAGAATCAACGAATCCCCTCAAAGACGGCATAAGAAAATGGCTTTAACAGCCGTCAAAACCGTGTAACGTTTTAGACAGATTTGGTTAATTTTTAACCACCTGAGAGCAGGCCACCGAGACATCAACACAAATTCCTTCATGTTTTTTAAAATTTTCACCAGCCGGTTGGCTCTCGTTTCTCCCCTCGTCGTCAGCCTTTGTTCCTGTTCGTTCCCGGCATCCGCGCAAACGAAGTATGGAGATATCGCGTATCGCGTGGCCAGCATTCTCGAGTCCGAACACTACACGCGGGCCACTTTCGACGACAAGATGTCCTCGAAGGTTCTCGACGCCTACCTCGAGTTGCTGGATTTCAGGAGGGTTTATTTCACCCAGCAGGATATCGACGAGTTCGACCGCAAATTTCGCACGACGATCGACGACGATCTGAAGCGGCAGGGGATTCCAGCTGCGAGTGAGATCTACGGGGTCTACATCGACCGGGTCCGCGAGCGGGTCGAGTTCGCCGAGGAGGTTTTGAGGGAGGAGAAGTTCACCTTCGACTCGAATCGCACCGTGCGGATCACCCGGCAGGATGCGCCCTGGCCGAAAAACGACGAGGAAGAATATCAACTCTGGAGGAACCTCATCGAAGCAGAGCTTCTCCGAGAGGAGCTGGTGTCGAAGGCGATGGACAAGGATGGCATCGAGGGGTTGGGCATCGAAAGGCAGGAACCGGAGGAAAAGCTGATCACCCGCTACCGCGATTTCCTCAAGGAGGTGCTGGACAACGATACCGAGGATGTCGCCACCCTCTTTATCAAGGCGATCGCGCGCGCTTACGATCCTCACTCGGAGTATTACAGCCGCAAACAGTACGACAATTTCAAAATCGGCATGAACAAAAGTCTCAAGGGGATCGGGGCGATGCTGACTCTCGACGAGGACAAGATCCCCACCGTTGAGGGGATCGTGACCGGTGGGCCTGCGGCGAAACAGGGGGAGTTGGGCTTTCAGGACAAGATTCTCGGTGTCGGCCAGGGCGACGGAGAGATCGTCGATGTTATCGGTAAGAAGCTCAGCGACACGGTGGACCTCATCCGGGGCGAGATCGGCACTACCGTGACACTGAAAGTGCTTCCGGCAAAGGCCTCGGACCCGTCGGAGGCGAAGTTGATCCGGATCCCTCGCGACAAGGTGGACCTGAAGGACAGCTTGGCGATGGCCGATCTCATCACCACAAAGGATCCGGAAGGTAATATTCAGAAGATCGGCTGGATTCGGTTGTCCTCCTTTTACAGCGACATGGAGGGTGGCGAGACGTCCACGACTGCGGATGTCAGGCGTCTCCTGACCCGATTGCGTATCGAGGGTATCGAGGGGCTCGTCATCGATTTGCGGGACAACGGGGGTGGTTCCCTGGAGGAGGCGGTCAACATGACCGGCCTGTTCATTCCCAAGGGCCCGGTAGTGCAGGCGCAGAACTGGAGGGGGCTGCGGAGTCAGAAGGTTTCTCGAAACACGAAGCCAGCCTACAACGGACCGCTGGTGGTCCTGACCAACCGGGCCAGTGCTTCGGCCTCGGAGATTTTCGCCGCTGCGCTGCAGGACTACAACCGAGCCATTGTCATTGGGGAGAAATCGACTTTCGGCAAGGGAACCGTCCAGCAGCTGCGTCCGGTTTTTGGAGGGCGCTTCAACCTGTTCAATCGGGATTCCGAGGAAAAGGGTGCCCTGAAACTGACCATCCAGACCTTTTTCCGAATCAACGGAGATTCCACCCAGCTGAAGGGTGTCGTCCCGGATCTCCAGCTGCCCTCGATCTACGACGCCGATGATTTTGGCGAGTCGTCCCTAAGCAATCCCCTCAGGGTCGATCCCATCCCCCGGGCGTCCTACAATCTCTTCTCCGAGAGCGGACTGCCCGTGGAAGAACTGCGCCGATCCATGGAGCCTCGTGTGGCTTCGAACCCGGACTTTCGCTACATCATGGAGGATATCGCCGAAGAGAAAAAGCGGCTGGAACGCAACCAGGTTTCCTTGAACAAACAGGTTCGCGAAGCGGAGAGGGCGCGGAACAAGGCGCTGTCTGAGGCCCGTAAAGCGGAGCAGATCGCCCGCTTCGCCCGGATGCGGGAGGAGGAAAAGGACCTTTTTCGGGTGTTTACCATCACTCAGGATAATTTTGCCGATGCCGAACTGGTTTTGAAATCCAAGATCACCGACGAGGAACTGAGCGGCATGTCTCGAGGTGACGACGAGGACGTGGATTCGGAGGAGAAAGCCCTGGAATATCCCCATCTGCTCGACCCCTATGAGCGGGAAACCATCCGGGTGATGCAGGATTTCATCGCGATCAACGATACGGGACAGCCCGTGAACATCTCCGGCACGGAGCCGAGTCGCCGCGATAGTCTGGCACCGATCTCCGCGGGTTCCCGCTGAGGTTGACCGGAGTTATTGTTCGAATCTCCAGCCGGGTCCATCCCGGACAGGGTGCCTTTTTCCCCCTGAAGGCACCGGTTTTTTACGGGGGGCAGAGACGATGCAAGGGAGTTTTTCAGACGCCCTGGAAGGCTTGACGGTCCGCCTGGCCATCCCCGATCTCTGGCAACAGGAGGCAATCCGGGCTCTCGCCGAGGGCCGCGACGTGATCGTCTCCGCTCCCACCGGTGCGGGCAAAACCTTCATCTTCGAGAATCTGATCGAGTCGGGCAAGAGACTGGGTCCGGGGGAGCAGGCCGTCTTTACGGTGCCGACCCGCGCGCTGGCCAACGACAAGTGGCGAGAGTGGCGAAATCGAGGTTGGGATGTCGGCATCGCCACCGGAGACATTGCAGAGAATCTCGATGCCCCGGTTTTGGTGGCGACCCTGGAGACCCAGCGAGAACGGCTCATCTCCGGCGCGGGTCCACGGTTGCTCGTCATCGACGAATACCAGATGATCGGGGACCGGCAGAGAGGGTTGCACTACGAGTTGTCGGTGGCTCTGGCGCCGCCGGAGACGCAGCTTCTCCTCCTCAGTGGCAGCGTGCGCAACCCGGCCAAGGTGGCGGAGTGGTTCCATCGGATCGGACGCGATGCGAAGGTCATCCAGACACCGGATCGCCCCGTTCCGCTCGATGAGGTTCCCTTCGATGCGCTGCCCCGCCGGGCGCCGGATCGGGTCAAGAATTTCTGGCAACGGCTGGCGCTCGGGGTGTTGCTTTCGCATTATGGCCCGCTCCTCGTGTTTGCTCCCCACCGGCGATCCGCGGAGAAAATCGCGCAGAAAATCGCCGAATCCCTGCCCGAGGATCAGCCGATCTGCTTCGAGGACGACTCTTTGCGCCAGGTCTGCGGGAAAGACCTGGAAAAGCTTCTCCGAAAGCGGGTCGCGGTGCACCACAGCGGCATCAGCTTCGCTCAGCGGGCCGCCATCATCGAACCCCTGGCCAAGGCCGGCCAACTGCGGGTGGTGGTGGCGACGATGGGGCTTGCCGCCGGGATCAATTTCTCGGTTCGTTCCGTTTTCGTCTCGGATCGCACCTACCAGGACGGTCCGTTCGAGCGCGAGGTTGGCCCCGACGAGCTTCTCCAGATGTTCGGCCGGGCCGGCCGTCGAGGTCTGGACAAAGTGGGGTATGTGGTTTTCGGCAATCGGAGCCCGCGATTGGGCGATGCCCATCCGCTCGACCTGAGGCGAACCAGCGAGATCGACTGGCCGACCCTGCTGCGGCGGATGAAACTGGCGGCGGATCGCGGGGACGACCCGTTTGCGCGGGCCAGGGAGTTGTGCGACCGCCTCTTCAGTGAGCAGCGCATCGCTCTGGGATTCCGCACCCAATCCGTCGGGAGCGGCCCGGTCGAGGGGGAGGCACTCTTCGGTCTGAAACCCGTGCGGAAAGAGGTGCGAAACTCCGCCGGCGGTTGGGAGGCTTACGAGTCCGGCCGCCACGGTCGCTGTCCGATGGGGGAGGCGTATGTTCGAAGCCGGCGAGGTCTGCTTCCGGCGGAGGCTTCGGGTCGGCTGGTAGGGGCCATGATTCCGCCCCGTTGTCGCATGACCCGGATCGATCCCAGGACGAGTTCGGAAAAACGATTTGGCCTGGAGATGATGCTGGGGCATCGGGTTGGCGAAGGGGATACCTTTCGTCTGACCCGCTTTCTCCAGAAAAAGTTTCGGCTCCAGGGGCGGGCGGCAGAACTTACTCGGGCAGAGGCGGAGGACTTGCTCGCGACGGATCTGGAGCCGCTGATTGTTCCCGCTCGAATCCATGCCTTCCGGGAACGAGGTGATCTGCTGCTTCTGGAAGGACATTTTTCCCTGGCGGAAGTTGACGCGTACCGGGATGAGTCGGGGCACTGGTTGGTCGAACCCGAGTTGCGCTCGCGGGAGATTCGGTCCGAGACGCACTACACCGACCGGACGACCGGCCAAACCTTCTCCCCCGCGGTCGGCACGCCTGCGCACGCCTGGCGCAAGCTGGGTTTGATCGACGAGATGGGGGTGCCCACCCGCCGGGGAGTCATCTGCGGGTTCTTTCAACACGGCGAGGGTCTGGCCGTAGCTGCCGCCCTGGAGGATTCGAGTTATCCGGTCGACGAGATGATCTACCATTTCGTCAACCTTCGCGCGGGATACCGGTTCGAGGTGAACGACCCCGCGTTTGAGTGCGATTCCGATCGACTGGCCGCAGCCTGCCGCCAGGCCTATGGAGCGGTGGACTTTTCCGGATATCTGCGGCTGGGATTGCCCGTCTCCTACGGGGAAGGCGCGGCGGAGGTGGTCAAGCTGTGGTTGGAGGGCAAGTCTCACCTGCTTTTTGTCCGGCGGGAATTGGTCGAGTTCGGGCCGGGAGACGTGGAGCGGGCTTTCATCGAGTGGCTCAGCTTTCTCCGGCACGTCCGCGGCGCTCCCCGCGCCGAGGTGCCGAGGTGGAACGAGTTGAAGGAAAAGGCGACCGGACTTCTGGCGCGCTACGATCGCACCAGTCCCCTTCAGGATCTCGCGGCCATTCCGGCCAGCATCCTGCAGAAATCTCCCCAGCACGGACTGAGTTATTCCCGGATCGCCTGAAGCCGTGAGGGGCGGGCGATGGTACCGCAACCCCGCACCGCGGCCCCCCGCTTTTGCGACGCGATTGGGCTATTCGGCCGCGAATTTGCGCTTTCCCACCGGCCAGAGCTGGTTCAAGGTTACGCCATGTCGAGGCTACTCGAGCATTGTTCCGATCTTCCGCTCCGCTCCTATTCCCGGGGCGATTTCGTCCTGAAGGAAGGCGAGAAAGACGGTGAGATTCTCTTTCTTCGGGAAGGGTCCGTCGAGGTCCAGAAAGAAGGATCGGCCATCACGACGATTTCGGCACCCGGCGCCATGCTGGGTGAGATCGCGGTGCTCCTGGATTGCGGACACTCCGCGAGTGCGATCGCCTTGAAAGATAGCTCTTTCTTCGTATTGGAAGACGCCGCCGAGGCCCTGTCGTCCAACCCGCTGCTCCACCAGGAGATCTCGAAAGTTCTGGCTCGCCGGCTGGTTCGGGCCAGCGAATCGGCATCCGAGTGGATGAAGAAGGCGGAGTTCGAGGAAGATCTGGGCGATTTCGAGATGATGATGCTCTGGGACGAGATGGAGATGGCGTGACCGGCGCGATATCCTAATCCTGCGACCTTCGTCGGATAATCACCTGTTCGAAGCAGCGAAGATGGGGGCCGGCTTTTCGCCTGAGCGGCACGCCGGGATGGAGTTCGAAGCCCCCCAGCTTGGATAGGACCTCCTCCAGAGTGAGGCAGACTTCCTGTCGGGCCAATTGGGCCCCGGGACAGCGGTGGGGACCGGACCCGAAGCCGAGATGGTCGTTGGGTTTCCGTTTCACATCGAAGCGATCCGCTTCCCCGAAGTGACCCGGATCGCTATTGGCCGCGCCCAGCATGGCGAAGACCACGTCGCCGCGAGTCAGAAAGGTGTCACAGACGATCACGTCCTCCGCGACGATTCGGGTGACGAAGGGAACCGGGCCGTCATAGCGCATCACCTCTTCCACCGCAGCGGGGATCAGAGAGGGATCCTCGCGCAGCATTGCCAGTTGATCGGGATGCCGCCAGAGAGCGGCGATGGCGTTTCCGATGAGCGATGCTGTCGTCTCGTTACCCGCGGTGAGCAGGAGCAGGGCGTTGGCGGCGACTTCGTCGAGGCTGAGGCGGGTGCCGTCGGCTTCGGCCTGGATCAGCGTGTCGATGAAGCCGCGGCGGCCCGAGGAATTGCCGGCAACCGTTCTCTCCTGCAGGTAGTCCCTGAAGCTCGTGATGCTGATGAGGCACTCCCGCAGTTCGTGTTCCGTGATGCCGGACAGGGGATTTCGGGTCACCGCCGAGAAATCGTCGCACCAGATCGATACCTGCTCTCGGTCTGCCGGCGCGATGCCGGCGATGTCGAGAATGACGGTGCGGGGCAGGGGAAAGGCTATCTCCGACAGGATCTCGCAGCTGCCCTTCTCCATCGCCGGAGTCAGCAGAGCATCGAGGGTGCGCCGGATCAGCGGTTCCCAATCTTCCTCATTGGACTCGGCAAGCGCCATCTGGAGCAGTCTGCGGGTGGGCTCGTGCCGCGGCGCGTCCATTTCCGATACCTGGCTTTCCAGCAGATCGAAGAGCGGGTGGAACTCCTCGGTCGAAACCGATGCCCGTGCCAAGTCGATATGGTGGCACGAGAATTGGGGTGCGGACAGGGCAAAGGCCACCTCGTCATAGCCCGTCAGAATCCAGGCATTCATGCCATCGTCCCAGAAGACCGGGTCCGATTGCCGCAGATCTTCGTAGATAGGCTGAGGGTTCTGGAGGGCCTCCCTTCCAAACAGCCGGCTACTCTCCCAGAGATGGGCATGGGGATGACCTTTCATCGATGCGATCGTCGGGCTCGCGACCTGACGATGGTCCGGGATGACCGTCCGCTGCCCCGAGAGGGACAGAAGACTCGCTCACGGGAAAAAGCAACCGCCAACGATGTTCTGCGTGGTGATTGGCGGGTTACCGCATTCGGGTCAATCGAGGTGGTTCCGAAAAAAGGCATCTGCCGCCTCGATCATGGAATCGAACCAGGCCTGCTGGCGAAAGAAGGCGTGCGGGGCGTCGGGAATGACCGTGATGCCCGTGGAAAGGCCGAGTTCCTCCATCTGTTCGCGAAATTCATCGGCGTGAGTGCTGGCGTCGTCGTTTTCGCCGGTGACGAACCAGCAGGGGGGATCTCCCTCGTCGAGGTGTTCCATGGGGGAGGCGAGACGATAGGTCGCGGGCCTGTCTTCCTGCGAGCCGCCGAGGAATTGGCGCCAGATCCGGCCTCTGTCTTCCATTGCCGAGATTTCCCTGGTGCGCTGTGACAGGAGATGCGTTTGGGCTCCCATGGGAACGGCAGCCTGGATGGAGCTGTCGAATCCCTCGTTACCGCCGTCTCCCTCGAGTTCGTTGACTCCACCGCTGGTGGCGAGCAGAGCGGTGAGATGCCCCCCGGCGGACAGTCCGATGGCACCGATCCGGTCCGCATCGATCCCGAGTTCGGCGGATCGGGACCGGAGGAATCGTACCGCCGCCTTGCAATCGTGGATCGCCGCGGGGAAAGGTGCCTCGCCGCTGAGCCGATAGGATATGGTGGCTGCGACATAGCCCCGTGCGGCCAGGGCCTGGGCCAGGTTGGCGTGACTCGTCCGGTCCCCCTTCGCCCAACCTCCTCCATGAATACAGACGACGGCAGGTAGGTCACCCCAGGCATCGCGGGGTCGATAGATATCCATCTCCAGGGTCCGATCGCCGTAGCGGGCATAGGTGACCCCGGATTTTTCATTGAGCTTCGACAGGAGATCACGGGATAACCGGGTCCGTCCGTCGGTCGGGGGCGGGGCCTCTCCCGCGGGACGATTGTCGAGCCGCATCTCCTCCTGGAAGAGCACCGCCATGCCCCTCAGTTTCCGCAAGATAGGTCCGTTGCGGACCGGGGTCTCTTCCCTGGGATCTTCGACCAGGTCATACAGCGTCAGGGCGGGATTCAGGTGGAGCTTCCAGTTGCGCCATCGCACCGCAGCCAATGCCCCCTGGCTGCCGTGATAGAAAAAGGCGTCGTTGTATTCGTGCCGGGCGACGGTCTCCTCCCATTCTGCCGGCGGGTTCCAGCGTCGCCGCAGGGGCACCTCCGCATTCAACGATTTTTTCGCCCCCGGCGCGGGCACGAATGAGGTTTCCCCCTTGAGCAGAGGGCTGAGGTCGCGCCCATCGATGATGAGGTCATCGGGAAGAGGAATCCCCGCGAAGGTGGCGAAGGTCGGATACCAATCCATGGCTCGGACCACGGCCGCAGACACCGTTTCTGTCTGGAGGCCCCGTCCGGGCCCCCAGGCGATCGCGGGCACCCGAATCCCTCCCTCGAAGGTAGTCAGTTTGCGGCCCTGAATTTTCTGCTCCGGAGATCGTCCCGGTCCGCGACCGTTGTCCGAGGCATACACCACAATCGTGTCGTCTTCGATGTTCAATCTGCCCAGTGTATCGAGGAGGCGTCCCACGTGGTGGTCCAGTTCCTGGATCGCGTCGCCATAGAGGCCCCACTCCGAACTGCCCTGAAATGCCTCACTGGCACCGAGCGGGGTGTGCAGCATGGTGTGGGCGAGGTAGAGGAAGAAGGGTCTCTCCCGATTTTTTTCCACGAAGTCGATGGCCTCGTCGGTGTAGCGCTCCGTCAACTCCGCGGGATCGACGGGACGCTTGACCACTTCTCCATTGCGAAGCAGCGGCACGCCGCCCTCTTCCTCGTAGTGGGTGACCTCGAATCCGTCGAGATTGTGGAGGAGACCGAAGTAGTGATCAAAACCCTGATTGCGGGGCAGAAAGGGCTCGTGGAACCCGAGGTGCCATTTGCCGATGCAGGCCGTAGCGTAGCCGTTCTCTCCCAGAAGTTCGGCGAGGGTGAGTTCATCGGGATGGATCCCGGAAGAGGAATCGGGACGATGGACCCAGACGTGGTTACCCACCCGGCGGGGATAACAACCGGTCAGGATGCCGGCCCGCGACGGGCTGCAAATGGGTGCCGCCGCGTAATAGTCGGTGAAACGAATCCCCTCGGCGGCCATGGCATCGATCCGGGGCGTTTTGACCTCACTGGCACCGTAGCAGCCCAGGTCGTAGTAACCTTGATCATCCACCAGGATGAAGATGAAGTTTGGCGGGCGATCATCGGCCAGGGCACGGTGCCCGGTTCCGGAGAACAGAATGAAGAGGGTGAGAAAGGCGAAAACTCTCATGGCATGGCCAGATTTGGTCCTGCTTAACACATCCCGCGAGACACCGGCAATGAAAGAAAGCGGAAAAGGGGCAATCCCCGGACCGCGATTCCGGTCGCAGGGACGGTCGGCCTGGGGAGAAAGCGCCGTCAGGCTGGCGTTCGACCCGTTGCAGGCCGTGCCGACGGAGGCCGGCACGGCAGAGCATCTCCGGGGGGGCGAAGCCCTCAGGGGTTCCCGGAGCCGTCCGGCCGCAGAGTGGGAGGGATGGGCTGGGTATCCGTGCCCGGAACCTCCGTTTCACCCGTCGGCGGTGCTTCGGGGGCGGGACTTTCGGGTGGTGCCGGTGGGGATGGAACAACCGGCGGAGGCACGGCGAGAGGGACTCCCGGAGCATCGGCCGGATCCGTCGCGGTATCCGGGGGTGCGGTGGTCGGTCCGGGTGTGGGAGGCCCCGGTGCCGTCACGTCCTGAAACATCATGGAATCTTCCTCCGGCTCCGCGGATTCGGGGGTGGCCGGCACCGTCTCTTCGGCTGAAGAATCGGCATCGAGGGAAGTCGCCGTTTCTTCCTCGACCCACTGGGCTTCAGAAACGGCGTCGCCCGAAGCGGAGCTGGGCTTCGACTCGGCGGCCGGCGGCTCGGCGACCTCCCAGACCACAGGGTCCAGGCCCTGCGAGCTGGCGGCGGATTCTCCCGTCGTCACCGGCTCCTCCGGATCGGGTGCGGGTGTTGGCGCGGGGGGAATGGCGGGTGCAGGAGTCAGCGATTCGGGCGGCGCGGGCTCGCTGGTGGAGTCGGCTTCGGGGGCCTCGGGCTCGGTCATTTCCGGCTCCTCCGAATCGGGTGCGGTATC
>CAZLUZ010000008.1:0-47732 GCA_964562825.1 uncultured Akkermansia sp.
GTGGCGATGGTTCGGAGAGCCGAAATTCAAGTCCATTTTTGTCGTGTAGTGTGATGACTTTTAACAACCACGCGATTTTTTTGATGAAATATTCGGGCTAAGGTGGCCCGCCCGGGCTGAGCGAAGCGGGGATCGCCGCCGGTTCGCAGCCGACGGGTGAGACGGTCGGAGAGGAGGCGCCGCGTTTCGAAAAGCTCCGAATCCGGGTCCGCTGCATCGAGCAGGTTGCTCCGCTGTTCGGGGTCCTCGCGCAGGTCGAAGAGTTCCTCCGCCGGCCACGGACCGAAAGCCTGCCGGTCGGCCTTCGAGGAGTTCTGCCTCATCCACTGCTTGGAGGGTCCCGGATCGATGTTGTGGGAAAACGCCTCCCCCGAGGTCGGCCACGGGGTTTCCCCGAAATCAAACGCCGGTCCGGGCCGGGCAATCCGCGTCCCGGACCAACTCTCGGGGGCGAAACGGCGGAGATAGAGGTGATCTCTCGTGCGGATCGCCCGGGACGGATGGAGATGGACATGGCGCTCCAGACCGGTGACGACGTGGTCGCGGGAGGAATCGAACCAGCCATCCTTTGCCGAGAGCAGGGCGGGGAGCAGGCTGCGTCCAGCCATTTCCTCAGGCACCGGCAGCCCGCAGGCCTCCAGCACCGTCGGAGCGAGATCGGTCAGGCTGATGAAATCAGCGAGGCGCCGGTCGCCCCGGACGCGTTGTCCCCAGCAGATGGCCAGAGGCACCCGGGTCCCCGAATCGTAAAGAGTGGCCTTGGCCCGGGGAAAAGGCATCCCGTTGTCGCTCGTCCTCACGACGAGGGTCTGCTCGAGCAGGCCCCTTCGTTCCAGCCTTCTCATCAACTCGCCGGCGAGGGCGTCCATCCGTTCGACCCGGTGGTAGTAATCGGCGAGATCCCCGCGCACCACCGCGTTGTCCGGAAGGAAAGGGGGAACCACGAGCGATTTCGGATCGATGCCGGCCGCCTCACCTTCGCCGGGTCGGTAGGGGCGGTGCGGTTCTCCGGCACCATACCAGAAGAAAAATCGGCGATCGGTATCCCGCTGCTCGAGAAACTCCTCGAACGAGACGTGCTCGGGGCCCAGGGGATCGAGGCCGAGGTGCTCGTGCCGACTGGGGGCGACACCCTTTCGGCAGTAGCCGGTCTCGTATCCGGCCCCGGCGAGCAGGGCGGGAAAGGTGGGCACGTCGGCGGCGAGGGACCCGCCCAGATGGAAGGCCCCCCCGAGTCTCCAGGGATCCTGGCCCGTGGGCAGGGCGTGGCGCGAAGCGGTGCACGATGGCGCGGGCGCAAAGGCATGCTCGCAGAGAACGCCCTCCCGGGCGATCCGGTCGAAATTGGGAGTCCGCGCGGTCCGGTCCCCGAGAACCGCCCGCGTGCGGCCACGACCAGTCGTCGGCGACGATGAAAAGGACATGGGGAGGGGTTGCATCCGCCTCCCCGCCGGAAGCGAGGGGGCAGAGGCAGAGGAGGAGAAGAACCGACCGCAATGCTCTCATCGCAGCGGTTTGCCCGGATCAACCGAGCATGAGCCGTTCAATCCACTGACTCAAGCGCTCGGGACCCACCTCGGGAAGCGATTCGACGTCGTCGAATGTCTCGTAGGGGCGGTGATCGATGATGAGTTGGGCCAGCTCCTCGTCCACGCCCGGGAGGTCCATGATCTCCTCGATGGTGGCATGGTTCAGATCGACCACCGGTCCATCCGGCTCGCAGCACTCGTCGTCCGGGTCCAGGGGAGGTTCCTCCGCTCCCGATGCATCGGCCCCAACGCTGCCGTCTTCGCCGTCGGGCCAATCTCGAGCGGGGTCGTCGGGATCGGTGCCGTGTTGGGGATCGATGTCGTCGTCGCCGTCGTGCCAGTAGTGATGGTCATCGTGCCAACTGGGATCGTGGTCGGCATCGTTCATGCCGTGATGGGGATCGTGGGGGTCGTAGGCGATGCGGTGGGGATCCGTCTCGTCGTGATGCGAGTCGTCCTCGTAGAGATGCGCGTGTTCCTTCTCGTATTGTTCGATCTCGTGGCGATGCATCTCCTCCTTCTCCTCCTCCGAGAGGTCGTCGGGCGGTTTGCTGTAGAGCGCCTCCATGCGCGAGCGCCGTTTCTTTTCCTCGGCGAGTTCCCGTTTCTCGCGACGCTTTTCCAGGACCGAAGCGATGAAGACACAGATCTCGTAGAGGATGATCATGGGGCCGGCGAGAAGAGCCAGCGTCATGATGTCGGGGGGAGTAAGAATGGCCGCGGCGACCATGATGATGACCCACGCGTACGTCCGGGTGGCCCGCATGACGCGGGCGGTGAGCAACTCCAGCTTGACCAGGATGGTCACGATCACGGGCAACTGGAAACTCAGGCCGAAGACGAGGGTGAGCCGGGTGATGAAGGAGAAGTATTCGCCGATCTGGTAGGTGACCATGGCTCCCTTGCTGTGGGCCAGAACGATCTTGTCCCTGATGCTGTCGTAGCGCAGCACGAAGTTTCGGCCCTCCTGCACGGCCAGCAGTTGAATCATGTAACCGCGGATCGCCTCCTTCATATCCGGAGAGAGCGCGGCGGCGCCGGCGAGTTCCGGGGGGGCATCGCGGTTGGCCGAGGGTTCGCCCTTCTCCTCCAGGGGTTCTCCCGCCGGAGGGATGCGGTTGCCTCCGACCCCGAGAAGCGGCATCTCAGCGATCGGCCTCTGCAGGGCGCGCCCCGCCGGGTCGAGTTCGCCGATGCGCTCGTTCTGGAACACGAAAAAGAATTTGAGGGCTATCGGTGAGGCGAGAAAGAAGGCGAATGACGCTCCGAGGAGAAAGAGCAGGAAACCGACTCCGGCGCCAGGAATAATGAACCGCTTTTCCACCTGGCGCAGGCCCGGGAGGATAAACTGGAAGCCGAAATAGATGAGCAGGGGCATGGCCAGGACGATCGCGGTGAAAAACGACACCTTGATCATCAGGATAAGAACCTCCGGCGGCTTCAGGACGATGAATTCGATCCGCTCCCAGAGTGGAGCGCCGTCTTCGAGGGTGGTGATCTTCGCCGGGAGCTGGAGGAAAACGAAAATCTGCTTGTGGAAGGCGAAGCAGAGGATGGTGATGATGAAAAGCGTGCCGCCCATCTTCATGAGGGTGTGCCGGAGGTCCTCGAGATGATCGAGGAAAGGCTTCTCGAAAGGATCGAAGCCCTCGTCGGCGCCGGGACGGGCCCGGGCGGCTTCCTCGCGAATCCGGAACAGCTTTTTGAAAGCGGTATTGAGAATCATGGGCGCATCTGAATGTCGGGTCGGAGGGGATTTTGGTAGCGGCGAAAGTAATGCGAATTTGAGATTCGGCAAAGAGACGCGGTTCGCCGCGGTGAAACGGGAAAATCCATTGCCGTGAGACCGCGTATGCGCTATTGGGGTCTGTTGCGCGATTACGCTAGACAGCCTTTGCTGGCTCCCGTCATTGCCACTGTGACCGGTCCGCACCACCCGGGCCCGGCGCATCGAACAGGGGAAAGAGAAACAACGAAATGATTGGATATCGAGAGGAACGCAAGAGGTCGGACAGCGAGCCGATCCACACCGAGAAAGTCTTTGCCGACCGCAAAATTTTCTTTCTCGACCTGAAGGAGAACGACCGGGGGAGGTTTGTGAAAATCACCGAGGACGTTCGGGGACGCAGGGACACGATCATGATTCCGGCCGAGGTGCTGGACGACTTTGTCGAAGCCCTGAAAAACGTGCAGACCGCTGCGGCGGACTGAGTTTGACCGCACACGGCGCCGGAATCGCTCGGGGGGCGATTCCGGCGCCGAACGGGTCCTCCTTTCCCCCCGTCTGTTGCTCATCACGACAATGCGAAGCATGACCGGCTTCGGTTCCGGTGAGGCGGCATCGGTCCGCTGGACCGTGACCGTCGAGCTCACCGGGGTAAACCGGAAACAACGCGACATCGCCACCTCTCTGCCCCAGTCGCTCTCCAGTGTGGAACCGGAGATACGAGACCGGATCAGCCGTCGCATTTCCCGGGGGCGCATCAATGCGCGGGTCTGCGTCGAGGACCGGAGCGGGCGAACTCAGGTCCTCGTGTTGGACCGGGAACTGGCTCGGCAGTATGCGGAATACGCGAGGGAACTGGCGGCGGCGCAGGGACTGGAGACCCGATTGGACGCGGGCGATTTCATTCGTGCGCCGGGAGTTTTCCGGCTTGAGGAAGTCGAGTTGTCCGCCGGGGAGATTGGCGGCGAGGTGCTCTCCGCTCTGGACACAGCGCTGGGGCGGCTGGAGCAGATGCAGAGAGAGGAGGGAAAACACCTGCGGTCGGATATGGAGCGGCGTCTCGACGCCATCGAGCGGCAGGTGGCAGAGATCAGCGGGCTGGCCCGAGAGGTGGTCACCCAATACCGGGAGACCCTGTTTGGCCGGCTTACGGACTGCGGTCTGGCGATTGATCTGAAGGATGAGCGGGTGCTCCGCGAGATCGCCCTCTACGCCGAGCGTTGCGACATCACGGAGGAATTGACCCGGATCGAGAGCCACGTCGGCCAGTTTCGGCGGTACCTCGAAAGCGAGGAGCCCGTGGGGAGGCCCCTCGATTTCCTCTGCCAGGAACTCAACCGCGAGTTGAACACCATCGGGAGCAAGGCGAATCATGCCCGGATCTCCCAGGCGGTGGTAGACAGCAAGTCCGAGTTGGAGAAAATCCGGGAACAGGTGCAGAACGTGCAGTGAGAGGCACGCGGGGCTGGAAATTTTCGTTTCCCACCCGATAATGCCCGTCTCATGGAGAACGAACCACCCAATCCGCAGGAAGAACCGGACTCGTTCCCCGTGCGCTGCGCTCCCACTGGCGAGGGCCTGCTGCGCGTGGAAACCGAAGGGGGGAAACCGGCCGATCTCTCGCCCGCGGAGGCCCGGGAACTCGCGCGGGACCTCATCGAGCTCTCGCTCACCCTGGAGTATTCCTTCAACGAGATCGACCGGGAGGACTGGATGCGCATCCCCATGCAATACCTCCACATCTACGCGGAGCAGGACCCCGAATTCGATCACGACGAGATGTTCGCCGGGGCCGACATCGAGTGCTGGATCAAAGATCAGACCCGAAAGAATGCCCTCATCATCGCCCAAGCCTGGATCGAGGAGGCCGGCTGGCGGGTGGTGGAGCTCGAAGAACAGGGCGAGATTCTGCGGGAGGATCACGCCGACGATGACGTGGAATTTTTTGATCAGGCCGTCTTCGACGAACAGGTTTTCGTGTTCAACGTGATTCCCCGGGACGATGACCTCGATTTCTGAGGATCGACCAACGCTGTCCGGTTTTTTCCCTTCCCGTGACGAAAAGAGCCTTGAGCGCCCGGGAAAGGGGCATTAACAATGGCTGCCCGTCTGACTGACTGCCGTCTCCCGTGAACTGGATTTCCCTGGCCTTCCGGAACCTGACCCGCAACTCGCGGCGGTCGATCACCACGATCGCGGCGGTCGCTCTGGGGCTCTCTGCCGTCAACATCTTCGGCGGCTTCGCGTCCTACATGTTTGCCAGCATCCAGGACGCCCAGATCTACGAGCAGATCAACGGACACATCCAGATCTGGAAACGCGACGGTCGGGGCTACGGGGGACCGGACTTGCAGGAATTCCTCCTCACCAACGAGGAATACCTCGAAATCAAAGCCTTCGCCGAGGAAGACCCCAGGGTGGAGATGGCGGCTCGGATGTTTGAGGTGGCGGGCAAAATCGACTACGAGGGCAACTCGGGCAATTTCATGGCCCAGGCCATGGTGCCCTCGGAGAAGGATCGGATCCACGATCGATCCACAGCGCTGCGCAGTCGCGATGGCACCTCCTACGAGGGCCGTCCCATCACCGACGGGGATCCCAACCCCATCGCGGTCACGCCCGGCATGGCGAAACGCATGGAGATGGAGATCGGCGCCGATGTCATTCTGATCTCCCAGTCGTTGAGCGGCCAGATGAATGCCGAGGACGCCCAAATCTACCAGGTCATCGACGTCGTCTCCCAGGCGCTGGACAACCTCTACATCTACATGCCTCTCGAGATGGCGCAGCGTCTCTACGACACGGACAAGATGACGAGCGTGCGCCTCCTGCTGCGCGAGGACGACGACACGGACGAGGTCCTGGCGGCATTGAAGAAACGTTTCCCCGACCGGGACTGGGATTTTCTCCCCTGGTACGATGTGTCCAAGCTCTACGGGAAGACCAAGCAGATGTTCGACATCATCTTCGGCCTCGTCTTCGCCATCATCACGATCATCGTGATCATGTCGGTGCTCAACACCATCGGGATGGCCGTGGTGGAGCGGACCCGGGAGATTGGAACCCTGCGCGCCATCGGGCTGAAACAGCCGGGCGTGGTTAGGCTTTTCGGAATCGAGAGCGCCCTGCTCGGGATCATGGGCACCCTCACAGGGGTGGGCATCACCTGTCTCTTTTCTTTCGTCATCGACCTTCTCGCCCCCACCTGGGAACCACCGGTCACGGCCCGTTCCGTGGTCTGGGAGATTCGCATCGTGCCGCTCTATCTCGTCCTTACGTCCACCATCCTGGTCATATTTACTGCTTTGGCGGCGATTGCTCCGGCGAAGCGGGCCGCTCGTCAAAGGATTGTTGACTCCCTTGGACACGTCTGATAATGCAAAGCACCTCAATCGTTCAAACCACAATGAAGCCTCTCTTCCCCCTCGTTCTCGCCCTCGCCCTCCTCATTGTCGGACCCTCCTCCGCGGCCGATCCCATCCTGCTCGACGCGGAGAAGCACCGCGGGGTGATGACCGGCGACCGCGGCGTGCAGTGGCGGGTCGACGTGGAGAATATCGGCGGCAAGGGAGCCAAGAGCGCCACCTTCATGGCGGTGTCGCAACACAATCGGATCTTTGCCGAGGTGCTCGCTCCGGAGAGCGCCCAGGGACGGAAATACATTGCCTCATCCAAGGGCGATATGTGGTTCTGGAAGCCGGGTTTGAGCCGTCCCGTAGCAGTCTACCGGCGTCAGCGACTCACCGGAGACGCCGCCATCGGGGATATCGCTTCCACCAGTTTCGTGGACGGATACACCATCGTTTCCGCTGCGCCGGGTGATGTGGACGGGGAACCCGCGATCGTTTACACCCTACGGGCCGACTCCATCATGGACACCTATCACCGCATCAAGTACTGGGTGACCAAGGAGACCAGGCTGGGCAAGAAGGCCGAATTCTACACCCGGACAGGCTCGCTCCTGCGCACCTCGAAAATGGCCTACGAGAACGAGGTGGACGGGGCGCCTTTTCTTTCCCGGATGGAGGTGATGGACTCCGACCGCAGGGTTATACTGACCTACTCGGAACCGAAGATCGGGCAGTATCCCATCGAGTTGTTCGACAAGGATTCCTTGGTGACGCGGGGCTCTCAGCCGCTCAAGGACCTCCTCAACATGATTCGCTGATCGTCCTCCGGCCGAGCCAAACGTTTCACCCGAAAAGGACAGGCAATTGAGTGCGGAGCGTCTTTGCCTGCCTAACGAGGCCGACCTGCGCAAGGCCACGGAACTGCTCCAGGCGCTCATCCGGCTGGACACCTCGAACCCGCCGGGCAACGAGCGGGAGGCGCTCGATCTTCTGGTCTGGGAACTGCAGTCGGGGGGAATCACGCCGAACATCGTGGGCGGGCACAACGAGAGGCTCAACATCGTGGCGCGTCTACCCGCCGCCCCGGAGAATCGCACGGCGGCCCCGCTGATTCTCAGCTGCCACCTCGACGTGGTTCCGGTTCCCGACCCGGAGAACTGGAAATATCCCCCCTTTTCCGGGGAGGAAGCGGAGGGCTGTATCTGGGGGCGGGGCGCCATCGATATGAAAGGCTTCGCCGTGATGGCCCTGACGGCGATTCTTCTGCTCAAGCGGCACCGGGCCCCGATCAACCGGGACGTGATCTTTGTGGCGCTTTCCGACGAGGAAGCCGGCACCGATCTGGGCTCCCGATGGCTGGTGGAGAACCGTCCCGACCTCCTCGGCGAAGCCGAATTCGCCCTCAACGAGGTGGGCGGGTTCACCGTGCACCGCGGTGGGCATCGGTTCTATCCGGTCCAGGTGGCGGAGAAAGGAATCGCCTGGCTCCGGCTCACGGCCCGGAGTGCTCCGAGGCACAGTTCCATGCCCGTTTCGGAGAGCAGTCTCTCGCTCGTATCCGAGGCCATCACCCGGCTGACCAGAGCGACGCTGCCCTGGCACGTCACCGAGCCGGCGGTGCGGTTCATCGAGGGATTCAGCCAACACGAATCGAAGGCCGCGCAGCGGGTGTCGAAGCTGATGTTCAACAAGACGGCAGGGTCCTCCGTCCTGAAATTGATCCCCGATCCCTCGCAGCGCGCCTCGGTGGAGGCCATCCTGCGCAACACAGCGACGCCCACCCGGATCAATGCCGGGAATTCCATCAACATGCTCCCCCATATGGCCTCGGTCGACATCGACGGGCGGCTCATTCCGGGGCAGACCGCCGACGACCTGATTCGAGAGGTGCGGAAGGTGATCGGTGATAAGGAGGGCAAGGTCTTTTCCCTTCGGGTGCTGCGCCAGACGGAGGGAGTGATCTTTCCCACCGACACGCCCCTCTATCGGAGCATCGAGGAAGTGATGGCACAGGTCGACCCGGATGGTATCGTGATCCCGGCGATGATACCCGGATTTACCGACAGCCAAAACTACGCCAAGTTGGGCACGACCTGTTACGGCTTCTATCCGCTGAAGCTCGAATCCGGGATCGATTTCGCGTCGATGTTCCACGGCGATAACGAACGCATTCCGGTGGCCGGATTCCACTGGGGCATCGAGACGCTGATGCGGTTGCTGGGTCGGTTTCTCACCTCGTGATCGGGGCGCGAATCCCGCTCGTCCGGGGGAGAATCCGGCGAGGGACGGAGGACAAATAAAGCGATGGATCAGAGCAAGCCATTCATTTCGAGGGGGACAAAGAGACAACTTGTTCTGGCCTGCCTTTTCTGGGGTATTTTCGCGGTTTCAGGTGACGCCCGGGATCACAATCGGCTCATCGTCGAAACGATAGCGGCGATGCCCGCCGGGGGGAGCTATGCCTCCTACGATCGCACGCAACCGGGCCGCGAATTCGAGGAACTGTATGACACCGTGGGACAGCTCGACGACGCACTCAACGCCGGCCTGCGCGGCCGGCTCCGGGTGGAACCGGAGAGGGCCGGCGCACTGAGTTTCTGCTCTAGCGCCACCTACCTCCTCTTTCTCGAAGTGCTCGAGCGGTTGCAGGATGCCGGCGAACTAGAACTCGACCGGCGGGTCGCCATGGAACTGGTCGACGTGGGCGGTCGCGAGGACGTCATCCACGGAAGACTCGACGGCATCGGGCTCTTCGGTCACTGGAACGCCGACGGACCAGGCACGGCGGTTCTCTTTCACCGGCTCGGATTGGGCCGGAATTTCACGTCCTTCGAGGAGGCAAAACCGGGCGATTTTCTCAAAATCTTCTGGAACGACAAGATCGGCAAAGGCGAGCGCGGGCATCTCGTGGTCTATCTGGGGACGAGTTCGGACGGCCGCTCGATTCAGGTGTGGTCGAGCAACCTGAAAAACAGTGATGGCGGTTCCGGCTATGGCACGATGTGGGTCGAAAGAACGCGGATCATCCGGCAGGTCTTCTCCCGGCTGCAGTTTCCCGAGAATCTGAATCGCTGGGGTGACTTCTCCGAGGAGCAGAAGCGCAGCGATTACCTGATCGAAATCCGGCGTTCCGGTTCCAGTTACCCGGAGATGCTGCGCGTCGTCGGGGCGGAGGATGCGGCGGCCGGGAACGTTAGATAGACCCATGATGAATCGAAGAGAGATCCTGCAGGGCCTGGTGGGCGCCGCTGGCGGCGCCTGGGCGGCGCACCCTCTACTGGCGGCGGCGGAGGCCGAGTCCTTCCGGATTCGCTATGTGTTGGCATCGGCGATGTACGGCGATTATCCGCTCCGCGAGATTGTTCCCGAAATCGTGCACACCGCCGCCGAGGGGCTCGACGTCTGGGGCAAACCTCACGGTACCCAGCGCGAGGAGATCGATGAGATGGGACACGAAACCTTCGCCGAATTGCTCGCCGCGAATGGGGCAAAATGGCTGGTTTCGAGTCGTTATCCGCTCGGCCCCTTCGGTCTGCAGGCCGAGATGTCCGTTCTCGAACAATTCGGCGGCGAGGTCCTGGTCTGCGGGGCCACGACTCCCGGGGGGCTTAGCGGAGCCGAAGCGCGCCAGGCTGTCGCCGAGTTTCTCGAAAAAATAAAGCCCCATGCCGACGCTGCCGGAGAGCGGGGCCTGGTCATCGCGGTGGAGAACCACTCCAGTCAAATTTTCGAGCACCCCGACGCGATTCGCTGCTTCGCCGAGTTGAACCGGCACGAGGCCCTGGGGATGGCTTTCGCCCCGCATCACCTGAAGGATCACATCCGGGAAATTCCCGTTTTGCTGCTCGAGCTGGGCAAAGCCAACCTGCCTTTTATCTATTTCCAGGAATATGGGATCGGGGCGAAGGAAAAGGTGGAAAAGTCGCTCGAACTGCAGCAGTTGCCGGGACGTGGGACCCTGGACTACACCATGATCGTCCGGGCCCTGAAGGAGATCGATTTCGACGGCTACGCCGAGATTTTCATGCATCCCACCCCCAGGGGTGTTCCCGTTCTCGATACGGTGGAGGAGATATCCGAACTGATCAACGAGTCCCGAATTTTCGTGGACCAGTGTCTGGAGGAACTGGCCTAGGCTTCGTCGAGACGGTCGGGGGGCGACATCAGAAGAGGCGTTCGTAGGGACGCTCGCTGTCTCCGTCGATGTAGGAAACAAAAGACTGGTTGGCTACTCGCGTCCCCCCGGGGGTGGGGTAGTTCCCCGTGAAGTACCAGTCTCCGTTGTGGATCGGTATCGCCGAGCGCAGGTTCTCGATCGTCTGGTAGATCACCTCAATCTCCCCATCCCAGTCCACGTCATCCGGCCGGACCATCTCGCTGATTTCCGCCGAGATTTCCTCCGCGGTGAAGGGCTGGTAGATCTCCCGCATGGCGTTGACCATGTCCCGGTCATCCTTGGCCAACTCCTCCCGACAGCGGTGGTAGACTTCGAGGATGTGGGATTGGCGCTTCCTCCGGGTGAGCAACCGCATGGTCGCCTGAAACGCGATGAATTTCCCCGTCTCGGACATGTCGATGCCGTAGCAGTCGGGGTAACGGATCTGGGGAGCCGTGGATGCGATGATGATTTTCCTCGGGTTGGTCCGGATCAGCATCTTCAGGATCGACTTCCTCAGGGTGGTGCCCCGCACGATGGAATCGTCGATGACCACGAGGGTGTCGCCCTCCTGCACCACGTCATAGCTGATGTCGTAGACGTGGGACACCATCTGGTTGCGCCCTTTCTCCTGACTGATGAAGGTGCGCAGCTTGACGTCTTTGTGGGCGATTTTCTCCTCCCGGGGCCAGTTCCGCATGATGAGTTCGTCGATCAAAGCCTCGTCGATCTCGCCCCGCTGCTGCGCGGCGATGAGCTTGTCGCGAACCTCCTCGCGCCGACGCTCGCGCAGGCGACGCATCATGCCGAGGTAGGCGATCTCCGCGGTGTTGGGCACGAAGCTGAAAACCGTGTCGTCGAAATCGTCGCCGATGGACCGGAGGATCTGTGGGGTGAGGGCCGCTCCCAGAGCGCGCCTCTCGCGGTAGATATCCGGGTCGTTGGCCCGGGAGAAATAGATCCGCTCGAAGGCGCAGGGCCGGACGGGTCGATCCTCGCAGAAAGACTCGATGGTCAGTTCGCACTCCGGACCGCCGGTGCGGTGTTTGATCACGGCGACGTGCCCCGGTTCGAGTTCGTGGACGCGTTCTGCGGGACACCCGAAGACGGTCATCAGCGGAGCACGCTCGCTGGCGAAGGCGATCACGGTGTCGTCCTCGTAGTAATGGCAGGGCCGAATCCCGTTGGGATCGCGGACCACGAAAGCATCGCCGTTGCCCACCACTCCGCCGATGGTGTAGCCCCCATCCCAGATCTGTCCGCACTCCCGGAAGATCCGGGCAAGGTCGATTTCCTTGGAGATGATCGAGGGAATCAACTTGCCGTCCGTGCCCCGGTCCCGCTCCCGGCGGTAGATGGCGTCGTGGGCGAGATCGAGATGGTATCCGATCTCCTCCAGCACGGTCTGGGTGTCCGTGGCGAAGACGGGATGCTGTCCGCGGTCGATGAGATGGTGGTTCAGATCGCGGGCATTCGTCATGTTGAAATTGCCCGCGAGCATGAGGCTCTTGGTGCGCCAGTTCGTCTGGCGATGGAAGGGGTGGCAGCTTTCTTCGCCGAAATCTCCCGAGGTGCCGTAGCGGAGATGGCCGATGAGGACTTCGCCCCCGAAATCGAAATGGCGTTTTACCATCTCGGGGTAGTCCTTTGACCCCGGGTCGAGGATGCCCCGACGTTCCAGCTTGTGAAATCGTCTGATCCGGCTTTCCAGCACCTTGATCAGCGAATCGCGCTCAGCCGAGCGCTGGCGGAAGAGGTAGGGCAACCCGATGGGCACGTCGAGTTTGCAGCAGCCGATCCCGACGCCATCCTGACCCCGGTTGTGCTGTTTCTCCATGAGGAGATAGAGGCGCTGGAAGGGCCAGAGACAGGTGCCATATCGCTCGTAGAAATAGCCGAGGTCGCGTTTCAGGCGGATGAAGGCCAGGCCGCATTCGTGTCGCAGGGCGTCGCTCATGATACGATTTCGACGTCGATGGAGCCGGAATCCGTCACCGAGCCGAGGATGCGTCCCCCGTCGAGAAGCGCCGCCGCCTCGCCGGCGCGGTCCGGCGGGACGATGGCAACCCAGCCCCAGCCCATGTTGAAGGTGCGGATCGCCTCGGCGGCGTCGATGAACTGCAGGATTTTGCTCACTCCGGCCAAATCCCACCTGGGAAGGGAGAGGCGCGCGCCCTTGCCCGGCAGGAGGCGGCTCAGATTCTCGGGAAGACCCCCGCCGGTGATGTGGGCCATCGCCCGGATGGGGATGCCGGCGTTGCGGAGGCCGGCGACGGCGTCGCCATAGAGACGGGTGGGAGCCAGTAAGTCGCGGACCTCCGCGTCGGAGAGCAGTCCGGGATGCGTGTCGAGCACCCGGCGGATCAGGCTCCAGCCATTGGCGTGAAACCCATCCGAGGGATAGCCCACCAGGGCGTCCCCGATGGCCACGGCGGCCGGATCGATGAGGTCGGATTTCTCCGCCGCTCCTACGGCAAATCCGCTCAGCTCGATCATGCCCTCGGGAACCATCCCGGGCATTTCGGCGGTTTCGCCCCCGGCGAGGATGCAGCCGCACGATTCGAGGTATGCCGACATGCCCGCGATGAGGCGCCGGATTCGATCCCGCTCGATCCGGGAAACCCCGATGTAGTCGAGAAAGAGCAGGGGATCGCCTCCGGTGGTCAGGATGTCGTTCACGTTCATGGCGACGAGATCCTTCCCCGCGTGTTCGAGCAGATCCTGCTCCAGCAGCAGTTTCAACTTCGTTCCCACGCCGTCGCAGCCCGTCACGATGACCGGCTCGCGGTAGGCGCTCAGGTCGTAGGCGGCGGCGAAAAGACCGAAGGACTGCATCAGTCGGCGGGTTCCTTCGGTGCTTTTCCGGATTTCGCCGATGTCGCCGACCAGGGAGGCCGCTTCGGCGATATCGACGCCGGCGGCCTTGTAGCTGAATTCTTCACTCATGCAATGGAAAGAGCGGCGGGGTGGAGGGTGGGGTGGAAAGGGCGATGATTGGGGAACCGTGGCAAGGTAGAGACGTCACCCCACGGATTCAAGCTTTCCCTCGCCGACGGCATCGCGAAGGGATCGAAACAGGTGGAAACCGCTGCCCCAGGCGGAGTCGCTTTTCCAGTCGGGATCATAGTGGTCCTCCCGATAGAGGAAGCGCTCGGGGTGGGGCATCAGGCCGAAGACGCGCCCGGTATCGTCCTGAGTGCCTGCGATGCGGGCGAAACTGCCGTTGATCTCGTCGCGATAGACCAAGGTGGCGACCCCGTTCTCCCGGTAGCGGTCGGCGTCAGCGGGGAGTCGGGTGACGAAGCGGCCCTCGGCGTGGGCCACGGGCAGCTCGAACTCCTCGGGGAGGTAGCGGAGAAATGGGGAGGAAGGTGCCAGGTTGCGCAGCGTGACCCACCGGCAGAGGAACTTGCCGTTGCCATTTTCCACCAGGGAGGCCTCGGGGAGGAGACCGAGCTGGGTGAGAATTTGGAAGCCGTTGCAGATGCCGAGGAGGAATCCCCCGCGGTCGCGGAACTGCGCCAGAGAATCCCCGAGTTTGCGGCGGGTGATGAGGCTGGCGAAGCGGCCCGACATCACGTAATCGCCATAGCTGAAACCGCCGGAGAAGACGACGACGCGGGCCGATTCGAGGAGGCCGGGAGCGAGACGAGAGACCGCGACGATCGAGGTCGCGAAGCCCGCCGCCTCCAGGGCTCGGGCTGTCTCCGCGTCGCAGTTGGTCCCGGGGAATTTCAGCAGTAGGGCGCGAGGCCGTTTTTCCATAGCGCTTTCAGTTCGGCGATCGATTCGTCGATCAGGGTTTCCTCGTGATGCCGGACCAGCAGCTGCCGGTGCAGCGGCGTGGCCCGACCGATCTGGGCGAAAGGCAGCCCGGCGAAGAGGGCTTCCACCATGTGAAGATGCCGGGTTTCGATTTCGAGCAACAGCCGACCGGTCGATTCCCCGAAGAGCATCGCGGTCCGCGACAACGCTTCCTCCGCCGGCAGAGAGTCCAGGGTGATCTCCAGTCCGGCCCGGTCACTGAATCCCATCTCGGCCAGGGCGACGGCGAGGCCGCCCTCCCCGACATCGTGGGCTGCGCGGATCCAGCCACAGGTTATGGCATCGTGCAGGGCCCGGTAGACGGCGAGGTTTCGATGAAAGGAAGTGGCGGGAACCCGGGAACGATCCAGTCCGCTTCGACGTGCGATCACGCTGCCGCCGAGAGCGTTTCCGGTGAACCCGACGATCGCGAGGGAAGAGTCGGGATAGCGCAGCGAGGCGGGGGTGACGTGGGCCCGGTCTCCCACGATACCCATGCCGCTGATGAGGATGGTGACGGGGATGGATACCGGTCCCGTATCGGTCTGGAAGTAGTTGTAGAAAGAGTCCTTGCCCGAGACAAAAGGGGTCCCGTAGGCCTCGGCCGCCGCGGCGATCCCCTTGACCGTCTCGACGAGGGCTCCGAGTTCCTCCGGATCGTCGGGGTTGCCCATGCAGAAATTGTCCAGGATGGCGATCTGATCGGGATCGGAACCCCCGGCCACGAGTTGACGCACGCATTCATCGACACAGGCGACACCCATGGCGTAGGGATCGAATTTCCCCCACTCCGGGAGAAGCGCGAGGCTCAGGGCGAGGAGTCGCCGGCTGCCGTCGATGCGGATCACGGAGGCGTCCTGGGGGGCGTCGCCCGCGGCGCCGGCCAGGGGTTTCTGCACCGTGTTGCCCTGCACTTCATGATCGTATTCGCGAATCACCGGTTCCCGGGAGACGATGGCGAAGTCCGCGAGGAGACCCTGGAGCGCATTGCCGAATGGCGCCGCTATCTCGAGGGCCGGTGCGGTTCCGCCGATGCGCGTGTTCCAGGTCGAGCGCATCTGCCGGACCGGGGCGTCGTGAAGCCTGGCGCCGTCCAACTGGCAAACCTCCTCCCCGAGGTGGGAGACGCGAAGGATTCCCGAGCCGTCGGCCTCGCCCAGGACGGTGAGCTCGGTCTCGACGCTGGCGGCGAGGTCCTCGAGCTCCGGGAGATGCTCCGGCTTGACCGCCAGGACCATGCGTTCCTGGCTTTCCGAAATGAAGATCTCCCAGCTCACCATGCGCTCCTCTTTCAGGCGCACCGCATCGAGCGAGATTCGCCCCCCCACCGATTCCAGCATCTCGCCACAGGCGCTGGAATAGCCACCGGCCCCGCAGTCCGTGATGCACTCGATCAGTCCGCGGCGCCGGGCTTCGAGAATGAAATCGGCGGCTTTCTTCTCCTCGATCGGATTACCGATCTGAACGGCTTGCTGGTCTTCCTCGTGGCTGTCCGTGTCGAGGGCAGCAGAGGAGAACGTGGCCCCGTGCAGTCCGTCCCGGCCCGTGCGGGCGCCCACGGAGACGATGGTCAGGCCGGGTTCGATCGATTTTTCGATGTCGGGGATGGGGATCACTCCGGCCGTCCCACAGTAGACCAGGGGATTGTAGATGTAGGCGTGGTCAAACTGGATGGCGCCGCACACCGTCGGAATCCCCATGCGGTTGCCGTAGTCGCGCACCCCGCGCACGACCCCGCGCATGATTCCGAGGGGGTGAATCACCCCGGAGGCGCGGATCTCCGCGGGATCGGTATCGGGGGGACCGAAACAGAAGACATCGAGAGAGGCGACCGGTCGGGCCCCCTTGCCCGCGCCGAGGATGTCGCGAATGACTCCGCCGAGCCCCGTGTTCGCTCCCGCGTAGGGTTCGATCGCGGACGGATGGTTGTGGGTTTCGGCCTTGAGGCAGACGGCCAGGTTCTCGTCGAGGCGGATGAAACCCGCGTTGTCGTGGAAGGCGGAGAGGACGAAGTCCGGCTTCCGTTCCATGATGCGATGGGAGACGTCGCGAATGTAGGTCTTGAAGAGGGAATGGATCACCTCCTCCTCACCGTCGATCCGGTGGTGAATGGTCGCCCCGAAGATGCGGTGCTTGCAGTGCTCGCTCCAGGTCTGCGCGATCACCTCCAGCTCCACATCGGTGGGCTCCCGTTGCCACTCACGGAAAATTTCCCGGACCGCCAGCATGTCCTCCCGGGAAAGGGAAAGCTTCATGAGGCGGCTCAGTTCCTCCAGATCTTCTGCTTCCAGACCCGAGATGGCGATTCTGCGGTAGTGGGGAGCGGGGGCGCTCACGATTCTGTCGAGTAGGGCAGCCATGGGTTTCAGCCTCGTAGGGTGGTCCACTGGTGGATGGCGGCGTTGCAGACGTCGCGAATGAATCGGTCCGGCGAGCAGAGGTCGCCCTCGTGCTCGGCGAACACATAGATGCGGTGCCGGATGGTGAGTTCGCGCAGCTCGAATCCGGGGTCCGCGAGTTCCCGGTGGTAGCGCAGGATGGCTTCTTTTTCCAGATCGAGCGCCCCGGGCTTCATGCCGTAGTCGAGGGCAAAGAGGAATCCGCTGAAGACGGCCCCGTCGCCGGCGTGCAGGGTCTGGCTGACCGGATCGACCAGGGTCTCCGCGACGAAGCGATTCAGGGTGATCTCATCCCCCTCCCAAGCGAAGAGGTAGCGCCGCGTTCGGCGGTAGGTGAAGGCTCCGTCCAGCGGGGTGTAGAGCAGTTCATCGGCCTTGCCGGGCTCGGCAAAGCGATCGGTGATTTCGAATGTCGCCTTCATGTGATGCCGTTCAGGGAGAAGTGTTCTTCGAGTTTTCCGGCGTTCTCGTAGAACGCGAGTTCCTCCAGGGCAAGGTTGTTCCAGTCATCGCGCACTCGGGAAGCGTCGGTGCGGCCGCGGAGATGATCGCCCAGGATGCGCATCTTGTCCGCCTGAAGCCGGACAAAGGCTTCCTCGACGATCGGGGTGGCGGGATAAGCCCCCTTCTCCTGGCCCTCTTCCAGCAGCGAGGTGAAAGGCCGTCCCCCGTCACGAGCGCGGGCCTTGGCGTCGCGGATGGCGGCGACCCAGGCGGGGTGCATGAGCTGGAAATAGTCGCGGACCGCCTGCTTGTTGAAATGGCAGGCGAAGGCGCGGTCTCCCCATGCGGCGCGGAGGGTGGCGCGAAAGGAGTCGGGATCGATGGTGTCGACGAAGACGAGATCGTCGCCATCGCGAGCCAACTCCCACTTCAGATCCCACAACCGGAGCCCTAGATCGTCCAGGATGGACCGGACCGCCCAAGAGCCCAGCAAGACGAAACGGATGGCGCGATCGAATCGCGGACCGTCGAGCGCGCTGATGTGCAGGGCTTCCTGCCGGGTCAGCATGCGGTCGGCGGGCTCAAACTTGGTGGTGAAATCCGCCACCGGGCGAGGTAGCGAGGCCCAGGGGATGAGCGGTTCGGTCAGGCCGAGTTCGCTCGCAAAGGCGGAGCGTTCGCCCGGAGCGAGGTCGAGATAGCGGCGGTAAACCGAACTCGCCCGGGTCAGGCCGAAGCGAACAATAAATTCCAGGGGCACGACGCTGGCGGAACCGCCGCGGCAGGCCGAGTAGTCGAAGAGCGTGGAGCCGAAAACCTCCGCCGGCGAGGGCCTGAGCACGGGGAACCGCCGCACCACGTTGCAGCTGCTGGGATTTTCCGGCACCTTGCCCCGAACCAGCTCGCCCGTCTCGGCGTCGAGCATGCCCACGTGATGGGTCCTGGCCCCGGCACGGCGGAACTCGTCCAAGGGGCCGGACAGGATGCGGTCACGGAATCCGGAGTCGAGTTCGGGGTCGCGCGCGATTGATTCCGCGACTCGCTCCCAGGTGGCCGGTTCGGCGAGGCGGCAGAACACGACATGCCGAAAAAGCGCCCTGACCCGGTCCTGTCCGGGAATGGAAAAGAGGGCGCCCACGTCGAAGACCGATCCCAGATCCGTGGTTTCCGCAACCATCCACTCGGGATGGCCCGGCATATCGTGGAGGCGCTGCACGGACCCCTGGAAGAACGGCCGGGAGAGTTGATCTGGACGGCAGTGAATCAGAATGGGTCGACAAAACGCAAGCTCACAGGATTGTCACGCAAAAAATTGCCCTCGCCCGGGACCGGAGGGATCAACGGAGGTTGATCCGGGCCTCGGGGAGAGCCTCCGCCAGTGCCTTGGCGCCCCGGGGAGTGGCGTTGGAATTCCAGAGATAGACAGCGCGCAGGCTTTTCATTCCGGCGAGATGCGTCAGCCCGGCGTCACTCACTCCGGTTCCATAGAGATTCAGGTACCGCAGGTGCGGTAGCTTGGCGAGACGTTCCAGTTCCGCGTCGGTGATGGCGGTGCGGTTGAGGTCGAGGCGGACGAGGTGCTTCATGCGCTCGATTTTGGCGAGGGCGGCGTCGGTGATGGCGGTCTCCGCGAGATCGAGGTGGGCGATATGCTCCGCGATCGGTTCGAGGGAGGCGAGGCGCTCATCGGTCGTGCTCTCCGCGTCGAGGCGAAAGTCCACCTCGAGGAGGGGACTGGTCTCGGAGAGCGGAAGCACCCGCCCTCCAGCCGCGATGACTTCCTTCCAGCGGTCTTCCTCCAGAGGCTGGAGATTGGTGGAAAGTTCGCGGTAGATCCGCTGGATCTCGGGAAGCGGTGGTTCGCCGCTTTCACCTGTCGCCGGCCTTCCGCTGACGTTGCCCTCCCAACCACCGAAATCGGCCCCCAGATCGATCCAAGTGGCGAGCAGGCGTCGTTCCGCCGGGGTGAGGGGATCGGCCTTTCCCTGGGGAGGCATGACGTCGGCGTCGTCCGGTGGCAGACTGACCCGGAAAACCATTTCGCTGGCGCCGGAATCGCCGGGTTTGATCACGATACCGCTGTCGCCACCCGCCGCGATGGCCCAGGCGCCGTCGAGGCGAAGACCTCCCTTGGGATTCCTGGTGCGTCCCCCGTCGTCCTGGTAGGATTCGCGGTGACATTGCACGCATTTCGCCTCCAGGATCGGCCAGATCTCCTTCTCGAAAGCGACGTCCTGCGCCGCGGCGGCAGCGGGCAGCAGGAGGATAGCGGCGGGGACGAGAGCACGGATCGCGGAGAACATTCTCCAAGATGAGTCGTGGAAGCGGATCCGGCAAATCCCCGGATGCGCTATTACCGGGCGGCGAGGGAGACGCGGCCGAGCCTGCTCGATTATCGTTTTCCCCGGGACAGCGGGATCGTATCGTTGTTCCATGCCATTCGATGTCGAAAAGATTCGCGGGGAATTCCCCATCCTGTCCCGTCCCCTGCCGGGGGGCAGACGTCTGGCCTACCTCGACAACGGGGCCACCTCGCAGAAGCCGCGCTGTGTGATCGACCGCCTCTCCCGGTTCTACGCAGAGGAAAACGCCAATATCCACCGGGGCCTGCACCACCTGAGCGCCGAAGCGACCACGAATTATGAATCGGCCCGCGAATACCTCTCCTCGGAACTCGGTCTGTCGGACGATTTCGCTCTCGTCTTCACCCGGGGGGCGACCGAGGCCATCAACCTGGTGGCTCACGGGCTCCGGGGAGAGCTGAAGGAGGGAGACGAGATCATCATCACCCTGATGGAGCACCACGCGAATTTCGTACCCTGGCAGCGGCTTGCCGAGGAGACGGGGGCCAGGCTTCGCTTCGTGCCGGTCGCGGAGGACGGACAGCTCGATTTCCAGGTCTGGGAGGGTGCTTTCAACGAACGGACCCGGGTCGCCGCTTTCACCCACGTCTCCAACGCCCTGGGCACGATCAATCCCGTCGCACGAATGGTCGCCTTTGCCCGGGAACGCGATGTGGTCACCCTGGTCGACGGCGCCCAATCGGCCCCCCACGGACCCGTCGATGTCGGCGGGTTGGGGTGCGATTTTTTCACGTTTTCCGGGCACAAAACCTACGGTCCGGACGGCGTCGGTGTGCTGGCCGGGCGACGGGAGCTGCTCGATCGGTTCGCACCGTACCAGAGCGGCGGAGATATGATCGACCGGGTCTCCGTGGAGGGAACGACCTACCGGGAGTCTCCCGAGCGTTTCGAGGCGGGCACCCCGCACATCGCCGGGGTACTCGGCCTGGAAAGCGCTTTCCGGTTCCTCGCGGACATCGACTGGGAGGGGGCGCATGAGCACGAACGGGAGCTGCTGCACCGGGCGACGGAGGGTCTCGAATCCATCGGAGGGGTGCGCATCTGGGGAACGGCTCCGGAGAAGGCACCCATCATCTCTTTCACCATGGATGACGCCCATCCGCAGGACATCGCCACCATACTCGATAACACCGGTGTGGCGGTGCGGACCGGGCACCACTGCTGCATGCCCCTGATGACCCACTACGGCATCACCGGCACGGCCCGCGCCTCCTTTACCTTCTACAACGATTTCGACGACGTCGATGCCCTGATCCGCGGAGTGGAGAAGGTGCGGAGCCTCTTTTCCTGATGCCGCAAACTTGCTTTCCCGGGGCTTTCTGGCAGAATCCCGTCTTCATCGCAGTCCATGAGTGAGTCCAACCTGAAAGTCTACATCGACGGGCAATTGGTTCCCGAGAAGGAGGCCAAAATTTCCGTTTTCGATCATGGACTGCTCTACGGGGATGGGGTTTTCGAGGGGATCCGGTTTTACAACGGTCGAGTCTTTGAACTGGAGGAGCACGTCGATCGCCTCTTCGACTCGGCCAAGGCGATCCATCTGACCATTCACGCGACCCGGACCGAGGTCGCCAGCGCCGTTATCGAGACGATTCGGGCCAATGATTTGCACGATGGCTACGTGCGACTCGTGGTGACGAGAGGGGTCGGCGGCCTGGGTCTGAGCCCCTACCGGTGCGAGCGGGAGTCGATCATCGTGATTGCGTCGAAGATCACCCTTTACCCGGAGAAGGATTACACGGAGGGACTCAAGCTGGTGACCTGCTCGACCCGGCGGTCGACGCATGATTCGCTGTCCCCCGCGGTGAAGTCGCTGAATTACCTCAGTAACGTGATGGCCAAGGTCGAGGCTCTGGCGGCCGGTGCCGAGGAGGGCGTGATGCTCAACACGGTCGGCCTGGTTGCGGAATGCACCGGAGACAACATCTTCATGGTGAAACGCGGCGTCATCATCACCCCCCCGGTGGCGGCGGGCATGCTGAACGGAATTACCCGCCGGGTCGTCATCGAACTGGCCCGGGAGTGCGGTCACCCCCTGGTCGAGGAGAATCTCACCCGCTACGACCTCTACACCGCGGACGAGGTGTTCCTCACCGGGACGGCCGCCGAGGTGATACCGGTGCGGACCTACGACGAGCGCGTCATCGGTGAAGGCAAGCCCGGACCCGTCACCACCGAGTTGATGGCGGCCTTCCGAAAAAAGGTCGAATCAACTGGGGCACCCATTTACGACGGAGAGTTTTCGACGTAATCTGGAGGGTACCACCGGTTGCGGATTTTCTGGGAATTCCGAAGGATTCCCCTCCGCGATCGTCTATCGATACGATATCGTATGAAATGCGACGCGAACTGTGATTGCGATGGCGAGGCCACGATTTTCTTCAGCTACATCGAGGACGGGAAGGTCCGCAAGGTGAACCTCTGTCGGAGTTGTGCCGAGGAGCGAGGCGTGGATGATCCCACCGGTTACTCCTTGGTCGACATGCTTCAGGGCATGGGCGAGGAGACTTCCTCGGGCCGACGCGACATCGGCCGGGGCGATCTGGTCTGCGAGGAGTGTGGGTTCACCCAGTCGGATTTCAAAAAGACGGGTCGTTTCGGCTGCGCCCACTGTTACGAGGTCTTCAACGAGGGGCTGGAAAACCTGCTCGAGGCCATGCACAAGAACACCGAGCACATCGGCAAGGTGCCCTCCTTCGTGGCACCGGAGGTCCACGAAGATGACGACGAAGACGAGGAGACGACGGGTCTCGGCTCGCCCGAATTCGATTTCTGCAGCGAACTGGGCGAGGCGAGCGACGGGCCCGAGGCAGAAAAGTCCTCGGAAATGAGCACGGCCGCCCTCAAGGAAGCCCTCGAGATCGCCATCTCGGCCGAGGATTATGAAGAGGCGGCGAGGGTGCGGGATCAGATCGCAAAACTGGAGCGCGAAGGCCAGGGAAATTCCTAGGATTTTCGAATGCAAAGCCCTACCTGGCGTCTAACCGTTTAAGCTGATGCGCTTTTCAACTCTGCTTAAAAATCCGGCTGAATGGATGCGTACCTCGGGTCCGCGAAGCGACATCGTCATCACGAGCCGGGTTCGATTGGCACGCAATTTGCGCGGATATCCCTTCCCGGGCTGGGCCGAACCAGGTGATCGGATCGAAGTCATGCGGATCATCCGCCCGGCGGTGGAAAACTTGGACGAGATGCAGAAGGCGTTTTCCGAAGAGATGACCGATCTGTCCGCTATCGAGAAGCAGGTTCTGGTGGAAAGGCATCTGGTGAGCAGGGAACACGCCGCCAAAGGCCCTGGCTGCTGCACGGTGATGAACCGGACCCAGACGATTTCCATCATGGTGAACGAGGAGGACCACCTGCGCATGCAGGCGATCCGCCCGGGTCTGCAGTTGCTCTCGGCCTTCCACGCGCTCAACGGGATCGACAGCGATCTGGACAGAAGCTTGAGCTTCGCCTTCGACCGGCGCTACGGCTACCTCACGGCCTGTCCCACCAATCTGGGCACGGGTATGCGTGCCTCGGCCATGCTGCATCTGCCGGGGCTCGTCCTCAGCGAGCAGATCAACCACACCATCCAGGGGGCGAATCGCATCGGTCTCGCCGTCCGCGGTCTCTATGGAGAGGGCACCGAGGCCATGGCCAACCTCTTCCAGATCTCGAACCAGACGACCCTGGGAAGCAGCGAGGAGGACGTCATCGATCATCTTGGCAAGGTGATCGACCGGGTGATCGAGAACGAGCAGAATGCCCGGCTCAAGATGCTGGAGGAGCGACCCACCATGATCCAGGATCAGATCGGGCGAGCTTACGCCGTGCTTAAGTTTGGGCACATCATTCCGTCTAAAGAAGCTCTGAACTGCCTTTCCATGATCCGGCTGGGTTGCGATCTCGGGTTTTTTCCCGATGAAGATCGCGAGGTCATCAACATCCTGCTGACCGAGATCCAACCGGCTCACCTGCAGATTTCGGCGAAGCGGAAACTCACCCCGGAAGAGCGGGATTCGCTCCGAGCGGAGAACATCCGCGCCAAGTTAAAAGGCCTGACTCCTCCAGATTTTGGCTCTATAGTGACAGACAGTAACAACAACGACCTATGAATAATTTTACGCCGAGAGCGCAGCAGGTCCTGGCTCTGGCCCGGAAAGAGGCAGACCGGTTCAACCACAACTATGTGGGGACGGAGCATCTCCTGCTCGGGTTGATCAAGCTGGGGCAGGGTGTCGCAGTGAACGTCCTCCAGAAGATGAATCTGGACCTGGAGACGGTCCGGATGGAAGTGGAGAAGCAGGTGGGCAACGGCCCGGAGCAGAAGATGGTGGGGAACATTCCCTACACCCCCAGGGTGAAAAAAGTCCTCGCCCTGGCGGGGAAGGAGGCCAAGACGCTGAACCACAGCTACGTGGGGACGGAGCACATTCTCCTGGGATTGCTCCGGGAGGGAGACGGCGTCGCGGCAAGGGTGCTGAAGAATCTCGACGTCGACATCGAGCGCACGCGGAACGAGATCCTCCGGGAATTGGACCCCAATTTTGCGGGAGAAGAGGAGGGAGCCGAGGGTGACTTCGAGGAATCCCTCACCGGCGGTCCGCGCAAGGACGGCAAGACGCCCGCCCTGAAGGCTTTTGGCCGGGACCTCACCGAGCTGGCCATGGCGGCGGAACTCGACCCGGTGATCGGCCGGGCTTCCGAGATCGAGCGCGTCATTCAGATTCTGTGCCGGCGGACAAAGAACAACCCCGTGCTCATCGGGGAAGCCGGGGTGGGCAAGACCGCCATCGCCGAGGGGCTGGCCCAGGAGATTGCCTCGGGTAACGTTCCCGAGATCCTCCGGGAGAAGAAGGTCATCACGCTCGATCTCGCCCTCATGGTGGCGGGCACGAAATACCGCGGTCAGTTCGAGGAGCGGATCAAAGCGGTCATGGATGAGATCAAGCGGGCCAAGAACGTGATTCTCTTCATCGACGAATTGCACACCATCGTGGGTGCAGGCTCGGCGGAAGGGGCTATGGATGCCTCCAACATCATCAAACCCGCCCTGAGCCGCGGGGAACTGCAGTGCATCGGCGCGACGACGCTGAACGAGTACCGGAAGTTCATCGAGAAAGATGCCGCTCTGGAGCGCCGCTTCCAGCAAGTCAAGGTCGAAGAGCCCAGCGAAGAGGATGCCATCCTCATCCTGCAGGGCCTCAAGAGCAAGTATGAGGCGCACCACAAGGCCGAGTTCACCAAACAGGCGATCGACGCCTGCGTTCGGCTCTCCTCGCGTTACCTGACCGGCCGCTATCTTCCGGACAAGGCGATCGACATCATGGACGAAGCCGGCTCGCGAGCCAGGATCAGTGCGATGACACGTCCGCCGGAGATCAAGAAATTCGAGCAGGAGATCGAAGAGATCGTCGCGGAGAAGGAAGAAGCGATCCGGGATCAGGACTTCGAGAACGCGGCCGCGCTGCGGGACAAGGAAAAGCGGAAGCGGCAGGAGATGGAAGACGTGCTGGAGGAGTGGCGCGCCAAAAACGAGGAGAACGTGGTCGACGTCGACGAGGACGACATCATGGCCGTGGTGGCCAAGTGGACCGGGGTTCCCCTGCAGAGGATGGAGGAAAAAGAGGCCGAGAAGCTGCTCAAGATGGAGGATGAACTCAAAAGACGGGTCATCGGGCAGGACGAGGCGGTGGTGGCCATCTCCAAGGCACTGCGCCGCAGCCGGGCCGATCTGAAGGATCCGCGGCGACCGATCGGTTCCTTCATTTTCCTGGGGCCCACCGGGGTGGGCAAGACCTACCTGGCGCGGAACCTCGCCGAGTTCATGTTCGGGGATCCCGACGCGCTGATCCAGATCGACATGTCCGAATACATGGACAAGTTCACCAGCAGCCGGCTCATCGGTTCGCCTCCGGGCTACGTCGGATACGAGGAGGGCGGCCAGCTCACCGAAGCGGTGCGGAGGCGTCCCTACTCGGTGGTGCTCTTCGACGAGGTGGAGAAAGCTCACCCCGATGTGATGAACCTGCTACTGCAAATCCTGGAGGAGGGCATGATCACCGACAGCCTCGGCCGGAAGATCGATTTCCGGAACACGATCATCATTCTGACGTCGAACGTCGGCGCCGAACTGATCAAAAAGCAGAACACGGTGGGATTCGCTGCCATGGGCAGCTCAGTGGCCAGTTATGATGGCATGAAGGAGAAGATCCTGGGTCAGGCGAAAGAGGTCTTCAAGCCGGAGTTTCTCAACCGCCTCGACGACAAGATCGTCTTCCATGTGCTGGAGCGGGAGCACCTCATCCAGATCGTCGATCTGGAGGTGAAGACATTCGTCAACCGGCTCCTGGACAAGGGAATCCATCTCGATCTCGACAAATCGGCCAAGGAGTTCATCATCGAGGAGGGCTACGATCCCAACTATGGCGCGCGGCCCATGCGGCGCGCGGTGGAGAAGCATTTGGAGGACCCCCTCGCCGAGATGCTGCTTCGCGGCGAGGCGCAGAGCGGCCACATCGTCAAGGTGACCCATCTCGAAGGTGAGAAGGTGCTGACCTTCACGCCAGGTGGAGCGGTTGACGATTCGGAGAGCGAGTCTCTCGAGGAGATCTCTACCAACGGCTGAGGTCGGTAGCCCGAGAAAAGGTGGGCCGGACCGTTCAAGATAGCGGTCCGGCCATGATGTGCGGCTGTTCGCGATTCACCGGAGAAACCGGCGGAACTGTTCCAGCTTCCCGGCGTAGGGGGGCTGGACAGCGAAAAGGTCGCGAACAAAAAACCGCACGGTCTCGGGCCGCTGGTAGGTGAAGGCCTCAAACCCATAACGGCCACGATACCGGCCCATCCCGCTCGAACCGACTCCGCCGAAGGGAACGCTGAGGTTCGAAGACTGTTTCGCCAGATCGTTGACGCAGATCGCACCCGAGGGGAGGGCCCGTCGCAGGTGTTCGCGGAAATCACGTCGGCGGGTGAAGAGGTAGAGCGCCAGGGGAGCGCCGAAGCCGCGGAGCCGGGGCACGATCTCGTCCTCGTTATCATAAGCGACCAGGGGAAGGATCGGCCCGAAGATTTCTTCCTTCATCGAGGCGCATTCCCAGGTCGCCTCGGGGAGTACGCGCGGGGCGAAGAAACGATCCTCGCGGTCGTCCTCGCCGATGACGATCTGGCCGGACGCACCGGGGAGAAGCTGTTGCAGCCGGTCGAAATGGTGGGAATTGAGGATTCGTCCAAAATCGGACCGGGGATCATCCCGCGCGAACTCGTTCAGTACCTCGGCGATGCCATTTGCGAGGGCGGGACGGATCTCACGAGGTGCGAGGATGAAGTCCGGGGCGAAGCAGGTCTGTCCCGCGTTGAACCACTTCGCTGCGGCGATCCGGCGCGCCGCGATGTCGAGGTCGGCCGATGAGTCGATGATCACGGGGCATTTGCCTCCCAACTCCAGGACCGTCGGGGCGAGGTGCCCGGCGGCCGCTTTCGCCACGACCTTTCCGACCCGTTCCGAGCCGGTGAAGAAGATGAAGTCAAAGGGCTCCTCGAGTAGCGCCTTCGCCACCTCCACATCGCCCTCCACCACCGCGGCGTGCTCCGGGGGGAAGCTTTCTTCCACGATGCTCGCCAGAATCTCCGAGGAGGCCGGGGCCTGCTCGGACGGTTTCAGGATCACCGTGTTGCCGGCGCCGATGGCGGAAAGCAGGGGTGAGAGAGAGAGTTGGACCGGGTAGTTCCAGGGAGCAATCACCAACGCGCACCCGAATGGCTCCCGCCGAACCCGGTTCAGGGCGGGGAAAAAGAAGAAAGGATAGGCGGCGCCCCGTGGTCGAACCCACCGCCGCAGTCGTTTGCGAAACAACCGGATCTCGGAGAGCAGGAAGTAGACCTCCGAGAGATAGGCCTCGATCTCCGGCTTGCCCAGGTCCCGCCGCAGAGCTTCGAGAATCTCGCCCTGTCTTCGGCAAATCGTCTCCTCCAACCGCCCGAGAGCCTCGAGGCGATCGGACACAGGCAGGGTTTTGCCCGCGTCGAAGTAGGCACGTTGTGATTGGCGGAGCGCACCGAGATCCATCATCCTTTGGTTTTCCGGAGAAGTCGAACCTCGTCGATTCTCATCTCCTTGTCGATCGACTTGCACATGTCGTAGAGGGTCAGGGCCGCGACGCTGACTCCGGTCAAAGCCTCCATCTCCACTCCGGTTCGCGCCACCGCGACCGCGGTGCAGAGGATATCGACGCCGTCATCGGTGAGTTGGAACTCGATGGCCACCTTCTGCAGCGGCAGGGCGTGGCAGAGGGGAATCAGCTCGGCGGTCTTCTTGGCCGCCTGGATTCCGGCGATCCGCGCCGTGGCGAGCACGTCCCCCTTGGGCAAGTCACCCCCCGCGATAGCGCGAATCGTTTCAGGGGCTGCCCAGAGCCGACCCCGGGCCTCCGCCTCTCGCCGGACCACCGGTTTCTCCGAGACGTCGACCATCGCCGCCGTCCCGTCCTCCCGCAGGTGAGACAGTCGCGCCGATGGCGTCTCGGCTAATCCAGCATCATCACCCGGAACAGGTTGCTGTAGTCGTCGGTCCAGTGGATCTCCTTCGGTTCTTCCCGACGCCAGGGCGTCACCCAGCCGTCCCGGTTCAGCGTCCGGATCACTTCGGGATTCTTCGTCACGATGACCCATTCGGAAAAATAGAGATGGTTGGCGTCTTCTTCGAACTCCGGATCGTGCTGGACCAGCAGAGCCTCGCGCCCGAACTGCCGGGCAAGTTGGCGCACGGGGTCGCTGAGATCAATGTGAAGATTGGTGATGTGAACGACCAGGCTGCCTCCCTCGACGAGGTGGCGAAAGTACAGAGCAAAGGCCTCCCGGGTGAGCAGGTGAATCGGGATCGAGTCTCCGCTGAAGGCGTCGACGAAGAGAAGATCAAAGCGGCGCGGACCATCCGAGGCCAGCTCCTCCTCCAGCGAGGTGCGGGCGTCGCCCAGCACCACCGAGGTGTCCGCGCGACATTCCGCGAGGTAGGAGAAATGGGAGTCGGCCAACTCTGCCACCTGGGGGTTGATCTCGTAAAAGACAATCGTGTCGCGCTCGCGGACGTGGACGGCGAGGGAGCCGCTCCCGAGTCCCACCACCCCGATGCGCAGAGGGGCGCCCGGCGCACCCTTGCGCTGGGGCACGCTTTCAAAAATCGCCCCGACTCCGCTTCTTTCGCCATAGTAGGAGGTCGGGATAGCGCGCCAGATGGGATTCTGGTATTGGCGTCCGTGGGTGATCCTCCCGTGGAACATGGACAGGAAATGGTCCGGAGTTCCGGCGTAGGTTTCGTAAACCCGGATGACACCATGGAAACTGCGGCGGCTTGTCACCACGCCCGATCGTGTCTCGTCGACGTGACGCCACAGCCAGTAGGCGAGCGTTCCCGTCGCGGCCAGGCAGATCGCCAGAGCGGCCGAAGCCGGGGCGCGACCGCGGGAGAGAAGCTGACCCGCGATGAGGAGGCCGGCGGTCAACGAGATGACGAGGAGGATGGCATGCAGCTCCCAGTAGCCCGTAAAGATCTGCGGCGCCACCAGCGAGACAAAGAGGCCACCGACCGCTCCGCCCAGTGAGACGAGCAGGTAGAATGCGGTGAGGTATCTCGGGTGCGGCTTGATCCGGACGAGTTCCCCGTGGCAGACCATGCAGAGGGCGAAGAGGGCAAAGAGATAGATGACGATCTGCCGGTCGATGCGCATTTCGACCTCGGCGAACTGGCGGTTGAGCAGGTAAACCATGGCCCCGGTGCCCAGGGCGGCGAGGGGAATCCAGAGCCAGCGGCGGTACCACAGGGACCGCTCGAAGGCGATGATGAAGGAAGTCAGATAGAGACCGAGAGGAAGCACCCAGAAAAAAGGAATCACCGCAACGTCCTGGCACATCTGGTTCGTGATCGCCAGCATCACGGCCGAGCCGGAGGCGGCCAGGAGGATCCAGAGGAGGGGCACTCCCGCAGCCGGATGGGCCGGCAAATCCTCCGGCTGCTCCGGACCCGGGGGAACGGCGTGACGATGTCTCCAGGCGCAGAGGATCGCCAGCACTCCGAACAGGGCGAAACCGGCAGACCACCACCAGGTCTGGCGTTCGAGCCCGAGCAGGGGCTCGACGAGGAAGGGGTAGGAAAGCAGGCCGAGGAGGGATCCCAGGTTGGAGACCGCGTAGAGCCAGTAGGGGGAGCGCCCGCGGTGGATGCCGGCAAACCAGTGCTGGAGAAGGGGACCCGAGGCCGAGACGACCACGTAGGGCAGGCCGACGGTCAGGGCGAGAAGCCGGACGATCCCCCACAGGTTCGAGGTGTCCTCCCCCCCGCTGGGGCGCATTTCCACCGCCGGGGTGATCGGCAGGGAGATACAGGCCAGGGCGATGAAGGCGAGGTGAAATCCCAACTGAACCCCGGGCCGCCTTCGAAAGGCCGAGGCGAGGAGGTGGGCATAGCCGTAGCCGAGCAGCAGCCCCACCTGGAAAAAAAGCATGCAGGTCGTCCAAACCGCCGGGCTGCCCCCATACCACGGCAGGATGAACCGCGCCACGATCGGCTGGACCTGGAGCAAAAGAAAGGCGCTGAGAAAAACGGTGAAGACGAAGAGGATCATGAGGAACTCTTCCCCAACCCCGCGCTCTTCCAAAGTTGCAGGAAAAAATAAAAATTTCTGGAAATTTGAATATTTATAAAAATAAGATTACGTTTGATCGATTTTTTGGCGGGCGGCATGAAAGCGATCTTGTTCACGATGGCCGGAGCGGCGTTTCTGCTCCTCCTGATCTGGGGGCCGATCCCTCTGGCCACGGGCGAGCCGTACACCTACAAGCCACGGAGTCTGAATGTGCGCACCACGGCCTACACGCACACGGAGTCCGACCATCTCGTTTACGGAAAAAAATCGGCGCTGGGGACACCGCTTCGCTTTGAGCAGGAATACACTTCGGCCGCCGCAGACTGGTCGAGATTTCCGGTGGGAACCGAGTTTCGCATCCTCGGGTTGAACCGGAATTTCGTGATCGATGATTACGGCAGCGCGCTCGTGGGAAAGGACACCATCGATCTCTATTTTCCGAGCAAGGCAAAGATGAATCGTTGGGGCGCGCGTCACGTCGACATCATCGTGACGCGTTATGGCGATTTCGAGAAGAGCCGGGAGATCCTCGAGGCGCGCAGGAAGCATCGCCACTGTCGGGTGATGCTCGAGGCGATTCTGGAGAATCGCAGGGAAACATCAGGAGACGAGCCCAACTACGAGGCGGTGCCCGAGATTCCCGCGGATCTCGATCGGGAACTCCTCGCGGCGGCGTCGATCCCCGAGTCGGAATGGAACGATCCCGCCCCGGAACCGTCGGCCGACCCGCGGGTGCCGGACGAGCCGGGAGAGATCCAATTCGCCGGGACCGATACACCCCGGGGGGCGGATGTCGGGGACGGCGTGATCGTTCGGCGGATTCGGGAATACCGCGATCTGATCGCCTCCCACCGGGGACCGGATCGGATCCCGGCATCCTTCTCCGGGACCGAGCGGGCGAACCACGCGCCGTTTCAGCGGAGGGCGCGGGAGTTTCGCCAAATCCATCCCCTGGCGTCCGGAGCGGGCCGGATCGGGCGAGGAGACTGATCGTCGGTGCGGCGGCATCAATCGCGGTGGGAGATCAGGTCCGCGGGATGGCGCGCCCTGAGCACCTGCCGGGTCGAGACGATGCATCCACCGCACACGGCCCTCGAGGCCACGAGCGAGGCCCGGTGCATCACCTCGTCGTAGTCCGCCTGGGCGTCCTCGACGTGGACCACCTCGAAGCCCCGCTCCGAGGCGTCGCGTGCCGTGGTGTCGACGCATTGGCTGGTAGCGAGGCCGCAGAAGACGAGCACCTCGGCTTCGAGATCCTCGAGTGCCTGCTGGAGGGGTGAAGAGGTGAATCCGCTGAAGGTGACCTTGTCGAACACGAACTCAGCCGGTGCGGGAGCGATCGCGGGGTGCACCTCGGCCAGCGGTTCGTGGGACAGGGGATAAAACCCCGGGTAACCGGCCCGGGCGGCGCGGAGATGCGATCGCCGAAAGAAACGGTGCAGATCCGACCGGTCGGGGCACCGGCCACACAACCGGAGGAAGAGGACGGGCCAGGAGGCGCGGCGAAAGTGGTCGAGCAATCTCGCTACATTGGGCAATACCAGGTCCTGGCAACGTCCGGCGATGTAGGCAAAGGCGTCGGGATGGTAGATCTCGGTAAATCTCCGGAAATCCCCACCTGGTTCCAGGTAGTAGCGCTGCAGGTCGACGACGACGAGAACCGGCCGGGTCATGCCGCAGCATCGCCCCGAATCTCCCTTGGGGAAAGTTGGAGAGTGGGGGCTGGGGGCTTTGGCCTTGTCGCGGCGCGTTCCGCGCATAGAATCGGCCGTGCATTGGTTGATCGTCTGGTATTTCCGGTTTTTTGAGCGGAGTTGGCGGCGTCCGGTCGCCCTCGGGCGCTGGCGGGCTCTGGAGTCCGCGGAATGGAACCGGCGGGTGGGTCAGTTCGGGGAAGACGTCGCCGCAGCCCGGCTCCGCGCCATGGGCCGAAAGGTGCTGTTCCGCCGCTATCGGCCCAAAGGGGGCGGCGAGGTGGATATCGTGGCGCGAGATGGCGAGGTGCTCGTCTTCTGTGAGGTCAAGACGCGGACCTCGCGGGATTTTGGTCGCCCCGCCAGCGCGGTGGACGCGGAAAAGCGGCGGCTTCTCACCCGGGGAGCGAACGCCTGGATCCGCGAGTTGGGCTTCACCCCGCTGCTTTTCCGCTTCGATATCATCGAGGTCATCCTGATCGAGGGAGAGCGGCCCGACATCGAGGTGATCGAAAACGCCTTTCCCTCGGCGACCTATCTCCTCGCCTGAGGCAGCTTCGCCGGGTGGACTTGGGCTTGCAATCGCCGGGAGAGATCGTTTCTTTCTCTCTTCGAATTCCTGGGCGGGAAATGGCAGACATCGAATCACTCAAGCAGGCCCTGGCGGTATCTCCGGACAACATTCCGCTGCTCCTTCTCTTGGCGGATGCCCAGATGGAGGAGTTCCATCTGGAGGAGGCGCGGGAGACGCTGGAGCGGGTCGTGACGAAGGACCCGCGCCACCCCGAGGCGAAGACTCGCATCGCCCGCCTGCTCGATCTGAACGGGAAATCATCGGAGGCCATTCTCCGGGTGGAACAGGTCTGCGCCGAGTCGCCGGACTACGGCCCCGCGTGGATTTTGCGAAGCACTCTCGCGCTGAACGAGGGCGAGGCAACGTTGGCGAGGGAATACTATGAACGGGCCATCGCCATCGATCCCGCCCATGGCGATGAGGTCCTGCGGCGGAGGATCACCCAGGTCGGGGGCCGTTCCGGGCGATCGGCCCCGAATTCGGGTGAACCGTCGATCCTGTCCGCGGGAGATCAGGCGGCGGCCTTTCGGGACGCGGATTTCCCCGGAGACGAACTGGACGACTTTGAGGAGATCGGGGCGACGGGAGAGATCGACGAACTGGACCTGGAGTTTTCTTCCGCGGCCGACTTGAGCTTCGCGCAGGTGGGCGGAATGGAGGCGGTGAAAGAGGATATCCGGATGAAGATTCTCTATCCGATGGAGAATCCCGATCTTTTCAAGGCCTACGGGAAAACGGCCGGGGGCGGAGTGCTTCTCTATGGCCCGCCCGGCTGCGGGAAAACCCTGATCAGCCGTGCCACCGCCGGCGAGATCCGGGCGAAGTTCATCAGTGTGGGTTTGCATCAGATCCTCGACATGTGGATCGGAAAATCGGAGGAAAAACTCCACGAGATCTTCGAGTTGGCTCGGCGGCGCGCACCTGCCGTGCTCTTTTTCGACGAGGTCGACGCCCTCGCCGCGGACCGCAAGGACATGCGCACGTCGGCGGGCCGGACTCTGATCAACCAGTTTCTCGCCGAGATGGATGGCACCCAGGCGAAGAACGAGGGGGTTCTCGTGCTCGGGGCGACCAACGCTCCGTGGCACCTCGATTCCGCGTTCCTCCGTCCGGGACGCTTCGACCGGCTGGTCTTCGTTCCACCTCCCGACGAACCGGCCCGAGCCGAGATCATCCGGATCATGTCCCAGGACAAGCCGGTCGCCGGAGTCGATCCGGAGGGATTGGCCCGAAAGCTGAAGGACTTTTCCGGTGCCGACATCAAGGCGGTCTTCGACCAGGCGGTCGAGGAATCGCTGACCCAGGCGATGAAATCCGGCAAGGTCGTGCCGGTGACGCAGAAACAATTGGCCAAGGCGGCGAAGTCCGTCAAACCGAGCACGAGGAAATGGTTCGAGAGCGCCAAGAATTATGCTCTCTACGCCAACCAGAGCGGCTTTTACGACGATGTGCTCCAGTATCTGGGAATTTCCAAATAGGCGCCGCCATGAATGACGAGCTTTCGCATGGGCTGCTGCTCTTCGAGCAGGGGAGATTGGATGAGGCGGAGGCCTGTTTCGTCGGGCTCGTGGCCCGGGAACCGGAAAACGACGCCGCCCACGGGCAGCTGGCCATGTGCCGGATGCGGCAGGAGGGAAAGAAAAGTGAGGCCCTCGAATCCATCGATGAGGCGATCCGGCTGAATCCCGAGGAGGCCACCTACTTCGGGTTGAAGGCAATGATTCTCGATGGCCTGGGGAGAACGCGGCCAGCCCTCGACGCCGCAGAGAGAGCGATCGGGATGGAGCCGGAGTCGCCCCTCGGCTACGTGGCCAAGGCCATGGGACTCGCCTCGGTGAATCGATGGAAGGAGGCCGAGGAGAACTGCCGGATGGCGCTGGCCATCGATCCGGACAACTCCATGGCTGGGCCGCTGCTCACCAGCGTGCTTCGTTTTCAGGGAAAAAGCCAGGAGAGCGACGAAGAGGTGGGCCGCCAGTTGTCGGAAAACCCCGAGGACAGTCTCGCCCACGCCAATGCCGGCTGGGCGGCACTGACCCGGCGGGATCACCGGAAGGCGGAGGAGCACTTCCGCGAGGCGCTGCGCCTCGATCCCGGCATGGACTCGGCGAGGGACGGATTGATCGAGTCGTTCAAGGCGAGGTCGTGGTTCTATCGCCGCTACCTGGAGTACTCCTTCTTCATGGCGCGCTTCACCCAGCGGATGCAGTGGGTCCTCATCATCGGTGCCTACCTGGCCTATCGGCTGCTGCGCGAGTCGTTGGAGCGAGTCAGCCCCCTGGCGGTGGTTATCGTGACCATCGTGTGGCTTACCTTCGTGCTCTGGGTGTGGCTCGCCCCGGGAATCGGCAACTTTCTCATCATCCTGGACCGCTCGGCCCGGCGGGCGCTGAAACGGAAGGAACTCGCGCTGGGCCTCTGGATTGGTCTGGCGCTGATCCTGGGCATCGGCGGTGCGGCGGTGGGTTATCCGGCGGGCATCGCGCCTCTGACGGCCCTCGCCCTGGCGGCGGTCGCCTCCACCATCCCCGCGTCCCTGACTTTCACCAACGAGTCGCGGAAGGGGCGCCTCGTTTTTGGCGGTGTGCTGGGGATCACGGTTCTCGCCGGGCTCGGAGGCGTCGGGATCGCGGCCATGAATGGAGAGGTGTTCAACGCCGGTTCGTTGATCGCCCTGCTGGCCGGGGTGATCTGCACCTGGCTGGGCAACGTGCCGGCGTTGCGGCGCGACGACTCGGGTTAGGCTGACGGCGTCACCGCTTGCTGTACTGGAACGCGTTGTCCCAGTGGTAGTCCATGATCTCCTTGGCCTCGTCCAGGGTGGGGAGGTGAAGGGTCCCGTCCTCGTCCTCGATGATGAGCGCCTTCTCCTCCCCGGCGTTGGTTCTGCCCCGGATCTTCTTCAGGGTGTCAATGGGATCGTCGATGTCGAAGTCGATCACGGTGTCGTGTCTCTCTTTCATCCACTCCTGGATCCTCTCATCGAGGGTTTCCCGGGTAAACCTTTCCTCCGGACGAATCAGCATGTGGTAGAAGACGAGGAGCGCCTCCTTGGTATCCTCGTTGTCGCCGTCCTCGATGATCCGGCTGAAGACCGCCTTGTTCATCGCGATGTTGCGGAAGAAGAGATGCTCCGAGACCTCCTTGAGGAAGCCGATGCGCTTGTTCTTGATGGTGGTCCACTGCTTGAAACAAAAGCCGGTGCAGGCCACGAGGATGGCGAGCACGGCGGTGGCTACCCGCATCATGTCCTCGGCGAGTTTCTCGTCGACCCCGAAGATCTTTTTCCCGAAGAGGGCGAAGACGATCAGGCCGACGATGAGGGTGACCTGGAACCCGATGCGGGTGAAGGTGCCGAAGGCGGCCACGACCGCAGGCACTCCAATCATGATCATGTCCTTCAGGTTCATGCTCACCCGCACGTTGGGGAATAGAATCTCGATGTCGTTCTTGGGGACCTCCTTGAAGAGGTAGACGTAGATCTTGCCGGGCTGGTAGGAAAGGTTGGCCTTTCGTCGGCGTTTCAGCTGGACCTTGGTCAATTCCTCGTCGGGCTTGAACTGCATGAGGAGGAGAACGCGACGCCACACCGCCATCGGAACCTCCTTCCGGCGGTAGAGCCAGTCCCGGACCTTGCGCCGGTCGACGCGGGCTCCGCGGACGTAGCACTCGATCTGGGCGAACTCGTCGAGGTCGACGGCGGTGCGGAGATTGATCAGGCTGCGTGCCTCGAAGGCGGCCTCGAGTTCGGAGCGGCGCAGAGGCCGGTAGTTGGCATTTTCCGCGAGGTCGCGAAAAGCCTGGACCACCGCCTCGCGGGAGTGCGCCCGCTCCTCCTCGCCCAGTGGACTGAGCCGCATCTCGGAGTCGGGGTTGAAGTGCGCATACTGGCGGGCGAAGGCATCCAATCCACGGTGGGAACTGAAGTTCGCTGAGGCGGAGAGAAACGCGGCGAGTTCCCGGAAATCCTTGGCGTCCTCACCGATGAGAATCCCTTCATCCAGACACATCTCGACAAGGTCATCCTGGAGAAAGGGAATGAAAGATTCGGCTTCGAGTTTGAGGGGATTGAGGGGATCTTCCTGCTGCTGCGATTCCATGCTGGTGATAAAACGATGCCGGCCTGGGTCGTGGGTGTCGACCGGATTTCCGGAATCTACCGGTATCTGACGCGGTGGGCCACCGCGAAAGGCGTGATTTCAGATTCCGCCTCGACCGGAAACACGCCCCGGTCTAGGTTCGGGAGTGAACATCCAATTGAAAAAGAAGGAGTTCTATCCGGTCCGTGAAGGGCTCTGGGATTACCTGCAGGAATACGGGAGAACTGTCGACTTCCCATCAGTCTACGAGGATCTGCATCGCTATTCCGAGCTTTTTCCGCTGTTCGATAAACTGGGCAACGACACGCTCTGGAAGGTGTGCCACTACGACGAATCCATCCGACGGGAATTGGACGCCGAACTCACCCGGATCTATTCCCTGCTCAAGACCGCAGACTTCCGGGTGGTCGACCATCTCGAACTGCAGCGGGTCGATTTCTGTGAGTTTGGCAATTCGAGACCCTTCCGGATCCGCATCGTGAACCGGTTCAACGACAACTACGACAATTTTTATGTCAAGGTCGCAGACGCCTCGCGGATCTACGGGCTCGAACTCGAGCACATCCTCTCGCCCAACCGGATCAATTATCTCGCCAACAAGACGACCCTGATCGAGGAGCATATCGCAGGTATTCCCGGTGACCGATTCATTGTCGACTACTTCGAGCGCGAGGAGACCAACCTCGTCCGGATCGCCAAGGAGTTCGTCAAGTTCAACGAACGCTGCTTCATCCGTCTCCTCGGCGACATGCGGAGCTACAACTACGTGGTCGATATCACCCCGGATTTCGAGGAGTTCCAGTATCGGGTCCGGGCCATCGACTTCGACCAGCAGAGCTACGAGGGACGGAAGGAGATGTACCTGCCGCAGTTTTTCGACGAGAACCAGCCCGTGGTTCAACTCTGCGCCTCGCTGTTGAACTACCCGACCATGACGCAGTATCGCGACGAGGAGCGGACGCTGATCGCGCGGCGGGCCTACTCCTCGCGGCAGCGACTGGCCCGTTTCTGGCGGGCGCTCCTCCCGGACGCGATCTCGACGGAGGAAAAGATCATCGAACTCCGCGAGGACCTGAACCGGTACCACCAGGCCGACGTTTTTTCGGAATGCCGCACGATGGGGGAGCTGGTGAAGCGTAACGTGGAGCATTGTTTGTCGCTGAACCAGCGTCTCCGTTAAGATGAAAGTTTCTCTTATCGTCGCCCTCGCTCGCAACGGAGTCATCGGCACCGGCGACGGTGGCATCCCCTGGCATCTGCCGCGCGACACGGAGCATTTTCGGTCGTTCACGGCAGGGAAGTGGATGCTCCTGGGCCGGCGCACCTACCTGGAGATGCAGGGCTGGTTCAAGACCCAGACCCCCGTGGTTTTGACCCGGTCCCGCGAATTGGAGGTGCCGGAGGGATTCCGGGTCGCTACGGTGGAGGAGGCAGTGGAACTCGCCCGAGACCGGGCGGTCCCGGAATTGGTGGTCTCGGGCGGAGGCAGCGTCTACGAGGCGGCACTCCCCTCGGTCGACGAACTGGTGCTCACCCGGATCGACGCGGACATCGACGGCGGGGTCAAGTTTCCTCCGCTGGACCTCGAGAAGGACTGGGTCCTGGAGAGGGAGGAGCGGTGGGACGCGGATGAGGCGAATCCCCTGAGCATGGCCTTTCAGACGTGGCGGCGGCGCCACTGAATGGGGATCACGACTCGTGCCAGTTCAGGATCCCTTCGATGAGGTGCTCGGTGGAGAGCGGTCTCCAGTGTCTCTGTTCCGCGGGGTTGGGTCCTGCCTCCCCCTGGGCGGTGGCGGCGGCCTCGTCGACATCTCCCTGCGCCCTGGCGCGAAGTTCTTCGACTTCCCGGGGCGACATCCACCCACGCTCGACCGCCTGCTCGATGGCGACGTCGAGGCAGTCGCGGCCGAATCGGCTCGTTCGAACCGAGTCGGGCACGTAGCGGGCGTCATCGTGTTCGCCATGTCCGGCGAGACGCAGCAGTTTTCCCACCACCATCTGAGGTCCCTCGCCCCGGCGGGCCCGGGAAACAACCTCGGAAAAGGCAAAGACGCAGGCGAGAGGGTCCGTGCCGTCGATCGATACCCCGCGGATGCCGTAGCCCGCCGCCCGATCGACCAGGTCCCGGCAGGCGAACTGGCGTGCCACCGGGGTGGAATAAGCGAACTGATTGTTGGCCACGGCGATCACCAGGGGCAGTCTCTCCACCGCGGCCTGATTGAGAGCTTCGTGACAGGAGCCGGTCGACATGCCGCCGTCTCCGATGGAGGCTCCCCCGACGAAGCCGGTCTCGCCCCGGTAGCGCTTGGCCATGAGCATGCCATTGATGACCGAGATGGAGGACCCGAGGTGGGAGATCATCGCCGGCATCCCCTCGGTGGGACGGCCCCGATGGATGTTGCCATCTCGACCCTGCATGGGGCCCTCGGCAGACCCCAGGTAGGTCCTGGCGGCGTCGAGCAGGGATTCACCAAAGGCCATCCGCCCGGCCTGATCGCGGATCAGGGGGGCAAACACGTCGCCGGACGCTCGTTTCAGCTGCGAACCCAGCGCGGCGCTGAAGGCTTCCTGTCCCCGGCCGAGATAAACCCCGCCGACGATTTTTCCCGCCCGATAGAGGGCGGCGATCTTGTCCTCGAAAATTCGTCCGTAGAACATCCACCGCACGGTTTCCAGGTAGGCGGACTTCAACTCTGGGGAAACGGGCACTGACATCGCGGCAAAAGCTATCACACGGATCAAGCCCGCTCAAAAAGCTCTGTCACGGGTTTCCCGTGACCGTCTTCCGTGGCGTAAAAGGGCCGCTTTTCGATTTCGAAGGCGGTCTTCGGGTCGATACCCATGGCCGTGTAGATGGTGGCGTGGAGATCGGTGATGCCGACGGGATCGAGCGCAAGGATGGGCCGTTCGTCGGCCGTGGCGCCGTGGAGATGGCCGCGTTTCATGCCTCCCCCGAAAAACAGGACCGAAGAGCCCGCGGTCCAGTGCCGGTGCATCCCGTAGTGCTTCATCTCGCGAAGCACGTCGGTCTTGGCCCGGGACTGGTCTCGGGCCGTCGAACCGGGTCGACCCTCGGTCATCATGTCCCGGCTGAACTCGCTGGCCAGCACGATGAGGGTGCGGTCGAGGAGGCCGCGTTCCTCCAGATCGAGAACCAGACGGGTTACCGCCGGGTCAATCTCGGATTTCATCCGGCGTGCGGTGGTGTGCCCATTTTCGTGGGTGTCCCAGTCCCCGAAGGGCTTGTAGGCATTCGTCACCTCGATGAATCGTGCCCCTGCCTCGACCAGCCTCCTGGCGAGGAGGCATCCGCGTCCGAAATGGGTGTCGCCGTATGCGGCGCGCGCCTCCGGTGTCTCTTCGCCGATGTCGAAGGCCCGTTTCTCCGGCGAATGGAGCAGACGGTAGGCTTTTTCCATGGAGGCCTGGATCGAATCGAACTGAAATCCGCTCAACTCGTCGCGGCGGGGACTCGCGTCGATGAGACGGCGAAAATGGCGGTAGCGATTGCTGAACCGGTCCGGGCTCATCCCGCCAGCCGGCCGGACCGCGGACGCCGCATTCTCCGGTTGGGGTACGTGGAAGGGACCGTGTTCGAACCCGAAAAAGCCGCCGGTGAGGAAAGCCTTAAGCTCCTGGGACTCCCCACCGCCCCCGTCGAGGGGCTGGCCGATGCTGATGAAAGGAGGGAGGACCTCGTTGACCGGTCCGAGCACCTTCGACATCCAGGCCCCGAGATGCGGTGCCGCCACCGTCTGTGGAGGGACATAGCCGGTGTGCCAGTGAAACTGATGGCGCGAGTGCAGGATGCTTCCGAGATCGGGCTGGACATGGGAGCGCAGCAGAGTTCCCCGATCCATGATCGAGGCGATGCCCTCCAGTCCCGCCGTCAGCTTGATCGAATCGACCGCCGAATCGATCGCGGGAAAGGTACTCAGAATTCGCTCGACGGGGACTCCCTCCTCGAAGGGAACATAGCGCTTCGGGTCAAAGGTCTCGGTGGCGGCCATCCCCCCCGCCATCCAGAGCAGGATGCAGCAGTCGGCGCGAGGTTCCAGCGAGGGGATCGGACGGGTTCCCGCCGTCAGGGGCACCGGGGCGGATCCGGAGAGCGCCGCTGCCGACACCGCTGCGAGTCGTTTCAGGTAGTCCCTCCTGGCGAGTGTTTCGTTCTCCATCATGGCTTTATCGGTTTATCTGGAATTCGGGGAGCAGAAAGATCGACCAGAGGAAATCCTCCCGGGCCCGCTCCGATCCGTCGGCGACGAGTTCACGCGAGATGCGGAGTTCGGAGGGCGAAGGTGCCCGACAGAGGGCTCGCAGGAAAATGTCCTCGATCCAGGCGTCGGCGTCGACGGGGGAATCGAAACCGGCGGCGGCCTCGCGCACCAGTCCGGCGAAGTCGGCCCCGTTGGAAAGGTCCATGGCCTGCAGCATGGTGAGCTTTTCCTGTCGGGTGCTGACGACCTGTTCCCGGTTGGGCCGTCCCAGGGATCGCATCAGGAGATCGTTGGGACGGAGCGAGGCGCGGGCGCGGGGCGGCTTCCCGAAGCGGGCCTCGATCAGGCTCCGGGTCAGTTCGGCGCGGTGCCGGGCTGCCTCGTTGCGGGAGTCGCGATCGTCGGGTGCGTGAGGAGCCATCTTCTCCCAGGAAGTTTCCCCCCCGCGGCTCTCCCACGGCTCCGATCCATCGAGGATGACCCGGTCCGGAGTGACGGCGAAGCAGAGCCAGCCCCTCTCCCTCCGGGCTTCGGGGCCGAAATCGATGAGGAGGACGTTTTCTCCGGGGCGGCTCGTGGCATGCAGCAGCTCACCCGTCCGCCCGATGACGTTTCCGTTCAGAGCGACCCGCCCGGCGCGGCCGATTCCGGCGCGGAGGGTCAGTGGAGTGGCTTCGGGAGTCGCGAAACGGGTGCGATAGGAGACCGCCGTTTCCGGCGGAATGGTCCCGACCGGGGCGTTGGCACGGAGGCGGTTGGCGAGGTCATCCGCCTCGGGCTGGAGGAGGTAGACGCGCTCGTCGAAACGCGGCACCCGACCCAGCTGCTCCACGCAGTCGACGAATTGCTCCGCCGTGAGCAGGCGAGCCACCGGTCCGGTGAAACGGTAATTCGCGGCGACGAGTGCGGCGTCATCGGCGACTGGCACCGAGGGCATCTGGTAGACCCGCGACTTGGCGATCATCGCCATCAGAGCCCGGAGATCATAACCGGATTCCACAAAGAGGTTGGCGAGGTGGTCGAGCAGTTCCTCGCTCCAGGGTTCCGTGTCCATCGCGTCGACGGGATGGACCAAGCCGCGTCCCATGAGCCGATGCCAGATGCGATTGGCGAGGGTGCGGGTGGTTCGGCCGTTGTCCGGGTGGACGAGCAAATCAGCGAGCTGGGAGAGCCGCGTCTCGCGCGGGGCATCGGGATCGATGGAACCCAGCTCGGGGAACATCCAGGACGCCCTGGCCAACTCGCCGGTTTCCTTGTCGCAGCGGTGAATGCGGGGAGGGGTTTCGGCGACGATCGAGGCCAGACCGTAGGCATCGGTCAACTTCCAGCGATCGGTGAAGCTGTCGTGGCAGGAGGCACACTTCATGTTGATGCCGAGAAACACCTGACCCACGTTCTGGGCGAACTGGATCTCCCTCGTCTGGCTCGCGTTCACCTCGCCCCGCCATTTGATGCCCTGGATGAATCCCTCCGATTCGGGGGAGGGGACAATGAGCTGGGAGATCATTTCGTCGTAGGGAAGGTTCGAGGCGAGGGCCGGGATGATCCATGGGGTGATCTGCTTTCGGCCCCCGTCGATGAATCCGGTGCCTTTATAGGCGTTGCGCAGCAGGTCGTTCCAGAAGCTGAGCCAGTGAGCCGCGTAGTCGGCATCTCTGGCGAGGAGCCGGTCCACGAGGCGGTTCCTTTTGTCCGGCCGGCGATCGGCGAGGAAAGCCTCGGTTTCGTCCCTCTCCGCCAGGATGCCAATGAGGTCGAGTTAGACCCGGCGGAGGAAGACGGCATCCTCGACGACCGGGATGGAGGTGTGCCCCTGTGCGGCGAGGTGGGGGAAAACGATACGGTCGATGTCGGTGTTCACTTCGGTGGTCACGGTAGGAATGGTGACCTGCCGGTGCTTCAGCGGCGGCTCGTAGGGGCGATCACCGAAGGCGAACCCCGCCTCCCAGGGAAGATCGGCATCGATCCATTTTTTCACTTTCGCGATTTCTTCCGGGGAGAGCCCTTCGCCCTTCGGCGGCATCCGGAGGGTGGGATCCTGGGTCGCGACGAGTTCGACGAGGAGACTGTCAGCGCCGCGCCCGGGAAGGACAACCTCCCCGTTCTCCGATCCCGCCAGGAGGTCCTCCCGGGTGTTCATGGAAAAACCTCCCTTCATGCTGTCCTCCATGTGGCAATCCGCGCAATGGGTTCGCAGGATCGGCACGATCTCGTGGGGAAAATCGATCGCCGACCCGTATTCGAGGGAGCACAGCAGGAAGGCGAACGCGGCGATGGAGTGGGATGGCGATTTCATCGGAGCGCGACGGGATACCGAGCAGGAGAAGCGAGCGGCGACGATGTCTTTGTCGCCCTCGAGCCCGTGTTGCCAAAGAGCGTACTGGAGCAATGAAGTTCCCGCAACGGCGGGGTTGGGGGAGGGGCGAGCCGGGGATCAGACGTCGCCGAAGAGCACCGAGGCCCCGCCGAGGGCGCTGGCACCGCGAACGACCTGTTGATTCAGCGGCACGCACCGGGCCTCGCCAGGAGGGTCGAAAGTGAGCACCGAATGGTAGCTCCGCACCCCCCGGTGGGCGATGCGCTCCGAAATAGAGCGGACGATGCGGGGGATGTTGGTACCTCCGCCGGTGAAAATGACCTCGCGCAGGCTCTCCACATCGTGGCGCTCGAGAAATCGCTCGATCTCGTTGCCGATGCGGGTGGAGATGCCGTTGATGCACTTGTCCACGATCTGGGCCTCTTCCCCTTCGCCGATGGTGACGTTGTTGATGCTCCAGGAGCGCTCCTCCGAGTAGACGGTACGGCGATAAAGTTCCCGCTCCGAGGCGGTGAGATTGGCGATGACCTCGCTCTTCAGCGGCGGCAGACCGTGCCGGACCAGGCTGTCCAGCATCTCGATCCCATAGGGCTCGGAGTGGGTCTCACAGAGGGTAAAGTTGCCGATATTGTTCGGGTCGATCGAGACCACCCCGAAATCCGCGGTGTAGGCCCCGATGTCGACGAGCAGCACGGTAAAGACTCCCGGGGCCTCCTCCGACGCGGTCGAAGCGACAAATCGGTAGAGTTCGCTGCCCGAGAAGATGTGCTCGATGTCCGGTTCGGGGGCGCCGTCCTCCCCCTGCTTCATGCGGTTGCGCCCGTGGCTCAGGGCCCCGGTCAGGTTGGTCAGCGGTTCGGGAAGGCAGAAAGAGAAGGGCGTGTCCCATCCGGCGTCGGAGAGGATGCGTTCCACCTCGTCGGCCTGTTCTCCGTTGATGGCGAACTCGGGCACGGAGATGCGCACCACCGGTTCGTCGAGGTTCATGCCCCCGGGGAGGGAGTTCAGGATCTCGGTGCGCAGCCAGTTGAAATACTTTACCGCGATGATCCGGGCGGGCTGCCAGCCATTGTCGCCCATCTGGAGAGAACGATAAAAGAGACGGCCGATCGCGGAATCCGGGTCCAAAACCTCGGCCGGGGGATTGAAAAGGAGGGGCTTCCAGTTGCGAAAGACGTGGACCTCCTCTCCCGATTTGATATCGGCGGCATCGACCCCGAAAACCCACCTGTCGTCCGATTCTCTCCAGGCCGCAATCGTCGGAATGCAGACGTGCTCCTCGTCGAGACGGAGCTTTTCGTGCCGGATGAGTTCAGCCCGGTCGTCGGGCTCCTTCCGGAACGCAATTTTGGTGAAGGCGGCACCTAGATCGATGCTGATTGCGGATCTCATTAAGAAAAGTGAATGATTAAATCAGTTTTACAATAGCTTTCTCCAGCAGGTATTCGCCGATACCATCATGCACGAGCCAGCCGGATTCGACAACCTCGACTTCGTCACCGGGGAAGGCGGGTTCGTCGCAGCGATGCAGGCCGCCGTCGAGGATGAGTCGCTCCCGGGGTTCGCCGATCTGTTTGACGCCCGAGTTCTTCAGGGCGTTGGCAATGCTCTGTTTCGCCTCGGGGGTAGGGGCGTACTTCCAGGCGACCACGAGTTCGTGGGCCATTCTCCTCTTGAAATCCGCGTTCTCGTGCCGGTTGGCGGTTGGCAAGGTTCGCTCCTGGCCCTCCTGAGCCCCGGGCAGGGATAGCTCGCTTCCCTCGGGGAGGATACGGTGGAGGCTGCGGATCATCTCGGCGCACGATTCGGCGATCCGGGGGAAGTCGTCGCGCCAGCTGCGGGCTGCGGCGAGATCGGCCCATGTCTCCAGGAGCCTCTGGCGGTAGAGCGGCGAAGCTCCATCGATCAGGTCTCCCCGCTGCTCGGGCTTGGTGATCTCGACGAGGCGCGTCAATCCCCCCGGCAGGAGCCGGACGAATAGAAGCGCGTTGGAGTGAGCGCGCGGTTCCTCGGCCCAGAGCGCGGGAGAGGTCTCCAGGCCGTGTCGCGCCGCTGCACCGTCGGGTCCGGTGCGTCCGGAAAACAGGCCTTCCTCGCTGTGTTTTCCCCGGTAGAGCCGGACCGGGCCATCCGCCCGAACGGCCCGACGCAGGGCGGAATCGATGAGGGCTTCGGTTTCGGGGTCCGGTGGTTCGGCCATGTCGGAGCGTATTGCCAAACCCCTAACATCTCTGCCTTTGCGCGCCAAGGCAAATAGATGCCGCCCTTCCCGACCCCGGATCCTCAATCGCCGAGGCGCTCCCACCCGGAGAAGACCACGGCTTGGCCGTGGTGGTGCCCCTGTCCGTCGATCACGGTCCAGACGGTCGCACGGTGGATGCGAAACCGGCGTCCCGTCGCCGAGATGCGGACGCCGCTGTAATCGGTGATGAAGCCCCTGGTGCTCACTTCCCGGAGAAGTCGTTCGCGCTCGGCGCGTTCTGGTTCTTCGGCGGTGAGTCGCGACGGCATGGAGGTGAAGGTCTTCCGGTCGGTTTCCCACAGCTCGAGAGCCATCTGGTTGCCATAGTTGAGAATGGGATCGTCCTGCGTGCCGTGAGAGGCGATCACGCAGGGGGCCTCGTCGAGAATGGTGTCGATGGCGGCGTCGTCATCGACCAGCGTCCACAACCGATTCCACAAGACCTGGCCCGTCACCTGTCGGAAGCTGTCGAACAGCAGGCGAGAGTGTCGGACGCGGTCCGGAACCTCCATGGGGTAATTGTTCTTCGGAGAGTGCTCCCTGCCGGGGAAGTGCTCTCACCTAGGCGAAGAGCGCTTTCACCGGTTTGCCGTCGTTGGCAAAGGTGAAGGGTCTCTGCGTCGGCGAGTAAACCACCTCCTCGGTGTCGATACCCAGCCCGTACCCGATCGTGGCGAGGAAATCCTCGGGTTTGACCACCTCTCCGCGGACTTTCTTGCCTTGGTTGTCGGTTTCGCTGAAGGCGAGGCCTCCCTTGATGCCTCCGCCGGCGAGAACCGAACAGTAGGCGGCGGGGAAGTGATCCCGACCCGAGTTCATGTTCAAATCCGGTGTCCTGCCGAACTCGGTGCCCAGGGCGACGATGGTGGAATCGAGGAGTCCGCGTTGATCGAGATCGGTGATCAGCGCCGCCATGGCCCGGTCCAGATCGGGGAGTTTTCCCGTAAGGCCCTCGCGGATGCCGATATGCATGTCCCATCCACCGGCGACCACTTCGACGACACGCACCCCGTGTTCCACCAGGCGGCGCGCCAGCAGGCACCCCTGGCCGAGGCGGCTCTCGCCGTAGGCGGCCCGGTTCGATTCTCCGGATATGTCGAAGGCCTTGAGCTCATCGCTGTGAAGGAGGCGATTGGCTTGCTCGTAGTATTCGACGTAGGACCGCGGTCCCGCGTAGTCGAACTTGGAGATGAATTTGTTGCCCAGCTTGTTGGCCATCTCCATGCGGCGGGCGAAGCGATCCTCGCTCGTGCCGATGTCGGTGTTGGGCACGCCCCCGGCGGGGTCGGCGATGGGCAGCGGCGCCATCGCCGGATCGAGCCAGCCCGCGTTCGAGGTGCTCTCGCCCACGACCACGGAATCGGGCAGCACCTCGTTGCGCTTGCCCAGCATCCTCTCCGCGAAGGGTCCCAGGGTGGGATGAACGATGGTGGCGCGCTTGGCGTAGCCCCGGCGCATGATGTATTGGCCTTCCTCATGGGCTCCGTTGGTGGAACTCATCCCCCGGATTACCGCCAGTTTGTCGGCATTCTTGGCCAACTGCGGGAGCAGCGATCCAAACTTGAGGTCGTCCACCACGGTATCGATCGTCGAGGTCGGGCCCATGACGTCACTCCCGTCGCGCTTAGCGTCGAAGGTGTCGAGATGGCTCATGCCCCCGGAGAGAAAGATGTAGATCAGGTTTTTGCCCTTGGCCGACTCCCGAGCCTTGAAGCTGCGGGGGAGGAAGGGAACGGTCAGTCCGACGCCGAGGGTGAGGCGCGCCGTCTGTTCCATGAAATAACGACGGCTGAGGGAGTCTTTTCCGGCGAGTTCTGCGAGATGAATCATGGCGTGAAGAAGAGATTGGGGTGATCGGGGAAAACTTGGCTTACTGGATGAAAAGAAACTCGGGGCTGTTGAGCAGGGCCCAGGCGAGATCGCTGGTCCCCTCGTCCTCGCCGAAGGATTCCATGATCTCCCGCCCCAGTTGCTGCTCCTCCGTCGTCGGGTAGCGGCTGAGAACGGTGAAGAACACGCCGCGGATTTTTTCGTCGGGACCGTCCAGGTCCTCCAGGTCTTCGACGATCTTGGAGGAAAGACCGGTGAGTCGGCTCGTCACGGAACCATTCATCATGGCCAGGACCTGGGGAACCGACCCGTCGTAGTTGTGCTCGTCGGTGATCAGGCGGTCGGATTGGCCGAAG
>CAZLUZ010000009.1:0-47106 GCA_964562825.1 uncultured Akkermansia sp.
CGACGCCGGAGCTCCGGAATCTTTCAACGTGCTCATCAAAGAAATGCAGAGCCTCGGGCTCGACGTCCGGGTTGGTTCCGGGGAGAGAACCGACGCCGAGATCCTCAACGATAGCCTCGCCTCCTGATGGCGAGGCTCCGACCACCCCTTTCCTGTAACCTCTAGCCCAGCATCACCGTGTCTATTCCATCACTCAGTTCTGAAAGTCACCTCGACGAAATCTTCGGTCTCGAACGAAAAAGCGACAGCTTCGATCATGTCAAGATTACCGTAGCCGCCCCGGACACGATCCGGTCGTGGAGTCGCGGCGAGGTGAAAAATCCCGAAACCATCAACTACCGGACTTTCAAGCCGGAGAAGGGCGGGCTCTTCTGCGAGCGGATCTTCGGTCCCACCAAGGATTGGGAGTGCGCCTGCGGTAAGTTCAAGCGCATCAAGCACAAGGGGACGGTCTGCGACCGTTGCGGGGTGGAGGTCACCCTGTCGCGGGTTCGTCGCGAACGGATGGGGCACATCGAGCTGGCGGTGCCGGTGTCGCACATCTGGTTCTACAAGTGCATGCCCTCTCGGCTGGGACTCGTTCTCGACATGAGCGCCCGTCAGTTGGAGCGGGTGATCTACTACGAGGACTACATCGTGATCGATCCGGGCACGACCCCGCTGGAGCCCTGCCAGCTCCTCACGGAACTCGAGCACCGCGATGCTCAGGAGGAATACGGCGAAAACAGCTTCCAGGCCGGGATGGGGGCCGAGGCGGTCCGCGACCTTCTCTCCCGGGCAGATCTGCCTGCGCTGGCGGAGGAGCTGCAGGCGGCGATGACGAAAACCCGCTCGAAGCAAGTGCGCAAAAAGCTGGCGAAACGTCTCAAGCTGGTGCAGGGCTTCGCCTCCTCGAAGACCCGGCCGGAATGGATGATTCTGGAGGTGCTTCCGGTGATCCCGCCCGACCTGCGTCCCCTGGTGCCGCTGGAGGGAGGTCGCTTCGCCACCTCGGACCTCAACGACCTTTATCGCCGGGTGATCAACCGGAACAACCGGTTGAAGAACCTTCTCCAACTGAAGACGCCCGATGTGATCATCCGGAACGAGAAGCGCATGCTGCAGGAGGCGGTCGATGCCCTCTTCGACAACGGACGTCACGGACGGGCCGTGACCGGGGCGGGAAACCGCGCCCTCAAATCGCTCTCCGACATGCTCAAGGGCAAGGGAGGACGGTTCCGTCAGAACCTCCTGGGAAAAAGGGTCGACTACTCGGGCCGTTCCGTGATCGTGATCGGTCCGGACCTCAAGCTGCACCAGTGTGGACTCCCCAAAAAGATGGCTCTCGTTCTCTTCGAGCCCTTCATCATCCGTCGGCTCAAGGAACTGGGCTATGTACACACCGTGCGCAGCGCGAAAAAGCTGATCGAGCGAAAAACTCCGGAGGTGTGGGATATCCTGGAGGAAGTGACCAAGGGGCATCCCGTGTTGCTCAACCGGGCACCTACGCTGCACCGTCTTTCCATCCAGGCGTTCGAGCCGGTTCTCATCGAGGGGAATGCCATTCGGGTCCACCCCCTGGTATGTACCGCATACAACGCGGACTTCGACGGCGACCAGATGGCAGTGCACGTTCCCCTCTCCGTCGAGGCGCAGATGGAGGCCCGGCTTCTCATGCTGGCCCCCAACAATGTGTTCACTCCTTCGAGCGGCAAGCCCATCACCACCCCATCGCAGGATATTACGCTGGGTTGTTACTTCCTCACCTACTGCCGTCGCATCCCTCTCCGGGAAAAGGATGCGGAGATGAAGTTGCCTCTCTTCTCCGACACTTCGGAAGTTGAATTCGCCGTGGCGAACCGGGGCATCTCCATCCACCAACCGATTCGCATGAGAAATCCCGATTACCAAACGTCGGGACGTCCCTTCGGCGATACGGAGAGCAAGGTCATCGTGACCACCGCGGGCCGCGTCCGGTTCAATGAAATCTGGCCGGAAGGGTTGGGTTTCGTCAACGACACGGCAGGTAAGAAGATGCTCTCGAACGTGATCTGGCGTTGCTACCAGGTCGCGGGTCAGAAGCGCACGGTGGAATCCCTCGATTTGCTCAAATCACTCGGTTTCCGCGAGGCCGGCCGCTCGGGCGTTTCGGTGGGCATCTACGACATGATGATTCCCACGGAAAAGGCAGAGAAACTGGAGTCCGCTTTCGCCGAAGTGCAGAAGGCCAACGACCAGTATCGCGCCGGGGTGATCACGAACAAGGAGCGTTACAACAAGATCGTCGATATCTGGACGGCAACGGGTGATGACATCACCAAGGACCTGTTCCGCACCATTGAGTTCAACGATGGCAAGGAACTTCCCAGCCCGTTGTTCATGATGGTGGATTCGGGGGCACGAGGCAACCGGCAGCAGATCAAGCAGTTGTCCGGTATGCGCGGACTGATGGCCAAGCCCTCAGGCGAAATCATCGAGCGCCCCATCACCTCCAACTTCCGGGAGGGGCTTTCCGTGCTGGAGTATTTCATCTCCACCCACGGGGCGCGGAAAGGTCTGGCCGACACCGCGCTCAAAACCGCGGACTCGGGATACATGACCCGGAAACTGGTCGACGTCGCCCAGGACGTCATCATCACCATGCTGGATTGTCAGACGAGCAACGGTATTCTCGTGAAATCGATCTACGAGGGCGACGAGGAGGTCGTCGATCTGAAGACCCGGATCTACGGCCGTGTGTCGGCGGAGAAAGTGGTCAACGGCGACGTCACCCTCGTCGAGCCGGGCCAGATGATCGACGAGTCGATCGCCCTGGCCCTGCACAACATCGGACACGAGCAACTCAAGATCCGCTCCGTCCTCACCTGTGAGGCCCGGCGCGGCTGTTGTGCCAAGTGCTACGGGATGAATCTGGCGACGAACGTGATGGCCAAAATCGGCGAAGCGGTCGGCATCATCGCCGCCCAGTCGATCGGCGAACCGGGAACGCAGTTGACCATGCGTACCTTCCACGTGGGTGGGGTTGCCTCCCAGACCTTTACCCAGCCAAAACGAAAGGCGAAAGAGAGCGGTGTCGTGCACTTCAACAACCTGCGTGCGGTAGAGACACCGAACGGTACTTTCGTCGCCCTGAACAAGAACGGAACCGTTTCGGTTCACGACAAAGAGGGCCGGGAACTGGAGAGCTACGACATCGTCATCGGATCGGTGATCTACGTCGGCGACAACGGGGAAGTGAAAAAGGACCAGCTTCTCATCGAATGGGATCCCTACAACGTTCCGGTGATCACGGAACGGGCCGGAGTGATCAAGTTCCGCGACATGATCCACGGAATCACCATCGATACCGAGATCGACAAGGAGACGAATACGAGGGGGCACGTCGTCATCGAGCACAAGGAGGATCTGCACCCGCAGATCACGGTCGTCGATGAGAAGACGGGCAATGAATTGGCCCACTACTCGGTGCCCACCGGCGCCCACCTCTCGGTGCAGGAAGGCCAGAAAGTGGTTGCCGGGGAACAGCTGGCCAAGACGCCGCGCAAGGTGTCCCAGACCAAGGACATCACCGGTGGTCTGCCCCGGGTAGCGGAACTGTTCGAGGCCCGCAAGCCCAAGGAATGTGCCGAGATCGCGAAGATCGACGGGGAGGTTTCCCTGGGAGGCACGGTCCGGGCCAAACGAAAGCTGATCGTGACGGATCCGGTGAGCAAGGAGGAGGAAGAGCACCTCATCCCCCTCGGCCGCCACTACCTCGTGCAGGAGGGCGACCACGTGGTGAAAGGGCAGCAGCTCACCGAGGGCGCCGTTCCGCCCCACGAGATTCTCGACATCCTCGGGCCGCACGCCCTCATGGAGCACCTCGTCAGCGAGGTGCAGGCGGTCTATCGACTCCAGGGAGTGGAGATCAACGACAAGCACATCGAGATCATCATCCGGCAGATGTTGCGCAAGGTGCGGGTAACCGACCCCGGCGACACGGACTTCCTCTGGGGAGACCAGGTGGAGAAGACCGAGTTCGAGGCGATCAACGCGGAGATCGATGAGGAAGGCGGCAAACCCGCGGAAGGGGAACCCGTTCTTCTCGGTATCACCAAGGCATCTCTGGAGACGGATTCCTTCATCTCGGCGGCATCTTTTCAGGACACGACCCGGGTTCTTACCGAGGCATCTACCCTGGGCAAGATCGATTCCCTGCGTGGATTCAAGGAGAACGTGATCATGGGGCACCTGATTCCCGCCGGAACCGGGTTCCACACGGCACGCCACCTGACCGTGCGGGAAAACGTGACGCCGGAGGAACGCGAGGCCCACGAGGCGGCGCGAAAGGCGGCGGAGGAGGCCGCGGCGGCGGCTGCGGCATCGGGTGATCTCGAGGACGATGCACTGGATGCCGTCTTCGCCTCGGGCGATACCGCCTGAACCGGGGAAGGCTCCGATATCCGTAGGTTTGCCGGCGCGGGCGGCGCGGCTTCTGCCGTTCCTCCCGCTCCCGGTGATTTTTCTTGCAACGGACCCGGTCCGCTTGGTCGCATCGGACCGGGCCAAGGTCGGCGTCTTTTCCCCTTGTCATTCAGGGTTTTCCGAGGTTTAGTGCGCCGCGTCCGGGGGAGGGGTCTTCTTGCCTGTCCCCCCGTCGAAGTGAATCAGCTAAGAGAGTCCTGGACCCGGAAATACGACGAGGTCTCTCGAATCCGAATTTCCTGCGAAAAAGGAATTCATCACACTCATGTCAACAGAATTACTCACTGAATTGGTGGAGGCGGGGGTCCATTTCGGGCACCAGTCCCGGAAATGGAACCCGAGGATGCGGAACTTCATTCTCGGGACGAAGAACAACGTTCATCTGATCAACCTGGAAAAGACCATCTCTCAGTTGGATGAGGCGAGCAAGTTTCTTGCCGGTCTGGTCGGGAAAGGCAAAAAGATCCTGTTCGTCGGCTGCAAGCGGCAGGCCCAGGACGCCGTGCGCGAAGCCGCCGAGGCGACGGGTCAGTTTTACGTGAACCACCGCTGGCTGGGGGGCACGCTGACCAACCTGGAGACGGTTCGCGGCAGCGTCAACCGCATGGAGTATTTGGAGAATCTGTCCAAATCCCCGGAATTCAAAAAGATGAGCAAGAAGGAACTTGCCTCGCTCAGCAGGGAGAGGGAGAAACTTCAATTGAGGCTGAGCGGGATCCGCGCCATGGACAAGGCCCCGGATGCCCTCGTCATCGTCGACTCGGCCCGCGAATACAACGCGGTAAACGAGGCGACCAAGCTTCGCATCCCCATCGTGGCAATGGTCGATTCCAATGCGGATCCCGACATCATTCAGTATCCCATCGTCTCGAACGACGACGCGATTCGCTCGATCCGGGTCATTCTCAGCAAATTGATCGAACCGGTGATCGCGGCGAAACCCTGATTTCAACGAACCTTCATAACAACCAATCACAAGATGGCTGCGATAACTGCTGCAATGGTCAAGGAACTGCGTGAGAAGACGAACGCGGGGATGATGGACTGCAAAGAGGCCCTCAAGGAGGCCAAAGGCGACATGGAACAGGCAGAGACGATCCTGCGGAAGAAAGGGATCGCCGACGCGGAGAAGAAGGCGGGACGGGACGCCAAGGAAGGGGTGGTGGCCTCGCGACTCCTCAAAGACGGTTCCGGGATCCTCGTCGAAATGAATTGCGAGACCGATTTTGTGGCAAACAACCAGAGCTTCCGCGACTTCGTCGAGCAGATCCTCGACCACATCGAAAAGAGCGAGGATGCCGAGGACCTCGATGCCCTCCTGGCCCAGCCCTACGTGGGCGACGACAGCCAGTCCTTGGGGGATTTCATCAAGGCCAAGGTGGGCGAACTCGGTGAAAACATGGCCCTGGGCCGGTTTGCCAAATTCAAAGCGTCGCGGAGCCGGGTGGGTGAGTACATCCACCTCAAGGGCAGAGTGGGCGTTTTGACGGATATCGCCGTCGCGAGGAAGGCGACCGCCGATAACGAGGCCTTTCAGGAATTCAGCAGGAACGTGAGCATGCACGTGGCCGCCTCCAGTCCGGTCTGTGTGGACCGCAAGGGGGTGCCCAAGGAGAAAGTCGAAGCCGAGCGGGATATCTTCCGGGAGCAGATGAAAGGCAAGCCGGCTCACGTAATCGAGAAGATCATCGACGGAAAGCTGGGCAAGTTCTACTCGCAGACCTGTCTGCTGGAGCAGGCGTACATCAAGGACCCGGACAAAACCATCGCCGATCTGGTCGAGGAACTGCAGCAGGCCACCGGCGACGACAAGATCAAGATCAAACGGTTTGTCCGCTTCGCCGTCGGCGAGGAGTCCTGATCCCGATCCCGAAGAAAGAGGAACCTGAACCCCGGAGCGCGAGTCTCCGGGGAGAACGCGGCAGCGGGCTGCTGCCGCTTGGTTCTCGGAGCCCGAGGAACACCTCCACATCCCGGGAGCCCTCCCCGCCAGTCACTTGCGGGTGCAGCTTCCGTGGCGGGCGTATTCGGAGCATCTCGCCTCGACACGCAGCACGATTCTCTCGGGGAGAAAGCCTTCGGCCCTCGGCCCGGCGCTCTCCCTCAGGGACATGCAGGGATCGGCGATGGGGATGATCGCCCCGCAGTCCCGGCACACGATGTGACTCGAGGCCGTTTCGTCGCGCGCTGACTTTCGATAGAGGCGAGAACCATCGGCCCCGTCGATTCGGGAGAGCAGACCGGCCTCTTCCAGAGTCTTCAGGGTGCGGTAGACGGAAGAGAGCGAGATGATCGGATCGGCCTTGTGGGCCAGGGCCAGGAGCGTCTCGGGATCGAAGGGCATGTCGTGCCGGGCGATTGCCTGGCAGAGTATCCGTCGGACCACGGTGAATCGGGAGCCGGAGTTCGACCAGTGTTTCTCGGCGGCGGCGACAAAAGCCTCGCCCTCAATATCGGACTCCGGGGAACGACCCATCACACATGCACCGCTCGACTCAGGCGGCGAGACGATCCCGGCGGTAATCGAAGCTGAGGTCGATCCTCTGATGCCGGTAGACGCGGTTATCTCGGATCTCCAGCATGGTGCGTTCGCAGAAGGCCTGGAGTGTCTCGCTGTCTTCCAGGACGATGGGCAGGCGCTCCAGCTCGTTTTCGTCTTCGTCGCGAGCCACGATCTCGATGTGGTTCTCCAGCCAGCGGCGCAGAGGGAGGAGCCGGTCGGCCTGCCTGTCGGCCACTTTTCCGTAGATGGAGAAGTAGCAGCGCACGCACCTGCCGGGGTTCTCCCCGCGGAGCACCGCCGAACGCAGATCGAGGATGTGATCGGCGCATCCTTCCGCCACGGGCGTCACGACACGGAGGACGGGATCAATCGCATTCGCTTCCATCTTGGCAATAAATGCTATCGCGAATCAGTTTCAATAAGAAAATTCGAGCAAAAAAAGGGAGAGCGAAGGCTCTCCCCGTTTTCCGGCCGGTCAGACCGTTTTGTTGGGTGGTGGCTCAGTTAGCCTTGAACTCGCCGCACCAGTCTTCGGAAGAAGTCGTGGGAAACAGCGTCTCGAATTTGACCTCGTCGTCGACCTCGAAGCTGATCGCCTGAGGCGGCTGGCGACGGCAGGAGCCTTTGTCGTCTGCGGTAGCTTTCCAGTAGATGCACTTGCCGCAGGATTCTACCTGTTGATCGGTTTTGGTTTCCATATCAGTTTAGTGGGAGTTGATGGTTAATAACAACTTCAGTACCGGTACTACGGCACCCTGGGAGGGAAAGATAGAGATTAGCGGTCGGTGGCGAGATTTGACGTTGCAAAGCAGTCTCAACTGAGTTGGGGGCGACATTGCGACGCAATATCAGGAGTGCGGGAAGGTAGCCTGAGATGCCCTTGCCTGGTTGGATCCCGGGATGGCGGCCGGGTCCGGAGGGCGGGAAGGTTTGGCGGGTTGTCGCGGTAAAAGGGGGCGACCCGCCCGCACTCAGGGGGCGGGATTTGCCTGCTTTCTGGGCAGGGGATCGACCGATACGGGCTCGAAGGTAGCGATATCGGGGAGAGCGGTCTGCACGCCACCCTCCGGAACTTCTCTCCGGGCGGACCAGATGATCGCGTTGAGCGCGAACCGGCGCAGTTCTTCATGTTCCCAGTTGCGGTAGAAGTGGGGCATGGTGATGCCGGCGCCTCTGCCCCCGTCCTTTCTCTCGATGGCCCAGGCCACGATCTCGGTGGTGGGATGGTCCGGGGGAAACTGAACCGTGGCCAGGGGAATTGCCCCCTCGGCGAGTCCATCCCGGCCGAACCAGATTCGGGTATAGGGTTCGTCCCGAATGGTGAAGGTATCCCAGCCCCGCCGGATGGGGTGATCCTTTGGAGCCGCCGGAGTGATCGTGGCTTCAAAGATTTTCGCCACCGACTGGTGATGATCGCAGCGGGTGGCAAAATATCCTCCGGTCCAGTGCAGCAGGGGGTGATCGCCCTCCTCGTCGACATCTCCCGCGGCAAGGCCGGTGGCGTAGTGGATGCAGACGACTCCGCAGCCGCGTGCGGTCATGGCCCCGAGATCGCGCATGGCTCTCGCCGATTCGCCGAGTCGTTCGGCGGGGAACTGGTCGCCGATGAAGACGACGCATCCGGACGAGGCGAGGACGTCACCGTCCCTCGGCCAGCCGTAGTGAACCGACGCTTCGATCGACGCGAGGTTCTCGGCATGGTTGAGGCAGTGGGCCATGAGCCGTCCCCCCGCGGCGACCTCGTGAGTGCCCGGGGCGTGCCGCTCGGGTCCCACCACGATGAGGATCTTCGTGGCCGATGGAGATTCCTCGGTTCTGGCGGTTCCGGCGAAGAGGGAGAGCAGGAGAGTGGCGTAGGCCAGCGGAAGCTTCATGGGCGAAGCATCGGCCTTGTCGGGAGTGTGCGCAAAGTGAAAGGCGGGAGGCGAGCGGCTATTGCCCGTGATCGGCCGCCTGCTTGTCCTCGCCTGGATGATGGACCGCCCGAGCATCCCGGCCGGCGCGCCAAGGCCGCTTTTCCGTGGCTCGCCACCGATAGGGTGATAGGGTGGCGGGGCGTCTGCGACGGTTAGCTATGACATTCGGAATCCGGGAAAAGATCTCACTGCTCGTGGTTCTGGCCACGGCGACCTCCGCCTTTCTCGTGCTCCACGGAGTTTCCACGAAATCGCAGGAGGTGCTGCGCCAGCACGAGATTGTCGATCTCGGGGACGAAGCCTCCCTCCGGGGCTGGGTGCTCGCCGACCGGGTAGACGGGCTCGCCGAGGACCTGACGAATCTCGCGTACAACAGGGAATTTCATCAGGCGGTGCAGTCCGGCGAATCCGGCGAAATGCTATTGGAACTGGCCCGTCGGTATTGCCGGCGCTATTGGAATGACTACCTCCACATCGACATCGTCCACTTCGGTCCGGAGACGCTCGATCCGGCATTCACCGAGATTCACTCGCCGGTCCAGATTCCCGATGTCGAGAAGTGGATGCCTCGCGCCCATTTCGATGTCGGGGCCCAGTTGCACCTCTCTCCGATCCGGCGGACGCGGGTGATTCGCGACGGCGAGGGGGCAATGGCCGGGGAGGAGACCAGTGAACCGGTAATCTGGGGCATCGCTCCCCTGAATCACTTCGGCTTCTCTCTGGACGGTCCCCAGAACTTCGTTCGCATCGCCAGCAGTGTCAGGCAGCCACCCTCACCCCGGCATTTGTTCGTTCTGGAGAATCGGGATGGGGAAGTCCTGCAGCCCCACGACGATAGCGAGTCGCCGGGCCGGGGCAACAGCGAGGTTTTCTGGGAGCTGTCGCAGGACCCGCTGCTCCTCGAGGCGCTGCGTTCGGACGAGGGGGACGAAACGACCGAGGATGAGCAGGCCCAGCCGCGCGTGAGGCGTCTGGTCAAGAGCGAGTTTGTCGCCCTGAAATCGCCCTATTATTTCCTCGAGGGCGTCCCGGCAAAGGATCTGAGCGATGCGCTTCAGTGGGAGTCCGACGATGGATTTCTCGACGAGCTTCGCGAATCCTGCGAACCGATCGGCCGCATCGGCAGCCTCAACGGAGGGGTTCGGGAGTTGCGCCTTTTCGCCGAATCTCCCGAAAGGATCGCCGAGATCCGACGGCGCGTGGAGGAGGCCCTGCGGGATCGCTACGGCAGAAGCTACGACGGGGTGCGCTGGCGAAAGATGGTGGAGTGCGACGAAATCCATAACTGGGCCGTGGAAGTGCTCATCGGGGCCGGGATGTCTATGGACCGCTACCTCATTCACTATTCCGTGATGGAAGACGAACTGGCATCATCCATCCGCTACGAGATGGGGGCCCTGCGGCGTCTGACCTACTTGATCGCCGGTGGGGCCGGGGCGGCGGCTTTCCTTATCGCTATGTTTTTTATCCGTCCGCTCAAACGGATGACCTACATGGCCCAGGACATCTCGAAAAACACGGGCGACCTGCACGAGCGACTCCCCGGGATGATCAATCTGCTAGCGATTCGGCGTCGCGACGAGGTCGGGGACATCGCCAGGGCTTCGAAACGTCTCTTCGAGGAAATCATCGCCGCCTATCAACTCCTGGAACAACGCGTCGCCGCCAGGACGGCAGACCTGCGCAAGGCAAACTTCGAACTGGAACAGGCCAATGATCAGCTCAAGAGTCTGAGCCACGAAAAGGACGCCTTCGTAGCCAAGGTCAGCCACGATCTCCGTCAGCCTCTCAACGCCATCTTTCTCCAGGTGGAGGCCCTCAAGCTCTCGGATCTCGACGAGGTGCAGCGGGAGGACGTGGAGCGCATCCACTCCCACGCCACCCGGGAGCTGACTCTGGTCAACGACATCCTGGAATACCAGAAAATCATCATGGGTGCCGAAACCCTGCATCGCGACGAGGTCGATCTCGCGGCCTTCGCCGAGGAACTGCGGGAGACCCACGCACCCTCCGCCGGGGAAAAGGGGCTGAAACTGGAGACGCAATGCCGCGATGCGGGCGTGATGTCGGTCGACGAGCGCCGGCTGCGTCAGGTGCTGGGCAACCTCTTGAGCAACGCGATCAAATTCACCGCAGAGGGAATCGTGCGGCTCACCGTGGAACCCCGCACCGTCAGGGGAGAGGACTGGGTCGAGTTCTCCGTCATCGACACGGGGCGGGGGATGAGTCCCGAAGAGCAGAGCCGGGCCTTTGTCCCTTTCGTTTCGAACAAAAAAGATAACGCCGGCGGAACCGGACTCGGGCTGTCCATCTGCAAGGAGTTGACCGAGCGGATGGGAGGAAGAATCGGGTTCGTCAGCGAACTCGGAGCGGGAACGAGTTTTTCCGTGTTGATGCCCCGGACGGCATCCTCCCGTCATTACGATCGCGACCCGGAACCGGCCTTGGCGCGGCAGCCCGAATTGGCCGCATCCGCCGAGGAAGCGGCCCGCCAGATCGCCGAGCACGCCGAGGCGGTCCAGGCAGGCGAGGGCACGATTCTGGTGATCGACGACGATCCCTCGGTCAGGGAAATGCTTCGCAGATTGCTGGAGGCCGACGGATATGAGGTGATTACCGCCGCGGACGGGGATGAGGGACTGGAAAAGGCCCGACTCCACTTGCCCGATGTCGTCACCCTGGATGTCGTCATGCCGGGCGCGCGCGATGGGTGGGCGGTGCTCCAGGCCCTCAAGGATGATCCCGGGACCGAGGGTATCCCGGTGATCATGCTTTCGATCATGGCGGAGGCCGACCATGGCTTCGCCCTGGATGTTGAGGACTACCTGGTGAAACCCGTCGATGTGGACCGGCTCAGCCGCGTGGTCTCCCGGGTGACGCGGTCATCGATGCAGCGAAATCTGCTCATCGTCGAGGACGATGTCGACTCGCGGGAATTGCTGGCTCGGTTGCTCCGCGAATCCGGCTGGCAAAGCAGCTTCGCCTCGAATGGAAGCGAGGCGCTGGCCGTTTTGAAAAAAACCAGGCCCGCCGCGATCGTGCTCGACCTGATGATGCCGGTGATGGATGGATTCGAGTTTCTCCGCATCGTTCAGGAGGACGCGGAACTCTCCTCCATTCCGGTGATCGTGGTTACGGGCAAGGAGCCCACGGCGGAAGAGAGGGCCTTCCTCGAGCGGAGGGTGGGGATGATTTTGAGGAAAGCGGACCCGCCCTCGGGAGAAAAGCTGGTGAAAACCATCACCCAAAGGATTCGTCCCGGCAGACCGAAGCGCTGAAGCCGCGGCGTCGGCATCTCAGGGACCAGCGGGGTCGACGATAAAACCCATCTTGGCCGCGGCCTGGAGGTAGGATTTCCCCAGGGAGTCGTTCCGCTCGATCCCGATCCGGCTGTTCAGATAGACCTGGGCCAGGACGTAGTTGCCCACGGCCGAACCGAGGGCTCCGTCGCGGAGGAGTCGAATGCCCTCGTCGCGTTCCTCGATCCAACGGGCGTCGGAAAACCAACGCTTTCGTTCCTGCTCGGCAGAGTTGAGCAGGAGCCAACCCTTCATCGCTTTGCCAAAATGGTTGCCCCGGGATGCCGCGAAGGAAAAACAGCTCAGGGCCGCATCGCGCGAGGTTCCCGCACGGGTGCCTCTTTCGCATTCCACGAAGTGAAGAAAACCCAGCAGGTTTTGCGAAAAGATGTGCCGGGGGAGTTCGACGGACTCGAGGGCAAGTTCCCGTCCCAGACTCCGCTGCCGGAAGAGGGCGGTGGCCTGCTCCATGGCGGCGGCATCGAGGTTCCCCGTGCTCAGGGCCGTGTGGATGGCCCGGGATTCCAACTCGTCGCGCTCGATATCGGGGATGCGGGTGAGCAGAGCGCCCGCTTCGGTGTAGCCGGCAAAGGCGGCATTCAGGATGCTCTGCCGATGCGCCCGCACCTTTTCGCGAAAGTCCTGATTGTCCAGGGATCCGGGGTTGGCGGCGAACTGCGCTCCCCCGCCATTCCGAAGCCAGGCGCTCACCATCAGATCAAAGTCGGACCGGGCGAAGTCGGGCTCGAGGCTGCCAAAGAAGGAGCAGAGAGGGTAATCGGTGACGCTGAGGGGATACTCGACAAACGGTTTCTTCTCGTCGTAATGCAGCCAGAAATGGCAGAGGGCCAGCCATTCGCCCGAGAGAGAGGGATCGAGATCCCGGATTTGCCTGGCGAGATCTTCTTTCGTCACCATGTAGGGGGCAAAGAGGAAGAGCGCCCCATCGCCGAGGGCATCGCCCAGGCCGTGCTCCCACTGGCCCGCGCGGTCCGGACCGTATTGGTTTGCCCTCGTCCACCCCACCACCTGGAGCGGCACCGTCTCGGTATTGGTCACCTCGAAGGCGTTCTGCGTGGTGTTGCGAAAGGAACCCACCGCGTAGACGAGTCCGGCGCTGGTTTCGAGGTAATCCGGGTCGTCCGCCGTGGCGGTCATCCGGTTGATCGCCGCGATCGCTTCCCCGACGGTGGTGGGATTCCCCGTCAACGGATTGGTCCGGGCAACCCGCCAGCTGGTCGAACTCTCCGGAGTGCGGAAGGTGAGGGAAACCGTGCTCTCCGCCACGGATGCCTCGATCTTCTGGCGGCGGGCAATCTCGTCCACCTGGGTGAGAAGATTGATCGCGGTGCCATTGGCCCGATCGAGGGCGATGGTCAGGGTGCCGCGCTCCAAGGCATCGAGAATCTGCTCCGACTGGGTCGTGGTCAGGTTGGCCCGAAACCGGACCGGGTAACCCGACGGACGATGGCCCGGCACCATGAATTCCTGCACTTCCTTCCCCGCCACGTAGCAGAGCGCCTCGGCTCGCGTTTGCCGATCGGGTGTCTGCACGGGGATGGAGAATCCGGAGAACTGGTAGGTGTCCTCGGTCCGATTGAAGAATTCCACGGTGAACTCGATATGTCGATTCTTGATGGCCCTCTCCTTCTCCCATCGGTCGAACTCAGACCGGATTTCCTGGACGGTCCGCGATCGCTGCCGACTCTTGTCGAACCCGAAAGACACGGCCAGGTGATTCTGCGTCTTGAAAGCTTCTCCTCCCGATTTCTGCAACAAGGCTCCGCCCGGAATCAGGGAGAGAAGGATCGAGGCGGGGTCGGCGTCGAATCCGAACGAGTATCCTCCGCCCCCGCCGATCCCGCCCTTGACCGTGAAGGAGGTGCGGCGCTGGGCATTGATTTCCCGACCGGTCTCCGCCTGGATTCGGTCGATCTCCTTTTCGTCCAGATCCCAGCCCACGGTGACGTCGCTGACCCACCAGGTGAAATCCGGCGCGTCCGGGATCAGGGGATTGGGGTCGAGATCATCGGGCAACTGGTCCCCGTCTGCGTCGCTGATGACTTCCGCCCGCAATCCCCGGGGAGTGATCAGCGGATCGTCCGGATGGAGTTGGGGTTCGTCCTGCGCGAATGAGGCGGAGGAGAAAAGGAGAAAGGCCAGGGTGGCGAGAGAGGTCACTTTCATGGCGGTTTCGGTGGCCGGCGGAGCCGGGGGTGGTCAACGGAGCAGGCAGGAAGCCCACTCGTAAACGGTCAGACGGTAGGGTGATGAGGGCAAAATGCCCCCGGAAATCCGTAGCGGAACCCGTCTCTGAGTGGCAGATTCGTTTCGGGATACATGTCGCAAGAAGCATCTTTTTTCTTCCTGAAACGCGTTTTCCTGCTAAGTAGCAGGCGATACAGGGAGATGCCACCAAGAGGTAAAGCATTTTCTCACCCGAGGAAAGCGGAGCCAGTTTTTGCCTGCAAATTTTTCGATGTCCCACTAAGGAAAAAAGAACCACGGCGTCTGATTCCCTGACGAGGCCGCAATTTCTCATCCATCGACAGCAACCTTCAATTCGGAGAATCATAGCAGTGAATCGGGTCGAAATTCCGAAGAAAGCGGTCTATCGCCTGTCCCTCTACCTGAGATGTCTTGAGCGTCTCGCCGGAGATCAGGTGGAAACCGTGTCGTCGGTCGCTCTGGCGAAGGCCGCGGGCGTGAAGCCCACGCAGCTGAGAAAGGACCTGGGGTATGTCGGCCAGATGGGCACACGGGGACTCGGCTACAACGTGGGGACCCTGATCCAGGCGATTTCGGGTCTGCTCGGCAAGGCTCGTCCCCAGCCCGTCGTCCTCATCGGGGTGGGTAACCTCGGTTCGGCCCTGCTGCGCTACAGTGGGTTCAAGAGGGAGGGGTTCGAGATCATCGCCGCCTTCGATCAGGCTCCGGATCAGGTGGAAGAGCGCACCCCCAACCTGGGTCTTCCCGTGCTCAGCGTCGAAGAGATGGGCGATTATGTGAGGGCTCACGAAGTGAAGATGGTGATCATCGCCGTTCCCGACATGGCCGCGCAGGTGGTCGCGGACATCGTGATCGAGGCTGGAGTTCAGGCGATCCTCAATTTCTCTCCCGTGGTGCTGGAGGTTCCGGACGAAGTCGTGGTGAACCACGTCGATCTCGCCGTGGAATTGGAGAGCCTCAGCTACTTTGTGCGGTGATGCCGCTCCCAGGCTGTCGCCATGGATTCCCGGCTCATTTCCCTGGCCCCAGCGGAGCCTTTTGATCTCGTCCAGACCCTCGATTCGGGCCAGGTTTTTCACTGGGAACGTCATACCTTCGGTGGGATGGAGGGGTTTGCCGGCTGCATCGGGGAGTCGCCTCCGGTCTGGGTGGCCCAGGGTGTCGATGGCCGGGTGTGGACCCTGGCGGGACGCGAGGCCGAGGTGGAGCGGTATCTGGGACTGGGGCAGTGTCTTTCCTCGATCCATGCGACGTTTCCGCAGGATGACGTGTTCCTGGCCCGGTCGATCGCTTTCTGTCCCGGGCTCCGTCTGATCCGGCAGCCGCCCTGGGAGTGTCTGGCCACGTTCATCACCTCCTCCATGAAGCAGGTCGCCCACATTCGGGCCATCTCCCTGACCCTGCGAGAGAGGTACGGAAAAGCGTACCAGTGGGATGGAAGGACCTTCTACAGCTATCCGGACCCCGCGGCGATCTTTCGGGCGGGGGAGGCGGAGTTGCGACAGTGCGCCCTCGGGTACCGGGCGAGAGCCCTCTTTCTGGCGGGGGATCGGGTGGCCTCTGGGGAAATCGATCTGGAGACGATCGGCACCCTCCCCGCCGACGAGGCGGTCCGGGGCCTCACCGCGCTGTACGGCGTGGGTGAGAAGATCGCGCACTGTGCTCTGCTCTTCGGTGCGGGCCGGTGGGAAATGTTTCCCATCGATGTCTGGATCGAGAGGGTGCTGCGTAAACCCTACCGGAAGCGGGTGCGGGGACAGAAACTGCAACGCTGGGCCATGAGGCATTTCGGGCCATGCGCCGGCTACGCCCAACAATACCTCTTTCATTTCGCCCGAAAATCGCTAACCGTTGATTTCTGAGAGAGGTATGTCGGAAACGCAGAAATGGGTGGCATCGATTTCCGGTGCGGTGGTGGGTCAGCTCGCCATTCTCGCGTTTTTCTACCTCCTCGTGGTGACCTCGACCACGGGGCGAATCCCGATGAAACCGGCGCCGGAGCCCAAGGAGGTGACGGTGATGCTCTCCCAACTGCTTGACAACGCTCGCCGGGAGCCGCCTCTGCCCCCGGAACCGTTGCCGGAGGAGCCGGTGCCCGAGGAGGACCCCGTTCCGCCCGATCCGCTGGTGGAGCGGAGACAGTTCATGGACACCGATGCGAACACGCCGAGTGATCGCGCACCCGAGCGGGCCGAATTCGAGTCCGACAGAAATACCCTCGCCTCGACCGAGAATCTGCCGGACGATCGTCGTCCCCGGGAGCGGGGGCCCACCCTGGATGGGGACGAGCGTCTCCCCGGCATGACCCTGGCGGATCAGCAGTATTTCGACGGTGAGGTTCGCGAAGACGCCAGCCCGCCTCCGCAGCAGCCTCAGCCGGAGTCGATGGTGCGCCCCGACCCTGTGGTCGACCCCGGCACGGATGCGGAGAGCGCCGACACCGCGCCCGGGGAGGCGGATCTTCCCCCCGAAACCCCGATGCGAGCCGACGAGGTTCGGGAGGGGGAAGCCGATGAGGCCAAGCCCGGAGAGGCCGATCGTCCCCCCGAAAAAAGCGCGGAGGAGGAGATCCAGCCCGAATCGACCATGCGCGCCGAGGAGGCGCAGATGGCCGTGGTCGACCCCAGTTTCGTCAATCCGAGTCCGGCGGACGCTCCGCCGCCGCCCCCGGCTTCGGAACAGGTGAAGGAGGAGGAAAAGATGGCTCGGGCCGAGAAAGAAACCGAGGAGATCGGCGAACCGGCCGCGCCCGAGGAGAGAAGCGAGGCCTCGGCCGCACCGGAGATGGCCGGAGAATCCGTCGATCCCGAAGTTAAGCGTGCCACCGAGCCCAGTGAGGTGCCCTCGGAGATCCGACGCAAGCTGGATGAAAGCATGTTCAATCCGGCCTACCTCGCCCACCGGCGCCGGACCAACCAGAACGGCGACATCACCGACCTCGGGGAGGGATCGGTCGACGCCTTGGCCACCGAGGTGGGGGCCTACAAGAAGCGGGTCAACCAGGCGATCGGGCGGAAGTGGCATCAATACCGACAGGACCGCGCCGACCACGTAACCTGGGGGCTGCTCAAGGTCCGTTTCCGGGTGACGTCCGAGGGGTATGTTCGCGATCTCAAAATCGTCAAAAAAGAAGCCAGCGAATTGGTGACCGAATTCTCGCTCCGGGCCATCGTCGACGCGGACATTCCGCCCATGCCCGACGACGTCGCCATCGAGTTGGGACCCAGGGGGCTGGAGATGAGCTACAACATCATTATTTACTGAAAACCATGTTCTGCACCGCCTCCGCCAATCTCGCCTTCTGGGATTTCCTCATGTCGGGGGGGATCTTCATGGCATTCATCGTGATGTGTTCGTTCGTGGCCATCGCGGTCGGCATCCACCGGGCTCTGACCTTGCGTCCACCCTCGATCGTGCCGGTTTTCCTCGCCACGGAGCTGGCCCGCTGCGATCAGTATTTTCTTCAGGCCAAGACGTCGGCCCTCTACCATGCCCTGCGCAAGAGCGAGACACCGGTCGGAAACATCGGACAGGTGGCGCTCTCCGCCGAGTTCGCCAACCGCGAGGAAGCCGCCCTGGCGGTGCAGGCGAGAGCCAGGGAGGAAATGGTGAAACTCGAGGGCGGTATGGGCATCCTCGACGTGGTCATCACTATCGCCCCGCTGCTCGGTCTGCTCGGCACGGTGAGCGGACTCGTCAAGGTCTTCGCCACCCTGGGCGCCACCGATATCGGGGGGAACGCCGACCCCACCCTGATCGCCGCGGGCATCGCCACGGCCCTGAACACCACCATCGCCGGTCTCGTCGTCGCGGTGATCGCGGTGATCCTCCACTCCTACTTCTCCCGCCGGCTGGAGCGGATCGCGGCTCAGCTGGAATTGATCTCCAGCGATCTCCTCCACCACTTTTACCGCCACGGCGGACCGAACCTCTATAAGCGGGAGATCGCCGAAGGCAGTTCGCGGGCGGCCTCTTCTCCGGACGATTCCACGCCCGCCCCCGTTCAGACAGGCCGGATCCATGCCTCGATCCATGGGGAGGAGGGCGGAGTCATGCGCGGTCTGCCCGAGGCGGAGGTGGGAACGGAAAACCAAAAGTTCGGACCGTGAGCTTTTACACGAGAAAACGGAAGAAACCACAGGTGCCGATCATCACCCTGATCGACATCCTCGCCATCCTGCTCATCTTCTTCATCGTCACCACCACCTTCAAAAAGCAGGAGTCCCTGCTCAAGGTGAACCTTCCCAAATCTTCCGAGATGGCGGCGTCGAGCACCCCCGAGGTCAGGATACCCCTGGCGCTGACGGAAGAGGGTGAGATCTCGCTGGGGGACCAGCGGCTCACCCTGGAGCAGTTGCCATCCGCACTGCGTGCCCTGAAGCGGACCAATCCCCTGGCCAAGCTGGAGTTGAAGGCCGATTCCGAAACCTCGCTGGGCCTCATGGTGCGGCTCTGGGACGCGGCCACCGAGGCCGGACTGGACATCGACGACATCCCCCTGCGCATCCGGCTGGACCCGTGAACTCCCTGAGCGTGAACGGTTTCCCCGTTATTGACAAGGACTCCCGACGCGACAAGTTTGCTCCCTCCCCACCATGATTTTGGAGATTCAGAAATACCCGGCACCGGTGTTGCGGCAGACGGGCGAGCGCGTCACCGAGGTCACCGACGAGATCCGCGAACTGGCCGACAACATGCTGGAGACGATGTATGATGCCAACGGCGTCGGCCTGGCGGCGCAGCAGGTCGGTGAGGCCATCCAGCTCGCGGTGGTGGATGTCTCCCACGACGAGGAGTGCATCACCTACCTCCGGGTGAACGGGGAGGACCGCGCGCTCGACGAGGTCTGTCCCCTGGTCTTTATCAATCCGGAGATCAAACCGGTAGGGGCAAAGGAAGCCAGCACGGAGGGGTGTCTTTCCTTCCCTGACATGACCTCGGAAATCATCCGGAGGGGTCGGGTCGAGGCCAGGCTGGAAACGCTGGACGGGGAGTGCATCTTTCTCGAAACAGACGGATTGTTTGCCCGGGCCATCCAGCACGAGGTGGATCATCTCTTCGGCAAGCTGTTCATCGACCGGATGTCGAGCGCCCGGAAGATGGCCATCCGCCGGCAACTCAAAGAGATGCAGGAATCCTTCGGCTGAGGGTTTTTCTTGTCTTTCCCGGGTTCCCGTTCTTAGGTCAACGGTTCCGATCCGTGGTCGGCTTTTGCGCCGCGTCCGGATCGGTGAGATCGAGATGAAAGAACCCGTCATACTGCTGCTCAAGGGCGCCGCCATGGGAGCGGCCAACGTGATTCCCGGGGTGTCCGGGGGAACGGTCGCTTTCATCACGGGCATCTACGAGCGGCTCATCAACGCCCTGAAATCCATCGACCTGGAGGCCGCGCGGCTCCTTTTCGGGGGCCGCTTTCGCCAGTTCGCGGAAAAGATCGATTTCTGGTTTCTTCTCTGGTTGGGCGCGGGGATCGTGGTGAGCATCGTGTCTCTGGCGAAAATCCTGGAGGTGCTTCTGGTGCAGCAGCGCGTCCTCGTTTTCGCTTTCTTTTTCGGCCTCATCCTCGCCTCGGTCTATTTCGTGGGGAAACAGGTGAAACACTGGAAGTGTGGCACCATTGCCGCGATGCTTCTTGGCGCCGGCGTCGCCATCGGTGTGGCCCTGCTCAATCCGGCGAGGGAAAACAGCAACTTCTTCTATCTGGTGCTCTGCGGTGTGATCGGCACGGCGAGCATGATCATACCCGGTCTTTCGGGGTCGTTTGTTCTTCTGTTGATGGGCAACTACAAACTGGTGATGATCGATTCGGTGTCGGCTCTATCCTCCGGGGACCTAGGTGCCTTCGGTATCCTGCTGCCGGTGGGACTGGGTGCCATCCTGGGGCTGTTTTCCCTGAGTCATCTGCTCTCCTGGGTTTTTCGTCATTACCACGATATCGCCGTGGCCTTGCTCACGGGATTCGTGGCGGGGTCGCTGCTGGTGATCTGGCCGTGGAAGACGGAGAAAACGGTCGAGTTCACCAAGGGCACGGAGACGGTCACCGAGGTGGTGGGCTACGATCCCTTCCTTCCGGCCATCTCGACGGCGACGCTCCTGGCCCTGCTCGCCATGGCGTCGGGAGCGACCCTGGTCTGGCTGATGGAGAGATTCGGCGAGAAGCTGGTCGATTGAGCGGCGTTACAATTGGGCGGGGATTTTCGCTTTGCCGCCGGTAGTTGGGGTTCGATATTGGCCGCGTCCATGTCGTATTGCCCCCACTGCGCGTTTTCGGCTCCGGCCCCGGAGAGACGGATCACCTGCCCGAACTGCGGGCGCAAGAAGGTCAGGCTGGTCGCACGCAAACCGAATTGTTTCACCACGGTTTCGGCCCTGCAGGAGCGGGAGAGCAACCGGGCGAACTCCTCGCTGGGCGGGGCGTCTCTTTTCGCCCTGGTCATCCTGGCCTGTTCTCTCTTTTTTGTCGCCATCGGAATCGTGGTGCGGGGGCCGTTCGGGCTGCTCTGGAGCCTGCTCGGGCTGGCGTCCGGGGTGGTGGCCGTTCTCAGCCTGGGCGATGTTTTTCGCGCCTTGTGCACCGACCGGAACCCGGAGAAGGGGGATTTAGATCTGCTCGCCGATCTGGAGGAGACGCGACAGTCTCTGCATACCAAGATTCGGGAGTTGCGCGAGTTGATGCGGCGTCAACAGACCCAGGAGACGGCGCGGGCCCAGCGGCGTCTCGAACTGATCCGGGCGGCATTGAAAAATCGGGAATGGAAACTCGATCTGGTCGACGAGACCGAGTTTGTCATCGAATCGCGTCGCAAGATCTCCCGGATCGAGGCTCTGGCCCAGGAACTGAGTCAGGGGGGGCGCTGGCGGGAGAAGGAAAAAGAGATCGAGCGCGCCTTCAACGACCTGAAAAAGTGGGTGGAGCAATCGCCTCGCTTGTTTCGCAGCCGCGCCGGGGGGCGGACCCGGCGTTCCCTGCAGGAGGCTCTGGCCCTGCACGCCGAGATTGTGGAGCAGCTGGAGGACAGGATTGTGATGCGTGCGCTCGACGATGAGTCCGATTTTGACGAGGCCTATGCCCTGGAGAAGGTGCACGAATTTATCGAGCGGACCGCTTTCGACGCCGATCTCAGTGCGATCGAGATGGAGGAAGCGGTGGCGGCGGATGAAGAATACCTGCGCATCCACACCGAACTCCGCCTGGTGCGCGATGGCATCAAACATGATTTCGCGGGGCAGACCGGCATCGACCTCGATGACGAAGATCGGCGGAGTTTGGAAGGCAATTAGGGGGACCTGTAATCCGCTGAGACACTCCTTCGCCTTCCCTATGTTGGCGGCAGATTATGGGATTCGGACGGTGCAGGAACTGATAGGACACGCCGATGTTTTTGAGACCATCATCTATCTGCCTGTGAGGAAGTGGCCGGGAGCAGGTGCTCGCAGTCCCAGCGCTCGGACGTTGTGCCCAAGAAGTTGAGACTGCTCAAGAGAACAGTTTTTTTGACTGGAATTTGTTGTCCTCCAGTGGGCCCGGAATTATGCTTGACCACGATTGGAGACATCAGAGTTCTTCTTCAAGCATCCCCCTTTGAACCATTTTCCGTGATTACCAACGGTGGGAGGGAGTATCTCGTGGCTACGGCGGATCACGCCGACATAAATCCGGCGGGCACAAGGCTTGTGATCTGGTTCGACGATGATAGTTCCGTAACCGTTGCGGGATTGCACATTTCCTCGATTCAAAAGGAAGCAACCGCGAAAGAAACCTGAGAACACTTCGAGTCACTCGCAACTGAACGGATTCGGCTACGATTCCGCATGAGCACCAAGGAAGGTGATGCGTGCGCTCGACGATGAGTCCGATTTTGACGAGGCCGATGCCCTGGAGAAGAGGCACGAATTTATCGAGCGAACCGCTTTCGACGCCGATCTCAGTGCGATCGAGATGGAGGAAGCGGTGGCGGCGGACGAAGAATATCTGCGCATCCACACTGAACTCCGCCTGGTGCGCGACGGCATCAAGCATGATTTCGCGGGGCAGACCGGCATCGACCTCGATGACGAAGAGCGGCGGAGTTTCAACCAAGAAGCGTAGAAAATGAACCCGGGGGCGTCAGTGACGCTACTCGGGCGCCACGAACACGGGAGTCCGGGTCGTTCTCCGTTTGGAACTTCGGTTTCCAGGCGCTGATGATCAACTGAAGGAAGACATCGGTAGACAGAGCGAGGAGGAGTCTGACTCGCCTATAGTGCTCAGAGACCGCAGGGCCGATCACACCGGGAAGGGGCGGGCCGAGAGACAAAGCGAACAAAGCACTCACGCCGGGAAAGGATTGCTCCCGAAAAATCGTGTCACGCTCCCTGTTTGCATCGGGACTTGGCGGCGTTACCCTGTGTGCGACGTCCAGTTCAAGTGCGCATCTCTCTGAGGAGCCTATTGCGGGAAAACCGCACGATAGGATTTGCGAGGGTGACGCCGGGTAACTTGCGCTCCTTCCTCAATCCCTCCAAGAATCAGCTTGCAGAAACATCGGCGTGGCAGAGTTTCAATAATGAATCGAAAGCAACTTGTTTCTGAGATTGAATCTGGGCATCCGTTTACGATTAGAATGGCGGATGGCAAGGAATATCATGTTCCCCATCGCGACTACATTTCGATTTCTCCAGTTGGGACCTTTGCAACGGTTTATGATGATGAAGGTAGGTATTTTGTCCTGCCGCTTATCACAATGACTGGGATTGTTTCAACCGTTATTCCGGACGATGCCAGCACCTAAGGGAAACAAATTCGCGGCAAAAGATTCTGCTTCCAAAGTCACGGCGACACTGTTTGTGCGGTTGACGCCGGAGGAAAAAGAAAATTGTGTCTCGGCGGCGCAGGGATCGAGCGTCAGCGCTTGGGCCAGAAGGGCGTTGGTTGAAGCATCAATGAGAGAACAAGACGCACCAAACGAGAAAAAGCAGGACAAGCCGGCTGTCTCGTAGTTGTGTGGTCGGGCGGCCCAGGGCGTGTTCCACGGCTTCGCCCTCTACCATCTGGATCAGCCCGTGGCAGCATCCGCGAAAGTTGTGTTGCCATTAGCGCGAATTCGATCGACGCGGTGACGATAAGGTGGCAGGCCACCTCTCAAACCTCCTCGGTCTTCCCCTCGACGGAAACCAGCGGCCAAACCACCACGCCGATGCGGCGGGCAAAATGCAGCACCGGCGCCACGTCGGGGAGCGCGATTCCATTCGCTTCGGCCATGGAGCTCTTTTTGATTTCGAGGCCCGCGGGCTGGAGCGGCCACGGCTGGTGATGGATCTCCCCCCGCAGGACCCGGCCCCGGTGGACGGTGTAGAGACAATACCGCTCGGTCAGCCAGTGCTCCAGGCTGCCGGGCCGCGCCCGATCGATCTCGCCGACCGGTCCATAGGTCCCGGCAAACTCAGCCTCCGGAGCATCGCGGTGCCGTCTCACCGTGCGATAGTCGATGTCGGCCCCGCTGCGCTCGAGGGTCATGTCCGCCCGAAAATAGGGCAGATGAAACAGACTTCGCGCCAGGGATACCGCGACCGGATTCGACGCTTCCAGACTGAAAAAGTACACGCCGGGACGGGCTTCGACCGCGCCGCGAGCCCTCACGTAGGTGCGAACGTTGAACTCGAGAAACTCCGAGAGCCAGGGGACCGCGGGACAGCATCGCGGGCGCACTCCGCTCATGCGAAAGGGAACGAGTCCGATCCAGGCTTCCCCTTCGAAAGTATCGAGTTCCAACTCGTCGGGAACGAGCTTTCTCATCGCGGACGGTGCGATGGGCCAGTGGGCAAAAAGAAGATCGAGCCATTCCTGAGCCATGACCCACGGTCCGCGGGGCAGGGGCCAGGGACGATGAGAAGTAGAGCGCAGCGGGTCCGATTCCATGGGTGCAGTCCGGTCTCAGACCATAACGCTCGGCGGAAGCATGGCACCCCGCTTTCTTCCTTGAAAAACGGGGGATTTCGCAAGTGACAACTTTTTGAAAATAGCGCGCTTGCGACCGGAGCGACGGGGTCGGAATTTTGTCGGGTGATGAAACAGGAGTCCGCCAGGGAACGGCCCAGACCACCGCTGCCAAAGAGGGAACTGCTCCCGGCCGAACGGTATTGGCTGGATGCGGTCATGGTGGTGCGTCGGCATACCCTGCTCGGGGAAAGTCCCCGGCGGCAATCCGAGCGCGGGTCGGAGGTTCCGCCCTGCTCATCTCCCGCGCGAAACTGATTCCAAGGCCGGGACAAGCGGGACCGGGGCGATGCGGTGGTTACAGGGCCTCCCGGAGCCCTCGACGCATCGCCTCGATCGGGGCCTCCTCATTGAACCAGAATTCGTAGGCGAAGGCCCCCTGCCAGAGCAGCATGCTCAGTCCGTTGGCGACCCTGGCGCCAGCGCGAAGCGCTTCCTGCATCAATCGTGTCTGGCGAGGCGAATACACCATGTCGTAGATGAGATGGTGTGGCTGAATGAGGTGCGGCGGAATGAGTCGGGGATCGCTCGCCTTCATGCCCACCGGGGTGGCGTTGATGATGAGATCGGTCCATTCCATCTCCCGCTCCAGCGCTTCGAGGTCCTGGGGGATGGCGACGAGGCGATCCACGGGACCGAGGAGCCGGTCCCCGGCGAAGAAAGGCTCCAGTTCGCTCTTCAGGGCTTTGGCCTTTTCGAGCGTCCGGTTTGCCAGAACGAGGCGCTCGCTTCGGCTCATCGCCGCCTGGACGCAGGCAGCCCGGCCCGCTCCTCCGCCCGCACCGAGCACGAGCACGCGGAGATCGCCGAGATCGACGGAGAACTCTTCGCGGATCGCCTGCTCCAGTCCCGGCGCGTCGCTGTTGTGTCCGATGAGTTGATCCCCGTCCACCAGGACCGAGTTGACCGAACGGCTCAGTCTCGCCACTTCGGTGAGGTCGTCCATCGCGGCAAAGGCGTCGCTCTTGTGGGGAATCGTCATATTTGCCCCGATGAACTCCTTCTCACGGAGCAACCGCAGCGCCTCCGCCAGTTCATCGGGTCGGATGTGCATCCGGACGTATTGGCAGCCGCGCCCGCCCTCCTGCAGAGCGGGATTGTGCATCTGCGGAGAAAGCGAGTGGCTCACCGGGTCGCCGAACACGGCGAGCCGGGCCGGAGGATCGAGGGAGCCGGCGGCGGTTTCCCACTGCCGGAGATCCTCGAGGGTGTACGCATCTTGGGGCGCTGTAGACATCAGAGTACCGTGGAGGACTGTCCGCGCATCCGTCTTGAGCCGCAATCTGGTTTTTTCGTGGAGGCCGCTCTTTTGCATGCGTTGCAACGTCACAAAAGGGAGCGCCCTTATTCGATTCGCTTCGTTCCCGGGCGCACCGGTGGGATCGCGGCCAGCGACGCGGGCACATTGTCGGGGGCGTAGATGGGGAATTCCACCTCCATGCAGGAGAGGACGGGAATTCCCTCCAACTCACGTTTTCCCGAGCGGTTCACCACGACGAAGATGCCGGCCACCTCGGCGCCGCATTCCCCGATGAAAGCGGTGAGTTCGATCAGGGTGCCGCCGGTGGTGATGACATCTTCGACGAGGAGCACGCGCTCGGCTCGGTGAATCTCAAAACCGCGCTTCAGCTCGAGCTGGTTGGTGGCGACGTTTCGCTCCGCGTAGATGGTGCGGGTGTGCAGCGCCAGTCCCACCTGCTGTCCCACGGGGACGCCCCCCATGGCGGGAGAGAGCACGACATCGACCTGGCCGAGACCGTGCGGCTTGGCGAAGACTTGTTCGATCATGTGCTGCAGCTCTCTGGGATGCTGCACCAGACGGCCCTTTTTCACGTAGTAGGCGGAATGGTTGCCGCTGGCGAGGACGAAGTGCCCCTCCTCGATGGCATCGTAGTCCTTGAGCAGTTCAATGGCCTCTTCCGAGGACCCGGGTAATTTGGTTCGCATAATCGATGGCCTTTTCGGAAAAAGAAAGGTGCTCCCGCTCGTAGAGGATGCCTCGGGAAACGTTGATCAGGGCCGGCGCGCGGCGACTCTCTCCCGCGAGTTGTTCCAGATCGCCACCCTGCGCGCCGAGCCCCGGAACGAGGAGGGGCACGTCGGGAATCCGAGCCAGAATCTCGGGAGTGGCGTTGGTCAGGCCCAGGACGAGCCCAGCCTCGCCGTTGCCGGCTCGCCGGCACAGATCGCAGACCCGCTCGAAGACGAATCTCCCGTCATCGAGCCGGCAGGTCTCCAGGTCCGCTGCCCCGGGATTCGAGGTCACCCCCAGGAGAAAGACGCCGCGGCCGGGAAACCCGAGAAAGGGAGAGATGGAATCGAACCCCATGTAGGGACTCAACGTGACCGCGTCCACCTGCCATCGGCCGAAATAGACCTCTGCGTAGTGCTCCTGGGTCGTGCCGATGTCGCCTCGTTTGGCATCGAGAATCACCGGTCTTCCCGTTTCCCGGATACGGGAGATCAGGGTCTCCAGAAGGCGGTAGCCGGATGGGCCCATGGCCTCGAAGTAGGCGATGTTCGGTTTGAAAGCCGCGGCCATGGGCGCGGTTTCGGCGATAAGCCGCTCGCAGACAATCCCGACCTCCTCGGGGGATGGGTGTCTGGCAGGGCGCGGGTCGATTCCCACGCAGAGGGCGCTGCCGGTTTCCGCAATGCTTTGTTGAAGGCGCTGACAAAGGGTCATCGGTATTGCTGATATGCCCCGCGGGAGGGGAACAGTCCGGTGGGGCGATGGTTCCCCGGAGTGTTTCCGCGTTCTCCCACGAACCTTTGCCCGAAAGCCTCCTAACCGTGGCTGTCATCCGAGTCAACCCGGGAACGCGGCGGAGAGAAATCGGCAGCGAGGGATCTCGACCCCGCCGGAGAGGGGAAAAAAGAGCTTTGGCTCCAAGAATCGCATGTCATATTGCCGCTCTTTCCGCAGTCCATGAAGACCCGAACAGCCATCATCGTGCTGGTATCCGCTCTCGCGGTGGGGGCTCTCGTGATCGTCAGATTCGGCGCCCATCTGCCCTTTGGCGAGAAAGAGACCGTCGAGGTGGAAGCCAAGCCGGAGACCAAGCCGGAGCGGCCCGACGTCGCGCTGCTGGCGCAGTTCGAGGGCAGAGAAATGGACGCGATCCTCCAGGAGATGGTCGCCGCCGCCGGTGAAGCCGCCAAATCAGTCGATCTTTCTCCGCCATGGCAGGACATCCTGGCAAGTTTGCCCCGGGAGGCTTACCCCTATCCGGAAGGGGCGGCGCCGGTTGATTCTCCGGCTCTCGAAGCTTTCGTTTCTTCCTTTGGCGAGGCGGAAAGTCCGCGACCGACGGAGGACGAGCGCAGGCTCTACACCCTGGCCGGTCTTGCCTTGGGCAGGGGTCCCGATGATCTCCCTGAGCGTCATCGGGCCGCGATTTCCGCAGAACTGACCACGGAGAATTTTCCCGTGCGCATGGTGCTGCGGCAGGCGGAGATGACCGGACCGCTCGCCATCGGGGACTTCCGACCCGGAGGAGGACTCGAAATCATCGCCGGCGGCGGCACCTCCCTCTGGACTTCGGATGCCGAGGGGATGCTGGAGGCGGAACCGGAGGCGTTGGGGTTGGCCGTTCCGGGCGAGCGGTTGCACCCGGCCGATTTCGACCGCGACGGAGATCTCGATCTCCTGGTCCAACGGGGAAATGGGCTGCCCGATTCCCTGCTGCGCAACGAGGGGGATGCCGATTTTACCGATGTCACCGTCGAGGCGGGACTGCTCGCTTTTGGAGACACGGAAGCGGTCGCCTGGCTCGATTACGATCTCGACGGCTGGTTGGACCTGGCGATTGGCGGCCGGGAACAACCCTTTGAGGTCTACCGGCAGGTCTCCCCGGGCCGATTTGAGCCCATCGCCTGGGAACTCGATCTCTGGATTCCTCGACCCGTGGTGGGAATCGAAACGGCGGACTTCAACGTCGACGGTTACCCCGATCTCTATCTCACCATCGACGGACTGCCCGACCAGTTCCTCATCGCCCTGCCATCGGCCGATCCCCTGCAGTGGCGTTTTCTGGAGAAGGCGGAAGAAGCGGGGCTGCCCCGGTCCGAGGCGGCATGGATCGCGGGGGCCTTTGATTTCGACAACGACGGCGATCCGGATCTGGTGCTCGCGGACCCGGCGATGATACCGACGAAAAAGAGCCGCGAGAAAGGGGATTTCCCCCTCCGTCTCTTTCAGAACGACGGCGATGGGGGCATGACCGACGTGACCGCGGCCTGCGGATTGGCCGGAATTTCCGATCGCGTGCAGGGATTTCTCAAGGCGGATCTCGATCGGGACGGCTACGAGGACCTGATCGTCGCGACAGGCGGCATCGCGGTGAACCGGGCCTACTGGAATCGGGGTGGATTCGAGTTCCGCGATATCTCCCGGGTCAGCTGCTTGAGCCACCTCGACCTCGTCTCCGAATGGCATGCCCTGGATTTCGACGGCGACGGGGCCATGGACGTCTGGATGGTCGGGGCCGGGGGAAAGGTGCGCTGGATGGAGAGCGAAGGATGCGAGAACGGCTGGCTCACCCTGGCGGCGCGGAATTCCCGCCCCGGAGCCCGCGTGACCGTGGTGGCACGGGACCGCGACTGGATCCTGCAGTCGGTGCATCGAACCTTCGACGGGAACGTCCCCCTGACCATCGGGCTCGGCGACGCGGACGAAGTGGAGGAGGTGCGATTCTATCTGCCTCCGGCCATCGAACCCACCGCGGTCCTCGAGGACCTGGCACCAAATCGTGTCTATCCGGTCGATTTCTCGGAACTGGATAGGGGTGAGAACAAAGAGACGGAGCCTGCGCCTCCTTCTTAGTGGGCGTCGGGCGGAGTTTGTGGAATATTTCGCCGCCAGAATCGTCTCTTCGTCGGGCAGAGAGCGAAAAATTGGCCCTTTTTCGCCTGTTTTCTTGTCTTTTTCAGTTTTGCGATATTTCGCGCACTTGAAATATCAGGGATAGGTGTCTAATCTCTGGGATAACCTGCCCGTTTTGATATGTTAAGTCCACAGCCAGAGATGATCACCCCGGTCCAGAAAGATGGAGACCTCATCGAGGATTTCCAGCAAGCGGACAATGTCACGGGGGCTCTTCACCTCTGGTGGCTCGGGCACAGTGGGTTCCTCATCAAGTGGAACGGGCACGGGATTCTGATCGATCCGTACCTGTCCGATTCGCTGGCGAGGCAGGTGGACGGGAAGTCCAAGATTCGGCCTCGGCTCACCGAGCGGGTGGCCAATCCCCTGAGCCTCGCCGGGATCGACCTTGTTCTGGCGACGCACAATCACCTCAGTCATCTCGATCCCGAGACGATTCTGGGCATTCGGGCGGCGAGTCCCCGCATGAAGATGGTGGTGCCCGAGGGCATCCGGCGCCACGTGGATGCCCTGCTGGGCACTGCGGGACCACCGCTCCTGCCGGTGGATTCGGGCAAGTTCATCGATCTCGACGACATCGAGGTGCACGGTATCACGGCGGCGAATCCCGAGGTGTTGACCGACGACCACGGAGCAGCGCGGAGTCTGGGGTATGTGGTCCGGTTGGGGCCTTTCATTGTTTTTCACAGTGGGGATACCCTCTGGCACAACTCCCTGGTCAAGGAGGTGCGCCGGTGGAATGTGAATCTGGCCCTCCTGCCCATAAGCGGAGACGAGCCGGAGAAGATGAGCGCCAATCTGAACGGTTTCCAGGCGGCGGCTCTGGGTAAAGCCATCAGCGCCGGCCTGATCGTGCCCTGTCACTACGACATGTTCGACGATGACACGGCGTCCCCGGAGGAGTTCATCTACAGCAGCGAGAGGCTGGAGCAGAAGTTTCGCATCCTGGAGCCCGGCATGCGGATGACGATGGGGCCGATGATCGATCCCAGCTCGGGCCAGGCCAGGCCCACCGAGGCCTACAGCACCGATTGGGGTCTGGGTTACTGATAGGGTGCCTTGCCGGATTCGGCGTTTGGAGCGACCTTACCGGGAAAGATTCCTGGGATGGCTCGAGGTTCCAGACAGACCAATCGTCGTTTGCTCGACCGGGTGAACCGGGCCGGGCTCTGGTTCCGTGCCTGCAAGACTCGACCGATTCGTGCTCGGGAAGCGCGGCGTCGGCAGATCGTCCCTTCGCTGGAAGGTCCGATGATGGCGAGCAAAGGCGATTTCATCTGTCGTGGCGAAAGCGGAGAGCTGTGGCCGCAGAAGCGGGATGATCTGCTGCGGAAATACCGCGCCACCGGAGAAATCGAAGTGCACCGGAAGTTGCGGTGGGAGACCTACCTTCCACGCCGGGATACCGCCGGAGTGATGGCGGCGAAGATGGACCGGCCTTTCCGGGTGCGGGCCACGTGGGGGGACCTGGAGGGAAAACCGGGCGACTACCTGGTGAAGCACGATGCGGATCGCGAGGTCGCCTATCCCGCGGATGTCTGGATCGTCGACGGAGGGTTGTTCGAGGCAACCTATGAGAGGGTCGAGGACGGCTGACTCTTCCCTCCCGGGAAATCGACGCGTGGTCTCGATTCCTCGGGCACGAGCGCAAAAGAAAAGCGCCCCGGGTGGAACGGGGCGCTTCGATGGGGGGTGGGGGTTTTTTCCGGGGGGAAGGATTACCGACTGAGACGGCTCAAGAGATAGGAGTAGAGAGGGTGGGAGCTTGGCTGGGGGGCGGAGCTGTAGCCGGGGCTGCCCGTATTGCAGCTATTCGACTGAGCCGGTCTCCAGCGGTTTGCGTTCCGATGGACGAAGGTCGCGGGAGGGCACGAGTCCGAGATAAGGGCCGCGACACAGGGACTGACCTGAGCGGTCTTGCGGCGCTGTTCCACGACATCGAGCGATTCGCGAACGGCGCAGGCGGCTTTCTCGAAGGTCGGTTGGCATGTCCCGCGGGAAGCCCTGACCAATGCCGCGGTCCGCTGACGGTGTTCCCTCATGGCGCGGAAGAGAGCGATCGAGCAGGAACAGTCGCGATAGCCCCTCAACTCGCGGCCATAGCGCCAGACCATCTCTTCGGCGAGACGATCCACCTTGAGGACGTTTTCGCGGATCTGATTCTGCAGGTGGATCTCCTGGGCGATGGCGGTGCGCACTAGGCCGGGGCGACCGAAGGAGCGGTCCTGGGCTTCGGTCGGGGAAGCGACCGCGCTCACTCCGATCGCGGCGGCGATGGCAAGGGTTCTTGTTGTTTTGATTGGGATCATGGGATTTCTCTTTTCTTTTGGGGGTTGGTTTTTTTGGGGGGTTTCGGAGGTGCGGATGAGACGAGGCGTGTAGCCGACTACGCCGGAAAAGAAATCCCCGGTTTGTATTTGACAAAAATGGCCCCGGAAAGGTGGCGGGAGAAAAACCACCAACCGAGCCTGTTCGCAACGAGGTGCCGCCGGAGCCCGGGCGCGCTCGGCACCAGGTTACCGCTCTCTCAGCGCATTGAACCGCATGCGGTGGAAGGGCTTGGTCAGGTACTGGAGCACGGTCCGGCGGCCCGTCAGGACGTCCACCGAAACCACCATACCGGGGATGATGGGCAGTTCCTTGCCATCGCTCATCAGGGTTCCGCCCGTGTTTCGCACTTTGATCCTGTAGTAGTGTTCCTCGTCAATCTCGTCCTTGATGGTGTCGGCGCTGATGTGCTCGACGCGGCCCTTCAGGCCGCCATACATGGAGAAATCGTAGGCGGTGAATTTTAGGGTCGCCTCCTGGCCGGGGTGGAGGAAAGCGATGTCGGCCGGTCGGATTTTCGCTTCGACGACGAGGGCGTCATCCTCCGGCACGATGTCGACGAGCGGTTCGCCGGGGCCGATGACTCCGCCGATGGTGGACACGTAGACCTTGTTTACGATGCCCGCCACGGGGGAGCGGACCAGGGCCCGGCGAACCTCGTCTTCGCCTCCCTTGATGACTTCGTAAATGCCCTCCAGTTCGGCCTGGGTTTCGTTGCGCAACTCCATCGCGGCCTGCTGGAAACCACCGGTCAGTTCCTTGAGTTCTCCCTCCAGTTCGTTCACCTCACGTTCGAGACGGAGCTGGTCCACCTTGGAGACGATCCGCTTCTCCACCAGGGGCACCGTCATCTCGAGTTCCTCCCGGGCCAGCTTCAGGCTGCGCCGGATCACGTCGGCCTGTTCGTCGCGCTCGCGGGCTCGTTTCTCGAAGAGTGCCGTTTCCCGGGCGACGAGGTCGGGCCGAATCGAGGCGATGCCATCGGGAAAAAGCACCGCTTCCAGACCGGAGGCCTCGGCCTCGAGCCGGGCCAGCATCGCCTCCAGAGCCTCCTTTTTCGCCAGGATCTCCCGGTAGTTCGAGTTGCGTTTCGTGTCGTCGATGCGGAGCACGACGTCGTCCCGGGCCACCACGTCGCCCTCGCGAACCAGAATCTCGGCGACGATCCCTCCCTCCAGGTTCTGGATCGTCTTGATCGAGGTGGAGGGGATCACCTTGCCCTCTCCCTTGGTCACCTCGTCGAGTTCGGCTTGGTTCGCCCAGACGACAAAGGCCACGATGATGCCGGTAATGAGGAAAAGCAGCAGGTTGGCCCCGCGGACGCGGTCGCCGTGGACCGCGGTGCGCGCATCGCGAGCAAAATCGAGTTCGTCGGGGTCGAGAGACCTGTGGTCGTGTCCGGCTTGAGTCGCATTCATCTGGAAATCGGGTGGGTGTCGGCAGTTACCGGGGCAGGGCGACCGGAGCGGAGTCGGGATTCTCCGAGATCCCGGCGTCTTGCGGCGAAGCTGCTCCCGGGCGTTCCCTCGGTGGGGAGGACGGGCGCAGCACGACGTCGCGGGGGCCGTCCGCCAGGATTCGTCCGCGGTCGAGAACGATGATGCGGTCCACCAGGGCGAGCACGGAGCGTTTGTGGGTGGCGATCAAGAGGGTGCGGGAGGCATCCTCCCCGAGGTAGGCTCGCAGGTGATCGATAAGGGCGCGTTCGCTGGCGAGGTCCATCGCGCTGGTCGGCTCGTCGAGAAGGAGGAGGGGAGGTTCTTCGACCAGAGCCCGTGCCACGGCCAGCGCCTGGCGCTGCCCGCCGGAGAGGGAGGCGCCGGCCTCGCTGACCGGGGTGTCGAGACCTTCGGGCAGGGATCGGATATAGGAGGCGAGTCCGGCCCGCTCGATGGCGCGGAGCACCGCCTCCTCCTCGATCCAGGGACAGCCCGCCTTCACGTTCGACCGGATGGTGCCGTAAAGGGGGGCGGGGCTTTGCGGCACGTAGCCGACGTGGCGTCTCAGATCGGCGGGATCGAGCTGCCGGAGGTCGATGCCCGAGATATCGATCCGTCCGCCGGTGGGATGGTAGAGTCCCACCAGGGTGCGGAGCAGGGTGCTCTTGCCCGAGCCGATCCGTCCGAGCAGGGCGACGCGTTCTCCCGGCTCGATGCGGAAATCGAGCCGTTTCAGGACCTCCTCGCCGCCGCCGACGTGAGAGAAGGACGCCTCGTGAGCCTCGATACGGGGCAGAAAATTCCGGATCGAGAGGAAGCGGGCCTCCTGCTCATCGCGCTCCACGGGGGATTGCATGATCTGGTCGATTCCCTGGAGGGCGCGCCGCGATTGCTGGAGTCGGGAAAGCAGCGAGGAGACCATGGCCATCGGCGCCATGGCCCGGCCCGCGAGAAGCACACAGGCGATCATGGCGCCCATCGACATGTTGCCCTCGACCACCTGGAAAAATGCCGTGATCACAATAAAAACGCTGACGAGGTGATTGATGAATCCGGTGGAATGGAGGGCCGTCTGGGCGAAGGCGCGGGCCCGCCCGTCGTTCTTCGCCGCGACCCGCACGGTGTGCTCCATGCGCGCCTGGAGTTCGGATTCCGACCGGGTGGTTTTGATCGTCTCGAGCGCCTGGATGCCCTCGACCACGAGAGCCTGTCGCTGATTGGCGGACTGGTAGCTGCGGTGCACCGCGCGGGAGATGGGCAACTGGAGAGCCAGGCCGAAGAAGAGGCACAGCAGGATTCCAGCGATCAGCGGGAGGGCGACGAGTCCGCCTCCCAACAGGTAGATCACCGCGGCGAAGAGAAAGACGAAGGGGAGATCCACGATCGCGGCGAGGGTGGCGCTGGTGAAGAACTCGCGCAGCGAATCGTAGGAGCGTGCCTGGCTGGCCAGCGAGCCGGCCGACGGGGGACGGTTGCCGAACTTCATTCCGAGGATCCGCGCGTACAATTCGCTGCCCAGCCGAAGATCGATGCGGTGCCCGGCCCGGTCCACGAAATAGCCCCGGAGCATCTTGAGGAGAAACTCGAAGAGATAGGCCACGCCCACCCCGAAGGCGAGCACCATGAGCGTGTCCACCGCCTCGTTCGGCACGACCCGGTCGTAGACAGTCATGATGAAGATGGAGGAACTCAGGGCGAGGAAATTGATCATCAGGGTGGCGAGGGCGACGCGGGCGTAAAAGCTGCGGAAGTTCCACAGGGTTCCCCAGAACCAGTGGCGGCCCAGGGTCTTGCCCCGAAAGTCGGAACGCTGCTCGAACCGGAAGGCTGGCTTGACCAGGACGGCGACGCCCGAGTAGGCCTCCTCGAGGGCTTTCCGGTCGATTTTTTCCGTGCCACATCCCGAGCTGAGGACCACCACTTCTGCTTTGGCGTGCCTTCCCCGGCCCGGGTCGGTCAGAATCACGGCGTCGTTGCTCTTCAGAATGAGAATCACCGGCAAGGTGGCCGCATGGATGTCGCGGAGAGACCGTTTGATCAGCTTCGATTCGAACCCGCATCGCGCGGCTGCCCGGGGAAAGAGTTCGGGGGTGAGCCGCCCGTGGACCAGGGGCAACCCCTCCGTCGCGCCGCGAAGGTTCACCGGAACAGAATGCACTTTCCCGAGAAAATGAAGCGCTTCGAGCAGGGGATCATCAATCGAGGGAGACATAATATTAAAATTATAGAAAATATAACAGAAAACAAAAGGTTTGGAAGGTAATCTTGCCTGAAAATCAAAAAATCTTTATTGTTTGGAAAACGGAAACCCTGTAAAATATGTAAATTTTAGGCATGCATCCGATCGTTCGATTCTCCCTCATCGTTGTCTTCTTGGCGGGCCTCTTCACCGTGGGGGTGTTGGGGACTTCGACTTCGCTGACGCATGTGTGGACGGGCTATCTCGTGATCGGAGCGGCTGGGGTGCTCTCGGCGCTGGCGATTTTTCGGAGAACGAGTTTCTCGGTTCCCGGTTGGTGCCTGGGTGCTTTTTTTGCGGCGGTGGCCTATTTCCTGGTCAGGGCGATGAATTCCCCGGTGGCCTACTTTGCCCGGGAGGACGGTGCGCTGCTCGTCACATGCTTCATCGCTTACATCGTCTTCCTCTCGGTTCTCGATGGGCCCAGGGACAGGCTCGCGATCTTGCACGGTTTCGTCGGGTTGATGGCGTTCAACCTGCTCGTGGCGGCGATCCAGTTTTTTGGGGATCCGGGTTTCCGGGTGATCCCAACCCCTGGCCTGGACGGTGGCGACCGGATTCGCGGCCTGTTCGCTCATCCGGACCACTTCGCCGGTTTTCTTGCTCTGGGAATCCCGCTGGTCGCCGCTCACGCCATCTTCGGAAAGCAGAGGCCGGCGGTGCGGTTGTTGTGGGTGGCGCTGGCGATCCTGTCGGGGGCGGGCATCGTGGGATCGGGGAGCCTTCTCGGGGCCTTGGGTGCCTTTGCGGGGCTCGGTGTTCTCGGCCTGCTCGCTCTCGCGATCGCCTGGAGCAAATTGGACGGAACCTCCCGGAGGGGAATCATCTGGGGGCTCGCCTTCACCGTGATGCTGGCGGCCGGATTCGTCTCCAGCCAACTCAGCACCATGGAGCGCTTGGTCGAGGCGAGACTGCTCGACCGGGACGGCATCGTGCTGCCGGAACTCTGGCGTGCCGCCGCGCTGCAGTTTGGCGAGGCACCCGCGATCGGCACGGGCTCGCGGACCTTCTACTTCTATGGGGGAGGATTTGAGCCCGCGACGGAGGGGGATCGACCGTTTCCCACGGCGTTTGTCCACAACGAGTTTCTCCAGGTGCTGGGTGAGTACGGAATGCTGGGCCTGTTCTGCGGTCTCAGCCTGTTCGCCATCCATCTCCACAACGGAATCTGTTTCGCCCTTGGATACGGCAGCATCCGGGGCCGGCAGGGGAGTCCACTGCCCAGCTCGGATCACCTCGCCATGGTGACGGGATCGGTGTCGTTTCTGGGTGCGCTGGGGGTGCTCGCGCTCTTCGATTGTCCGCTGCATGTGCCGGCGATCGCTCTCCCGGCGACCATGATGCTCGGCATCCTGGCCTGTCCCGATCCCATGTCGGATGCCCTTCGCGCCGAAGAGGAGACTTCGTGCGTTCCCGGAGGCGGCTTTCTCTTTGTCGGTCGGGGGCTCGCTTTCGGCTGCGGAGTGGCCATGACCCTGTTCGGGTTCGTCTTCGGGCGGAGCGAGTGGCACCTGGAGATGGCCCGCGTTTCCCTGGAAGAGGGGGTGCGGACGAGGGAACAACTCTCCCACCTCCAGGTCTGTCGACGGATCGATCCCCTGAACCCCGCGGTCGGCCTGCTCAGCGCGCGATGGTATGCCGACGCCGTTTCCGACGAGATGTCTCCCGCAGTCCGGTCGGCCTACGTGGCGCTGTCCGAGCGTCATCGCGCCGAGGCCGCGGGCCTCTACTTTCCGGGGTTTCCTCCCCGTGAGGTCGGAGAGGATCGCGGCGCAGGATTGGCCGATCTGGAGGAGGGGGCCGCCCTTCGCAGAGAACCGTTCCGCGGAGAGATCAGGGAGACGGTGATCGGCGGGGCGGCGAGGGAAGCAACGACCGGCGATCCCTCGCCCTGAGGATGGGCTCGAATAAAGGTTGACCCGGCCGGGCAAAGAGGCGGATAATGGGGAAAACCTATCCCATGAAGTTGCTTCCCGGGTTGCTGCTCCTGGTCTCCTTCGTCTCTCCAGCCACGGCATCCGACCCCGAATCTCTATCCCTGCTGGACAACTTGGTGGAGAATCCCTCCGCCGAGGACGATTTCAACCGCGACGGACGCCCGGATGCTTGGCGGGGGAATCCCTTCGATTCACCTGCCTCGCTGGGCTGGGACGAAAACGTGGCGCGTACCGGAACACGCAGCCTGCGGATGAGCGATTCCGCCCGTGGAATCGGGGAAAAGGACTGGAAAAGGGTGACGGCGCGTTGGGGAATCGAGCCCCGACCGGTCGAGTCCGGCTCCGAATATCGGCTCGAGGTCTGGGTAAAAACCGAGGGCGTCACGGGCGAGGCCTATGCCCATCTCGCCTGGCAGAAGGACTCTCGCTGGTTGAGCGAGGTGGGCACGCCCCGACTCAGTGGAACGCAGGACTGGACCAAACTTACCGTCACGGCAACGGCGCCTCCCGGTGCGGATGAACTCGTGGTCTCCCTCAACCTGGCGCGCAGTGAGGGAACGGCCTGGTTCGATGATGTGAAGGTCTCCGGCAGGAGCGTGCCCGTGACGAAGATCGACTACCGATTCAACGACACCAGCGACTGGTTTCCCTTTGAGTTTCCCACCGAGGACACGAATCTCGACGGCATCGATCTGAGCGGATTTCTCGATGCTCCGGCGGGCAAACACGGTTTCGTGACCACCCGACCGGATGGGCATTTTTGGTTCGAGAACGGTTCTCGGGCTCGTTTTTTCGGAACCAACGTGGGAAGGGACGCCTGTGCGCCGGAGAAGGAGAGAGCACCGCGGATCGCTGCTCGCCTCGCCAAGTATGGGGTGAACCTGCTGCGCTTCCACAATATGGACGGCCCGGGCGGTCCCCTCATCGATTACGGGCGGGGCACCAGTCAGGAATTTGACGCGGAGGGACTGGATCGGATGGACTACTTCATCGCCGAACTGAAGAAGCGCAGCATCTACGTCTACCTGGACCTGCTCGACTACCGGCGATTCCGGACCGCCGAGGGGGTGACCGAGGGAGACGAATTTACGCACAACTGGGCGGGCTCCATGAAGGGAGCCTCGATCTTCGACGAGCGCATGATCGAGTTGCAGAAGGACTACGCCACGCGCCTTCTCACCCACAAGAATCCCTACACCGGACTCCGTTATGTCGATGAGCCGGCCATCGCGGTGGTGGAGATCACGAATGAAAATTCGATCTTCTACTTTTGGCGGCAGCAGGACCTGTCCCGGCCTCACTACCGAGCAGAGTTGGCCAAGCGTTGGAACTCCTGGTTGGTGGGGCGCTATGGCGCCCGGGCAACCTTGGCGGAGGCCTGGACGGACGAGACCGGATGGTGCGCGCTGGGCGGCGAGGAGGATCCGGCCGCTGGCTCGGTCGTTTTCCCTTTCGGCATGCTCGTGGCGATCCGCCCCGATGAGAAAAGCACCGATCCCCTGACCGCCCCTTCGCGGGTCGGTGACGTCCTTCGATTTCTCGCCGAAATCCAGGAGCGGTATTACACCGTCATGAGGGCGCATCTCGCCGAAATCGGGGTCCGCGTTCCGGTGGCAGGAACGAACCAGATGTTTGTCCTCGCCGACACCATGGTGGAGGGGAAAGCCAACGACTGGATTTCTCGAAACCAGTATTGGAGGCATCCTCACCGGATGGAGCCGCACTTTCGCTTTGCCAACGAGCCTTTTGTCGCGGTGGACATTCCGACCCAGCGCGCTCCGCTGTCGGTGATCTCCCGCACCAGCGTGGCGGGAAAACCTCAGGGTGTCGCCGAGTTCAATTTTCCCTGGCCGAACGAATATCGCTGCGAGGGGCTGCTCCTGGCCGCGGCCTATTCCTGTCTCCAGGACTGGGACATGTTTTTGCTGTTCTCCTTTGGGATCGATCCGGAACCCATCTCCATGTTTCGGAGCCACTCCGATCCGGCACGCTGGGGCGTCTTCCCCGCAGCCGCTGCGCTGTTTCACCGCGCCGATGTCGCTCCCGCGGTCAACGAGGTTCATGTGGTGCACCCCGAGGATTCCTGGTGGCGGCCCGCGCCGGAAACCCGCAACGCCAGGTACACCAACTTCCGCTTTCTCACCTACACGTCGAAGGTGCGCAACAGTTTCCGCCTGGATCCGGAAAATGGCGGCGCTGATGTTCTCCTCGTCGGTCCGGAGATGGTGGATCGGCTCCCGCCCGATGCGCCGCCGACGATCCGCCTGGATGGGGAGTCGTGGAATACCTGGCATTTCCCCGCCTTCGCGGCGCAGGCTCGGCAACTCGGGTTGCCCGGTTACGACCGGATCGACGGTTCCGGCAAGGTTTTCCTCAGCGACACCGGTGAACTCACGTTGAACTATGGCGAGGGCTTGTTTGCCATCGACACGCCGCGCACCAAGGCGGTTGTCGGATTCGTCTCAAAACAGGGTCCGATCGATTTCGGGGTGTTCCGGATCGAGCGGGCGGCGAACGAGTTCTGCGCGATCACCGCGACTTCTCTGGATGGCGAACCGCTCGGTGAATCGCGCCGGGTCCTGATCACCTCGGTGGGGCGGGCGGAAAATCGTGGACAAGGCTTCTGGGACCCCGGGGAGGAGTTGTTGCAGCGGTCCCCCATGCACTGGAAACTTCCGGCCGAGGGAAGCCGGCCGGTCCTGGCGGAGCCGGTCGACGCGGAGGTCCATCTCGTCCTCCCTCAAACCGCGCAGGTCTACCCTCTCGACCCCACGGGGCGTCGCCTGGAACCTCTATCCCGGATCGAGTTCGACGACCGCACTCTTGTCTTCAACCCCGCCGATGCCCGCAGCATCTGGTGTGAAGTGATGATCGAGGAATGACCGCGGGCAACCTCGGGGTCAGACACTACCGAGAACCACCCTCTCGCTCTTGCGAGCGCTTTCGTAGATGGCGCAGATCAGGGCGACCGCGCGGCGCGCTTCCCGACCGTCAACCCGAGGCGGGCGCCCGTTTCGGATGGCATCGACCACGTCCTCAAAATTGCGCTGGTGACCGAGGAAATTGATCGCGGAGGGATCGTTGGCGCCGAGTCCCTTCTCCACGGCACTGCCCACCATCAGATCGCGTAGGACCATCTCGTCGTGGGGCGATTCCTCGTGGAAGTCCCAGACCCGGAACTTCTCATCGGCGAGGAAGACGGAGCCCTTTTCCCCGCACAGATGAACCTCTGCGGGATGACCGGTGGACGACCAACAGGCGGTTGAGGCCTGGATGACTCCGCGGGCACCGGAGCGGAACTCCAGCACCGCGGCAGCCGTGTCCTCGACTTCGATACCCTCGTGGATGAGGCAGGCGGTGCTCGCGCTCACCGCGGCGACGTCGCCCGCCAGGTAGATGAGCTGGTCCACGGTGTGGATGGCCTGATTCATCAAGGCGCCACCCCCGTCCAGTTCCCAGGTGCCCCGCCAGGCTCCCGAGTCATAATAGGCTTGATCGCGATACCATTTCACGTAGGCGTCGGCCATGGTGAGCCGCCCGAACCGACCGGCTTCGACCGCGCTTTTGCAAGCCTCGATCGCCGGGATGAATCGGCGATTGAAGATGCCGGAGAGGGTCACCCCGTTCTCCTCGCAGGCCTCGATCATTCGGTCGATCCGTTCGGGGGTGACCTCGAGAGGTTTTTCGCAGACGACGTGTTTGCCGGCCCGGGCCGCCGCTATGGCCGGCTCGAGGTGGGCGCCGCTGGGGGTGGCGATGGTCACCACCTCCAGTGCGGGATCCGCGAGGAAGGCATCCAGGTCGTCGTATCCGATGCCCCCGTGCTCCTGCACCAGGGCATCCACCGCCTCGCGGCGGCGTCCGAAGAAGGAGTGAAGTTCGCCTCCGCCCATCGCGTGGATCGCCCGGGCGTGGAAATTGGCGATCATGCCGGCGCCGATGATTCCGAATTTCATGGTTGCGGTAAAGACGGGAGGTTCAGGAATCCTGCAACTTCCGGTTGGCGATAAGAAAGCCGATGAGGCCGAGGAGGAAGAGCAGGCCGAGCAGGACGATACCCGCGATCCCGAAGGCTCCTTTCTTCGAGAGGACCCAGACCGACCCCGTGGTGGCGACCACCGTGGAAAGGGCCATGAGAATGTTCCAGAAAATCCTCTTTGCTCCCGTCGGCATGTTGTCCCCGAGGACGCGCTTGCTGTTCATGAGGAGGAGAAAGGTGAAGTAGGCGATGGGCAGGAGGCTGCCGCCGATGACGGAGGTGGGCACGGTCAGCGCCGCCTTGGCGTCCTGATTGGCCCAGAGCCAGATCGGTCCGAGGAAACCGGCGATTCCGGCGACGACGGCCCCGAGCAGGTGGACCCGCCGGTCGCCCGGACGGTTGAACATCTCGCAGAAAGTGAAGCCATTGATGAGCATCAGAATGATGATGGTGGAGAGGGCCATGCCGAGCACCCCGATCCCGAAGAGAAACTGCGAGACCGTTTTTCCGGCGAGCGGTTCGAGAGCGGAGGCGAGCTGTTGGTTGTCCCTCTTGACCAGCATGGCGGCGAGACGTCGATCGGCCTCCGGTAGCGCAGCCCTCGCCTGGCTCAATTGCTCGTCGGTGAGGTCGCCGAAGGATTCGCCCAGCTCCGCCTTGAGCCGGGCATCAACGAATTCGTGGTAGCTGTTCTGCAGCATGGGATTGACGGTTCCGTCTCCGTAAAGCACGTCGCCATACTTCGTGTGAAACTGGGAGGACGCCGCGATGACGACGCAACCCGTGGCCAGGACGAAGGGAATGATCAGACCGATGGAGAGGTCGAAGATGGCCATCTGGCGGTGAGCCGCTCTCCAGCGCTTTCTCAGCATCGAGTAGGGGAGGAGGAAGGTCATGTTGATCCCCACGGCGGTGGCGAAGGCGGTGATGATGACATCGAACTGGGTCTCCGTGATCATGTTCCGCCAGAAGTCCGCGAAACTCCCCGTGGCGGCGATGGGCTCGGCGAAGGTGGCGGCCGGCTTCGTCAGCAGCGAGGGGTCCGGGATGAGTCCGCGCAGGACAGCCCCCCAGTCCAGTTCCTTGGCCCCCGTCAGGGCGATGACCACGCCAAAGAAAGAGACGACCACGATACCCACCATGATTTTGAGGATCAATTCGAAGAAGGCGATGCCCTTGTTCCCTTTTCCGTAGAAATAGTTCACCAGGATGCCGAAGGCGAGGAGGATGGCTCCGCAGTCCCAGACCTCGATGGCGGAACCGCCCAGGTTTTGTTGGATGGCACCGGTGCCCAGGGCGAACTGCGGCATGCACCAGACCAGGTTGGCCATCAGGGTGGCGATGAGCCACGCCCAGCCGAGGACCGGCGAGACATTCTGTTTGATCGATTGAAAGGGGCGTTCGCCGGTGGAGAGGGTGACGTAGGCGATCGCGCTGAGCATGATGACCCCGAGGATCATGGCCAGGGGCTGCAGCCACATCATGTTGTAGCCCATGAACGAGCCCAGGTAGAGGGCTCCTCCGAGAGAGCCGCCCCCCAGGGTGATGGCGCCCTGCAGCCAGCCGGGGCCGGACCGCTGCGCGTAGATGCCATAGCGCCGAAGCACGGGCAGTTTGTTGATTTCCGCCAACTCGGCGGCCTCATCTTCGACGGTTTTCTCCCTCATGATTCGATCGGATCGTGCCGATTCTACGGAGCCGCGAACTTCCGTCAAGACCGCACCGGCGCGGGGGAGAGGTTCAGCGATACTCGAAGAGCTCGCCGTGGGGATAGCGCACCTTGGGCAGGGTGGCATACTTGTCTCCGGGAGCCCGGTAGCCCGAAGGACAGACCACCGCCGTGGTCAGACCCCGTGGTGCGAGATCGAGGACCTCGTCGTAGGCGGCGGCGTCGAACCCCTCCATGGGGCAGCAATCGATCTTCAGCATGGCGGCGCAGGTCATGAAGTTGCCCAGGGCGATGTAGCTCTGAAGTCGGGCCCAGCCGGGTATGTCCCGGCTGCGCGGTCCCTCGACGATGTCCCCCACGATCATTTTCCGGTAGAATGCCAGCGATTCCCGTTCCAGATTGCGCCCCCGGCAGGTGGCGTCGATGAAACGATCCACGTCGCTCTCCGAGATGCCGGTGACCACGGCGAGAACGAGGAGGTGGGAGCAGTTGCCCACTTGGGTCTGGCCGTAGGATGCCGGGATGAGCCGGTCCTTGATCGACTGGTCGGTGATGACGAAAAACTTCCACGGCTGCAGGCCGTAGGAGGAGGGGGTGAGACGCAACGCCTCCTCCAGCGTCTTCCAGTCCGCCTCGGGGATGGTTCTGCCGGGATCGAAGGCCTTGGCGGCGTAACGCCAGCGGAGGGATTCGAGGAGAAAGTCGTTCATCTGGAGCCAACCCTGACCGTCATTGTACGCATGGCAAGAATTTTCCGGGGCTCACGTCAAACAAGGTCAACTTTTGGTTTCTCATCCGCAAATCTCCGGTTATTTGTGCCAACTTTGGTTTTTCCAACGAAATCCTTCGAGCGGCGTCGCTCCACCCCCTGATGCGAGACTATTTCATCCGGAGAATTCTGTTGATCTTTCCGACCCTGTTCGGGGCGATGCTGATCATTTTTTCCCTGACGCGAATCCTGCCGGGCGGGCCCATCGAGCGTGCCATCGCCGAGGCGCGGATGGCGAATCCGGGCGCGGGCGGCAGCCGGGGCGGCGCCAGCGAGACGGCGGCCCTGTCGGACGAACAGATCGAGCAGATGAAAAAATACTACGGCTTCGACAAGCCGTGGCTGACCGCCTATTTCGTCTGGCTGGGCAAGGTGTGTCGCGGAGATCTGGGGGTCTCCTTCAAATACAACGAACCCGTGTGGGATGTCATCAAGTCCCGGCTACCCATTTCGACCTACTACGGCATCGTCACCACGGTCATCACGTATTTTGTCTGCCTTCCCCTCGGAGTGATCAAGACCTTGAGGCACCGTTCGCTGCTCGACACGGGCAGTTCCGTGCTGGTCTTCTTCGGGTACGCCATCCCCGGGTTCGCCCTCGGGCTCATCCTGCTGGTGGCCTTCGCCTATCCGCCGCGGGACTGGTTTCCGACGGGGGGATTCGTCAGTCCCGGATTCGAGTATCTTAGCCCCATCGGCAAGCTGGGCGACATCGTCTACCACTCGATCCTTCCGATCTGTTGTTATGTGGTCAGCAGCTTCGCCATGCTGACCATGCTGATGAAGAACAACCTGATGGATAATCTCGCGGCCGACTACGTGCGCACCGCGATCGCGAAGGGCATGAGTTTTCGTCGGGCCGTGGTGCGGCACGCCATCCGCAATGCCTTCGTGCCGATCGCCACCAGCCTGGGGGGCGTGCTCACCGTGTTCGTGGCGGGCTCGTTCCTCGTAGAATACATTTTTGACATCGACGGTTTCGGCATGCTGGGGTACAAGTCGTTGTTGGATCGCGATTTCCCCGTGGTCATGGGCATCCTGCTCATCTCGTCATTCCTCCTCATGGCGGGCAACATCCTCTCCGACTTCATCGTCGCGCTGGTCGACCCGAGGGTGAAATTCAAGTAAACCGTTGGCGCCGTGTTCCGAGTCGAGCTCAACCCCATCACGAGAAAACGTCTCCGCAGGTTCCGGGAGATACGGCGCGGGTACTATTCACTCATCGTCCTTGTCACCCTTATCGTTCTCTCGATCTTCGCCGAGCTGTTCATCAATGACCGGGCGCTTATCGTGAAATACGAGGGCAGACTCTACTTTCCCACCTATCGCTCATTCATTCCCGGAACCGAGTTCGGCCTCGACTACGGATACGAGACCGATTACCGCGATCTGCAGCAGCGCTTCCGCGAGGAGGACGAGGGCAACTGGGTGCTCATGCCGCTGGTCCCCTACGGTCCCGAGGAGGAGAACTACCGGGAGGATGTCTATCCGCCCTACCCTTCGTCGTTCGAGACGAAGCACTACCTGGGCACCGATCAGATCGGGCGGGATGTTCTCGCCAGGATCGTCTACGGCTTCCGCATCGCCATTTTCTTCTCGCTGCTCCTCATGGCGCTGACCTACCTGATCGCGATCGTGGCCGGTTGCCTCATGGGCTACTTCGGCGGCTTGTTTGATCTGATCGGTCAAAGGATCGTCGAAATCTGGTCGGTGATTCCCTTTCTCTACGTTGTCATCATCATCGCCGCGATCGTAAGACCGAATTTTTGGAGCCTGCTGCTCATCATGACGGCCTTCAGCTGGATGTCGATGACCTACTACATGCGGACCGGCAGCTACCGGGAGAAGGCGCGAGACTACGTCGCGGCGGCCCGTGTGCTGGGGGCGAGCACTTGGCGGATCATCTTTCGCCACATTCTGCCGAACATCCTTTCCACTTTGGTGACTTTTGTTCCCTTCACCATCGCGGCGGGTATCACCGGTCTGACGGCCCTCGATTTTCTCGGGTTCGGCCTCCCCGAGGGCACTCCGAGTTGGGGGGACCTGCTCAAATCCGGCAACGAGAATATCCGCGATGCGCCCTGGATCATCAGCTGGACCTTCTTTGCCATGACCGTTGTGCTGACCCTGGTAACCTTTGTCGGCGAAGCGATCCGCGAGGCATTTGATCCCAAGAAATTTACCACATACCGATGAAAAAGATGAAACAGGTTCTGTTGTGCAATGTGTCACTGGTGGCGGCCGCCCTCCTCCTGCAGGGGTGTGGCGGCGGAGGCGATTCCGGCTCCGAGGAGCGCTTTCCGCCCCAGGACATCACCGCGGAGAAGGAGGCCTACTACGCGTCCAACCCGGACTTTTTCCGGTTCAAGACAATGGCGGATCTTCCCTCCGACCTCAATTGGACGAGCAACGATCATCTGCCCGAGATCGGCTCACCCCAGGCGAAAAAGGGTGGCACGGCGATGAGCCGGATCCAGGATTACCCGCGGACGCTGCGCGTAGTGGGGCCCGACGCCAACAGTTCGTTTCGCAATTTTCTCCTCGACGATGTCGTCGTCGGGCTGGCGCATCTGCACCCCAACACCCTGGAGTATTTCCCCGGGTTGGCCCGGGAGTGGGCCGTGGACATGGAAAACAAGACGGTCTACGTGAAGCTCGATCCGGACGCGCGGTGGAGTGACGGGGAACCGGTGACAACGGACGACTTCTTTTTCATGTTCTTCTTCTTCCAGTCGAAGCACATCCAGGCGCCGTGGTACAACAATTGGTATGGTACGCAATATACGGGAATCACGAAATATGACGATCATACCTTCTCCATCAGTGTCCCCGAGGCCAAGCCCAACCTCAACGCCCGAGTCCTGGAGCTCTCGCCAAAGCCCGAGCATTTCTTCCGGGACTTGGGCCCGGACTTTCCCCAGCGATTCCAGTGGCGTTTTCAACCGACCACCGCTGCCTACGTGGTGCGGGACGAGGACGTAAAAAAGGGCCGGAGCATTGCCCTGACCCGCCTGGATAACTGGTGGGCCGCGGAGAAGAAGCACTGGCGCTACCGGTTCAATCCGGACCGGATCGAGTTTCGCGTGATCCGGGACACGGCCAAGGCTTTCGAGGAGTTCAAGGCGGGCAAACTCGATGCCTTCGGTCTGGACCTTGCGGAATACTACTACCGGAAACTGGGGGACGATCATCCGCTGGTCGAGTCGGGCTACGTGCACAAGGCGACCTTCTATAACGACCGGCCCCGTCCCACCTACGGGTTCTGGATCAATCGCGCCCGGCCCCTGCTCTCCAACCGCGACATCCGGGTCGGAATCAACTACGCGACGAACTGGGAGCGTGTCATCGAGAAGTATTTCCGGGGCGACTATACCCGCATGCGAACCACGAGTGACGGTTTCGGCCCCTTTACCCATCCCACCCTGGAGGCGCGTCCCTTCAACGGGGAGAAAGCGGGGGCGGATTTTGGCAAGGCGGGCTTCACCGAGCGGGGCC
>CAZLUZ010000010.1:0-43234 GCA_964562825.1 uncultured Akkermansia sp.
GCATGGCGGTATCGTGGCGTGCGCCCTGCGTTTCGAGCAGTTCAAGGATGGTCTCGCCGGTGGCCGAGTCGAGGTTGCCGGTGGGTTCGTCGGCCAGGATGAGAGCCGGGCGGATGGCCAAAGCCCGGGCGATGGCGACCCTCTGGCGTTCACCGCCGCTGAGCTGGTCGGGGAAGGCCTCGGCGCGATGTCCGAGTTGGACCTCTTCGACCAGTTCATCGACTCGGGAGAGACGCTCTCCCCGAGGCATTCCGAGCAACTGCAGCGGGATTTCGATATTCTCCCTTGTCGTCAGGGTGGGGAGCAGGTGGAAAAACTGGAAGATGGTGCTGACCCGCTCCCGGCGCAGATCGCAGAGGCCGACCTCATCGAGTTCGGTCACCTCCAGCGAGTCCAGTTCGATCCGCCCTTCATCTGGGCGATCGATGCCGGCGAGGCAATTGAGCAGGGTGCTCTTCCCCGAACCCGAGGGGCCCATCAGCGCGATTCGCTCGCCACGCTCCATCGTGAAGCTGACCCCGCGAAGCACGCGGGTATCGCCGTAGGCCTTGGTCAATTCCGTAACGGTCAATATCATCGCCTGTTTGAGCTTTACGACTACGCGGCGTGCTCGGAACAGCTGAAACGGAAACGCCTCCGGGTGCCTACGGGTTTACGGGGCGATCCCTCGACCCCGCGACTTGCGATCTGGGCAGAGTCTCGATTTATTGGAGCAGTTGCCACCTTTTTCGAATCATGATCAAGTCTATCCCTGCGCTCACCCTCGTTCTCGTCGCCGCTGCTACGGCACGAGCCGACCATTCGGACAAGATTCTCTACCGGGACGTCGTCGCCCCGATCTTGACCGGGAAATGTGTTTCCTGTCACGGGGAAGAAAAATCCAAGGGAAAACTTCGCCTCGATTCGCTGGACGCCATCTTCAAGGGTGGCTACGAGGGACCGTCGGTGGTGGCCGGCGATCCCATGGACGGTTCCATGATGTTCCGCATCCATCTGCCGCTGGACGACGATGAGCACATGCCGCCGGAGGACAAGGAACAGCTCTCCGAGGAGGAGGTCGCCATCCTCGAATTTTGGATCAAGAGCGGTGCGGACGGCGATGCGACCATCGGGTCCCTGAAAGCCTCCGCAGAGCTGACCAAAGCGATCGCCGCCGTTTTGACCTCCATTGACGAGGGGCCCGCAGTGGGTAAGGAGGAGAAGAAGGAGGAGCGCGTCCTCAGCGCAGAGGACGAGAAACGGATCGCCGACACCATGAAGGTGGTCAATGAAGGGGGAGGGGGAAACCTGATGCCCATCGCACAGAACACGCCGGACCTCCGCTTCAGTGCGCTGAACGTGGCCGGGGATTTCCGGGACGAACACCTGCGGCCGCTGGAAACCGTGGGGGAACATGTATACTGGCTGGATCTGGCCCGGACCCAGGTGACGGACGAGGGCCTGGCCAGCCTGCGCAAGATGCCCAACGTGACGCGGCTTCACCTGGAGAAGACCGGCATTTCCGATCAGGCGCTGGATCACGTGGCGCAGCTGCCCAATCTGGAATATCTCAATCTCTACGGGACTTCGGTGACGGATGCCGGCATCGCGAAGCTGGCGCGGAACCAGAAGCTGCGCAAACTGTTCCTCTGGCAGACCTCGGCGACCGGAGCGGGTGTGGAGAAACTGGCCAAGGCGATTCCCGGAGTCGACATCAACACCGGGTGGGAAGAACCGATTCCGGTTGCGGCATCCGAAGAGAAGGAGAAAAAGGGTGCAGCTCCCGCTGCTCCGGTGAAGAATCCCGAGCCGCAGAAAAAAGCGACTCCCCCGCAACCAAAGAAAGAGGATAAGCCCGCCGCGGCCTCGCCTAAGCAGCCGGAGGTGAAAAAGGAGGCGGCGAAGGCCGCTCCCGCCGAGGGGAAAAAAGGCGAACCGGAGGCGGCGGGTTCGGGCTCGCGGGTCAAGGGTTCCCTGGAGAAGGCATTGGCGGAGTTGGAATCGGCCGCGGAAGTGGCGAAGAAGGAGTCCGCGGAGAAGCGGGCGGCCTACGAAGCGGCGGTGAAAAGAGTGGAACAGGCCTCACGGGATGCCGAGAACCTCAAGCTGGCCATGGAAAGAGCTGCCGAGACGGAGAAACGGGCCCTGGCCGCTCTCCAGGCACTGATCAAGGCGGTGGAAAGCGCGCAGTAAAGGCGCCGCCGCTATCCTGCCCCGAGGTCCCCGCGCGGAGGCACTACCCGATTTCGCGGGCCCAGGATTCATTTTCCAGGTACCATCCGATCGAGCGGTCGAGTCCCTCGCTCAGGTCCACCTGCGGCACCCAGCCGAGAAGCTGCTTTGCCTTGGCGATATCGGCGCTGGTGTGCTTCATGTCGGCGGCGTGGGCTTCCTCCCAGCGGATCTCGGCCTTTCGTCCCAACTTTTCCTCCATCATCCGGATCAGGTCGATGAGGGCCACCGGTTCTTTTCCCCCGCCGAGATTGATGATTTCGTATCCGGTGGATTGGAGGCCGAGGATGGTGCCTCTGGCGATGTCGTCAACAAAGGTGAAATCCCGGGTTTGGGAGCCGTCTCCGTAGACGGTGATAGGGGTTCCCTGGTGGATCCACCGGATGAAGCGGAAGGGGGCCATGTCGGGGCGGCCCGCCGGCCCGTAGACGGTGAAATAGCGGAAGACCGTGACGTCAAAATCGAAGAGATGGTGGTAGGTGAAGGCCATGACCTCGGCGGCTTTTTTCGAAGCCGCGTAGGGGGAAAGCGGGCGGTCGACCGGCCGCGATTCCACGAAGGGCATAGGTTGGCCGGCGTAGAGCGAGGAGGTCGAGGCGAGGACGAGCTTGTTCACGGAGAACTCCCGCATCGCTTCGAGGAGGTTCAGACAGCCCTGGGCGTTGGACTGGAGGTAGACGTGGGGATTTTCGATGGAATAGCGCACCCCGGCGCGGGCCGCCAGGTTGAGAATGGCATCGAATCGGTGAGCGGTGAAAACCGGTCGGAGTTGGTCGAAACTTCCGATATCCGCCTCGATGAAGTGGAACCCGGGACAGCTCTCCAGGGCCTCTAGGCGGTGTCTCTTCAGCCTGACGTCGTAGGCGTCGTTGAGGTTGTCGACCCCGATGACCTGGATCCCGGCGTCGAGGAGGAGTTTGGCGGTTCGCGCGGCGATGAAACCGGCGGCGCCGGTGAGAAGGACGGATTTCACGATGATGGGCAGCTGGATGGAAGCTGCCATCCTCGGATTTTACCTTCCGACTGGCAAGTCCCGGTTTTTGCGTCCTTCAGGTTTGAGTTCCGGCCCGGCTTGAACGAGAATCTAGCCGCCGGGGGCGCCGATGAAACCGGAGCGAGGCCTTCCGGCCCATGGAGGACCGCGAAAGACCGCACAAGCCGATGTGGTGGAATTGGTAGACACAACGGACTTAAAATCCGTTGGCCTTTTTGGCCGTAGGGGTTCGAGTCCCCTCGTCGGTATTTTCGGTGAGCGATGATCACATGACCAGCGCGGTTTCCTCGTGGTCGCTGAAGAAATCGTCGTCATCCTCCATTTTGGAACCGCGGAGGGGTCGCGGACCGGGGTCTTCCTTTTTCTGCAGGGCACGGCGCAGCTTTTTCAAAGCGATGTTCTGCAGTTGACGGATACGCTCCCGGGTCACTCCGAATTCCTGCCCGACCTCCTCCAGGGTTTTCGGCTTTTGTCCGGCCAGACCGAACCGGGCATCGATGATCTTGCGCTCCCGCTCGTCGAGAACCTCCAGGAGGTCGTCGAGCTGCATGTGCATGTTTTTGTGGCTGAGAAGCTCCAGTGGATTCTGAGCGCGTTCGTCGCCGATGATCTCTCCAAATTCGGTGTTGTCGTCGTCGCTGATCGGGGCGTCGAGCGAAGCAGGGCGCAGCGCCGCCGACTTCAGGTGAGACAACTTGGCCCGATCGATGCCGATTTCCTCGGCGAGTTCCTCATCGGTGGGTTCCCGCCCCAGCTCTTCGCTGAGGACCATGGCGACCCGCCGCATTTTCGAGATCTTGTCGACCATGTGCACGGGCAGACGGATCGTCTTGCTCTGATTGGCCAGCGCGCGTTTGATCGATTGCTTGATCCACCACGCCGCGTAGGTCGATAGTTTTCCCCCTTTGTTCGGGTCGAACCGCTCCACCGCCTTCATCAGACCAATGTTGCCTTCGGAGATGAGGTCCAGCAGAGGCAGACCGTAGTTCGCGTAGTCCTGAGCGATCTTGACGACGAGACGCAGGTTCGCCTTGATCATGTGGGCGCGTGCCTCCTTGTCGCCATTTTTGATTCGTTCGGCCAGCTCGACCTCTTCCTCCCGGGTGAGTAGGGGAGTTTTTCCGATTTCGCGGAGGTAGATTTTGATTCCTCCGTCCATTTCTAAATTTGCCATCTTTACGTTCTGCTCTAAGGTTGTTGCTTGAGGGTATATCTCGACGCCGAGGTTTTGTGACACTTCGTCACCTCATACCGCGTTTTTGTTGAACGAGTGGGGCCAGCCTTTCTTTCTCCAGGACGCATGAACGGAGGAGAAACTTCTTTTTTCGATTTGTCTTGGCCGGTTGGAAAAGCCCCAAAACTCAGGTTCACCTAGTGTTCGTTATGGACGCCTGCCGTTTTATCAATGTTCAAATTAAAATCAAGAAAAAAATAACGTTACGCTTCCTGCGAAAAAAAACCCCACTTCACGAACAGAATTCTCCGTCTGATTCGTTGTCTGGTGCTGAAATCAGCAGGAATTGCGCCCAGAGAAGCGCTCAGGTGACATTTTTTCTGTTCCATGATTGATCACCAGGACCTGATCGAAGCGGGTTGGCCGCCCTCGCCCCTATTTTCCGAGCTCATTGAGGCGGCCCGCTCCTACGAGGCCCGGGGCGTATCCGACAAGCGATACGTCCTGAAACTGCTGAAGAGAGACTTCGGGGAGCCCGCGAGGAGGATCGGGTTGCGCCGCGAGCCACTGGCCTGGGCCGAGGCCATCGATGCGGTTACTGCGGAGGACGAGGGGAATCTCTGCGAAGTTCGCCGCTACATGAAACAACTCATGCGGGTGCCCGTGATCGAGGCGGGGGCCATCATGCCCGACACCTGTCCGGCGGGATCGGCGGAGGCTACCATCCCGGTGGGAGGGGCCGTCGCGGTGCGCGATGCCATCATCCCCTCGGCCCACAGTGCCGATATCTGCTGTTCCCTGCACGCCACGGTTTTTCGGGCCTCCGGCGAGATCGGCGAAATGCTCGACGCGCTGATGGCATCGACCCGGTTCGGTCCCGGCGGGCGCGATCCCGACGATCTCGTGGCCGACCCGATCATCGGGGAGGATGTCTGGGACAATCGATTTCTCTCCGGCCTGCAGCATCACGCCGCGATCCACATGGCCGATCAGGGCGACGGAAATCATTTCGCCTTCATCGGGAAATGGACGGTGGACCGGGACCTGGTGGATACCCTGGAGCGGGCGGGCCACACCGAGATAGCCGGGCCCTTCGACGCCGTGCTCGACGGGCGGGAGCGGGTCGACTGTCTGGCCCTGGTCACCCATCACGGATCGCGGGGGCTCGGGGCGCATGTCTACAAACGGGGCCAGAAGGCGGCCGTCCGCGAGACCGAACGCATCGCGGATCGGATTCCTGGAGCAGCCGCTTGGCTCGAGGCGAGTTCCGAGATCGGCCGGGAATACTGGGAGGCCCTCCAGTATGTCGGGCGCTGGACCGAGGCAAATCATCGAGCCATCCATCGCCGGTTTCTCGAGCGATCCGGTGGCGATCGTATCCTCGATTTCGGCAACCAGCACAACTTTGTGTGGCGGAAGGGCGATCTCTACCTCCACGGCAAGGGTGCGACCCCCGCCTGGAAAGACGGCTCGGGACGGCCCCTGCTGGGGTTGATCCCGCTGAACATGGCCGCACCTATTCTGGTGACGCTGGGCCGGGACAACGAATCCTATCTCGGATTTGCCCCCCATGGAGCGGGGCGCAACCTGTCGCGCACCGCGCTCAAGCGCCGCGAACTGGGACGCGACGGATTCGGAGACGAGAAGAGAATCCGGGAACGGGTCGAGGAGCAGACCCGCGGGCTCGATATTCGATGGTTTCGCGGTGCGCCGGACCTATCGGAGAGCCCCGTGGCCTACAAATCCGCGGAGCAGGTGCGATCGCAGATCACCCAGTTCGGGCTTGCCGACATCGTCGCTGAAATCGAACCGCTGGGCTGCGTGATGGCCGGTGATCTCAGGGGGGCAGGAGGCGTGAGGGAAAAGGAACTGACGCCGAAACAGAAGCGGCAGATCGGCCATCGATCGGAGCGGCGCAAGACGCGGCAGCGCTTTCGCGATTGGGAGAACGATTCCGGCGACGAGTTAGACCCCTGAACGTTCGGGATCACTTCGTCAGGCTCTGGATCTCGCCGCTCCATTCTGGCCCGGGAGGGTTTCCGCGCAGGGCGAGCGCCTTTTTTTCCAACCAGAGGGTGGGTTCATCGGTGCGGGGCAGGGTGGAGAGAATGTCGATGGCCGCATCCCATTCCCGCTGGATGAGGTGGTCCAGGGCGGTTTCGTAGTTTCTCACCAGATCGAGATCGGCTCCGGATCCGCCCCATTCCCGGGGGAGGATAAGCTCATAGATGGGGTAGCTCTCCCGGAACCCGGCGGGCCGGATGAGGCAGAGACGGCGAAAGCGGAAGCGCTCCGCCCTTCTGGTCCGCTGGTAGGTCTCGCTCGAGGTCAGAACGGGTATCTTGAATTCCTTGGCCATCCGCTCGAGGCGGGCACCCAGGTTGGCGACCCCTCCGAAGACGCTGATGTGCCACTGTTGCACCGGTCCGGTCTTGCCCACGGCAAGTCGTCCTGTGGAGACGCCGAGTCGGACCGGAGCCATGAACCGGCCCTGATCTTCCTCAAACTCGCCGCGTTCAGCCAGATTGCGCACGATGTCTTCCGCCGCGGACACGGCCAGGATGGCGTGATTTTTCTTGATGGCCTCCACGTTGGGCCATCCCCAGAGGGCGAGGGCGCCGTCGCCGGCGAAGTCGGTGATCACCCCATCGTGCTCGAAGACGAATTCGGTGATCTTTCCGACGATTTCCTGGTTCTCGCGGAGCCGGTTGAGAATCTCCTCGTCCGTCTTCGCCTTCTCAATGACGTGGGAGGAACCCCTGCGGTCGGCGAACATGATGGTGCAATCCGCCATGGCGGGTTCGAGCAGGGATTGGTTTGCCTCGGCCATGAGCATGCGGAGCCCGGGAGAGAAGAACGTGGACATGCGGTCCTGGATGCGTTGTTGGTCCCGGGCCGAAAGGAGGCTGGCGATGAGCGAGGCGATGAGACGAAGAAAGGGGAGAAAAGTCGCCGCCGAGGTGTCGGTGGCCTGACGTGTCTCCACGTAGAGGTAGACGGGGCGCCCCTGGTCCCGGTCGCGGTGGACCTGTCCCGTGTCGTCGAAGGGGGCGACCGGCACGACCGCAACCCAGTCGATCCGGCGGTCCAGGCTATCGGACCGGAAGGCCTCCTGATCCTTCTGGCTGGTCCAGAGGTGAACATCCCAGGGGACGGGATCGTCGAGCTGCAGTTGACCGAGGAGGGTGCGGCTGGGCTGAAAATCGGCGCGGTCGGTGGCGTCGGGGTGGAGCCTCTCGTAGGCGATCTCGTCGCCCAGGCGGTTCACCGCGACGAAGGCGGCGGTCACGCCCTTCTGCCCGGGGAGGGCATTCTCGATAAAGGAGGCGGCCCGGGTGAACAATTCGCGGCGGTTGGCCCAACCCGCCAGCACTTGCTCCGGGAGGTCCCGCTGGATCAGTTTGAGTTGGAGCCGCAGGCTATACTCATCCAGCATTTCGACATCGTCGTACCGCTGCATCTTGGATGGTGCCGCGGTGAGGAAGCCGGCCTTGGCGTCACAGCGTGAGCGATATTCCTCGATCCGCTCGGCCAGGTCGGATTCTTTTTCCAGCCAGTAGAAAGCGGTGATGCCTTTGGCCCCGATGACGAAGGCATCGCCCGGCTCGAGGAGGACGGGTTCGGCCAGAGTTTCCCTCTCCCGGGGGGCGTCATTGCTGTAGAGCACATTGGGATTGCCCCTGCCGGCGAGGGCGGGCAGCCTCTCCACGGAGAGGCGGCCGGAGGCGCAGGAGGCGCGGAAATGGTTGCGGCTGACCAGCTTGTCCTGCCAGGGGATAAAGAACAGCAGATCCTCGTTCTCATCGCCGCGCTCCGGATGGCGGCCGACTCGGGCCGTTTCTCCGTCGCGCAATTCCAGCGAGACACTCTGGTCCGGTCTATCGTAGTTAACGGCGACGAGATACATTTCTTGCGGTCCGACACTTTCTTACCCCGCGCGGAGATTTGCCAGTTCCTTCTCGATGAAAGGGCGGATCGCGGTAGCCGTGCTCGCCGGAGTCCAGTCGTCCTCTCCCGTCTCCCGGGATATCGACGTCATTTCGACGCCGGCGATGCCACAGGGCACGATAGCCGCGAAGCCGCCCAGGTCGGAGGAAACATTCAGTCCGAAGCCGTGCATGGAGATCCAGCGTTTTACTCCGATTCCGATCGAGGCGATCTTGCGCTGCTCCAGCCAGACGCCGGTGAGTCCATCGCGTCTCCCGGGTCGCAGGCCCAGCGAGGTGAGGAAGGCGATCAGCGCTTCCTCGATTCCGCGGAGAAAAAGGTGGAGATCTTTGCCATAACCGTTCAGATCGAGGATGAAGTAGCCGACCAGCTGGCCGGGGCCGTGGTAGGTGGCCTGGCCTCCTCGGTTGATTTCGACCACGGGATGGGGCAGGGAGTCGGCGGCCTCGGTCAGGCTGGATCGGTCCCGGGTCCGACCGATGGTGTAGACCGGATGATGCTCCAGCAGGAGCACCGTGTCCGGAATTTCTCCTCCCAGCCTCTCTTGGACCAGCCGGTTCTGCAGCTCCAGTGCCTCGGTGTAGTCCACGGTGCCAAGCCAGCGGAAATCGATGGGCGGTTTCATGGTCGGGAAAGAGAATAGACCCTCTGTGACGATGGGCCGTTCCGAAAATTCCGAAAATTCCCGGCTCTTCCCGCCATCTGCCCGCAGGAGGGGCGTGGGTTTCAGGAATGGTCGGGTCTGTCTGGTGCGAGCGAAATCCTGGCGATGACGGGATTCCTGGCGAGGGCCCACCAGAACAGCACGAGCATGAAGACGAAAGCGAGCAGGGGTTTCCACCACAGGCGGGTCAACTTGTAGACATCGCCATAGTTGTCCGACCCCCAACCGACGCACAGGAAAACAAACAGCCAGGCCAGCCACGTCCGGTAACCGCCCCGGAACATGGCGGCGGCCAGAGCTGCGACGTAGGGAGCCAGGATGTGAAATGAAACCGTCTCCGTTCTGGGATTGAAGAGCATGAGGTAGGTTGCCGAGGCGGCCCCGACGAGGATCGGGCCCAGCCAGGCGTCGGTTCTTCGCGCCAGGAGAATTCCGATGGCGAGAAACACCGGGGCAAAAAGTGCCCGGACGTAGAACCAGCGATCGTTGTCGATGTCCAGTCCGAAGACCCGAAACATCGACGCGATGTCATCGAAACGGTTCCCCGGGGGCAGCCGGGAGACTTCGAGCATCCGGAAGCATTCCCCCCACTGGGCCAGGGCGTAGGCCGGATCGTAGTGGATGAAGGTGAGGAGGAAAAAAATCACGAGCCCGATGGGGACCCGCCACCACAGAGGACGGTAGAGGGCGGTGAAGAGGAGCAGAGGAACGATGCCGAGGGGCTTGATCAGGATACCCAGAACGGCCCAGAACGCAGCCCGGTTCCACTGCTTCCTCGCCGCGGAGACCCCGGTCAGGATGATCGATGCGGCCAGGAGTGTGTTGAACTGACCGTTGGCCGCGGCCGTGACCATGGCGGGCAGGGACAACAGGGAGATGACAAAAAAGGAATTCTCCGGTCCGGCGCGGCCGTTGATCAGTTTCGCCAGATGAAAGAGGGCGAAGGCGAACGCAGCCACCACGAAAATCCGGAAGAAAGCCTCGCCGAGCCGGAGGCGCAGATGGGTGCGAAGAGTCTCCGAGAAAGGGAGCCGGTTGAACTCGGCGAGGTCGTCCGGCCATTCCTGCCAGGCGAAAGGGGTATACAGATGAACCGATGGCGGAAAATAGAGAAAACCGTGACCGCCAAATGCGTAGATGTCCTTCTTTTGCCACCAGTGATAGGTCGCGTCGCTGTAATGGAAAGTGACGGTCCGCTTCGCCGGCCTCACGAAGGCGAGAATCGCCAGGATCACGGCGAGCAGAATCCAAAGTATCCGCGCACGTCTGTTCGAGTCCTCACCCCAGAGGACGTTAGCGATCTTCTCGCGCCGGCTTTTCGTCATGAGGGCGATTGTGGCGAGCGCCACCCGACTGTCCACCAAAAATGCTCCGCCGGGGACGGTGGAAAGGGGCTCAACCGCGGGACCGGGAAAAGCGTTTTGCGATGCTGGCCCTCCACTGGTGGAGAACCGAGACCCCCGTCCACCAGAGACGATTCGGCCAGGGCATGACGTGGCGTTGGTTTTCCTCCAGCTTCCGCACCACGAGCAGGCTACCCGCCTGCGCGGTGACTTCGTAATTGGGGTTGCGCTCGAGAAAGAGATCTACGGCCCGCTTCACTCCGGGATAGTCGGGGTGATAGTCGTGGAAAGCGATCATGCCGCCCGGAACGACGAAAGAGGCCCAGCACACGTCCGAGATCACATCCTTCAACTTGTGCCGGGCATCGATGAGGATGAAGGCAATGGGTTCGTCTCGCTCCCGGAAAACCTTCCGGGCCGAAGCGCTGGTTTGTTCCAGCACGGTGAACGCGGCAGGATCCAGCCCGGCGCCGCGCAGGTTTTTCTCCCAGATCGCGCGATGGTCCGTGAAATAACGGAAGGGATCGATGACGACAAAACGGCTGTGCTCCGTCTGCGGAAGCGCCCGAAGCATCTCGATGGCCGTGCCCCCCGCGGCGGTTCCCAGTTCGACGATCTTGCCCGCTTCGGGCATGGCGGGGAGGATATCGCGAAGCAGCTCCAGTTCTTCCGCGGCGAGTTCGGGTTCGCCGGTTTCCGCAGATTTTCGGTAGGCCATGACAGGGATAGAAGGAAGGAGCGGGGCCCGGCGAACCGTTCGAGGGTCGTTGCAACTCCCGCTCCCGGGCGGCCACCATAGGCAGAGATCGCCGTCCTTCCACCTCGAAGTCAAAAAAGCGAGAAGCTTCGCGAAGAGAAACTCCGGAATTTTTTTGTTTCAGAATCCTTTCTCCCTCTCCTAGGGTTCGCCAGACGCCGAGATGAAACCACCGCACAACGATTCCGAAGAGACCGACTCCGGAGACCGGGCCGCACCGTTCAAAATCCTCCACACCGAATGGTCCCGAGGTTGGGGAGGGCAGGAGATCCGAATCATCTCCGAGATGGAGCACTTCCGCGACCAGGGGTTCGCCATGTCGATCGCGAGCCATCCGGAATCCTGCATCTTCGCCGAGGCGGGGAAGAGGGGCTTCGACAGCCACGCTGTAGCCTTCGGCACCCCGGCCAATCCGTCGACCCTGTATCGCACGGCGAAACTGGCGCGATCGCTCGGGGTCGACATCATCCACACCCACAGTTCCAAGGACTCCTGGATCGGGGGGATGGCGGGGAAACTGGTGGGTATTCCGGTGGTGCGAAGCCGGCATATCTCGGCACCGATTCGACGCAAACCGACGAACCGGTTGCTCTACGGCGTTTTGCCTTCGGCTATCGTGACGAGTGGCCGGGTCATCGCCGATCAACTGATCGAGGCCACTTCGGTTCCTCGGGAGAGGGTCTTCGCTGTCGCTCCGGGCGCGGATCCCGGGCGGTTCCGACCCGATCCGGAACATCGACGGGAGGTTCGCTCCCGCTACGGCATTGCCGCGGATGCTCTCGTCTTCGGCATGGTTGCGGTGCTGCGCAGCTGGAAGGGGCACTGTCTCCTCCTTGAAGCGATCGCGCCGCTGCTGAACCGAGACAGTTCGATCCGGGTGCTGTTCGTCGGAGAGGGCCCGGTGCGAGGCCAGATCGAGGAGAAAATTGGGGAACTCGGGTTGGAGAAGCGGGTGATTCTGACGGGGCACCAGCCGGATCCGGAGAGGTTTTTCCCGGCCCTCGACGTGCACGTGCTGCCCTCTCTGCGCAACGAAGGAGCTCCCCAGGCGGTTCCTCAGGCGATGATGTGCGGGGTGGCCAACATCACCTCGGACGGGGGCGGGCTCACCGAAGTCGTCGAGCCGGAGGTCACCGGGCTGATGGCGAAAGCGGGGGATCGGGAAGGTCTGAGCGATTGCCTCCATCGGCTGGCTGCCGATGCCGGACTGCGGTCACGTCTCGCCGAGAAAGGACGGGAGCACGCCTTGAAACACTTCACCTTCGCGCGGCAGGTGGCACGCACCCGTGAGGCCTACGAGTTCGCTCTGCACCGGGGGAAGCCCGCGCGGCCCTGACCGTGGGTGCCCCTGGTCGCGTCGGGGAGGCGACTCACGAATAGATTTTGATCTCCGTTCCCCCGGGATGAAGCCGCGGTCCGCGGGCGAACCAGGCGATATCCCGAACGAAGTGGTCCCAGGGGAGAAAATGCCAACGGGTCTTGGTGCCCCGCATCGGGGCAAAGGTCACCTCCTCAAAAAAATCGGAGAGCAGAGCGTGCAATTCGGCGTAGGAAAAACTGTGAAGATGGGTGGGATCCATGGTGAGGCGCTTGCCGCGAAACACGGCGAGCCTGCGATGGAGGTGGTAGTCGATGGGAACACTCCCCATGAACACGCTCTCCGGGTTTTTTCTCAGGATGCGGTGGATTTCCTTCAGCGTCACGATGGGGTAGGGCAGGTGCTCCAGCACCTCCGTGAGGATGACACCATCGAAGGAATCGTCGCGAAAATCGATGGCGATGGAGAAGTCGGAGTGGAGACACTCCAGCCCTTTCTCGCGCGCGAGGGCGAGGGCTTTCTCGTCGATGTCGACGCCAACCCATGAGCCATGAGTGGCCATCTGCACGGTGAGCGCCCCGGCGCGGCATCCCAGATCCACCCCCCTTTCGACGCGGCACCCGCTTTCATCGAGCATCCTCTTGAAGAACTCGATTTTTTTTCCGTCGTCCTTGGCCTCGCCGTAATTCCTGGATTCGTGGTGTTTCTCATAAAACCACTGCAGGAGTTCGGATTTTCTTCCGGGCTGGTTCAGTCTCAGTTGTTCCAGTTCGCTCATGCCTTCTCAGCTTGACCCGTCGCTTAATCCCATTCGATCACCGTGGCGCAGCCGCGCGAACAGATCCTCATATTTTTTCGTCTCGTGTTCGATGGTGTAGGCGGCGACCGATGCGGCAACGGCATCGCGATCGGGCGAGGTCATCGCGAGGAGCCAGGCGCGGCATTCCTCCAGGTTGTCTGCTCCGAGAAGGAAGCCATTCTCGCGGTGCCGGATCAGCGAGGAAAATCCGTTCTCTGGCGTGGTGATGACGGGACATCCGCAGGCCGCCGCCTCGAGACAGGCATTGGAGAAGGGATCGTAGTGGGTGGGGAGAACGAAAGCGGCAGCCCGGCGGTAGTGATCCTCGATGTGCTCCACCTCACCCCGGAAATGGACCCGGTCGATGCAGCCGCAGCGTTCGGCGAAGCGGGTGAATTTTTCCGTGTCGCCACGGCCGAGGATAGAGAGGTTCCAGTCGGCGGGGAGTCCCGACAGCAGCTCGATGGCCTCGGCGAGCCCCTTCCGATCCCAGCCGTTACCGGCGAAACAAAGCTCCCTCGGCACCTCGATGCCCTTGCTCTCCCCGCCCGGCGCGACAGAGAATCGAGCCGGGTCGAATCCGTTTTCGATCACCCGGATCTTGTCGCCGAGTTGCGGGTAATACTGCCTCACTTCCTCAGCGACCATTTCCGAGTTGGCCACCACGAATACGGCCGATTGCATCGAGATACGCTCCAGCAGGATGGCCACGGGGTGGAGGGGGCGAAGCGAGGCGAGCGAGCGGAGGAGACCCTTTCGGCGGATCCAGGCGAGGTGGACGCCTTCGCCGGCGCGGTAGATCTGGGCGCGCACTCCCCGCTCCAGGGAGAAGGTGAGATCGCCGGTCGGGAGCCGGCGTATCATCGCGTTGGCCGACCGGGCATAGAGGATCAGGCGCAGCCAACTGGGCCCCCATCCCGAACCTATGCTGCGCCCCGCGTAGGCGTCGCCCTCGGAGAGGAGGCAGGCCGCGTCCGCGAGGGTGGAGAACTGGCTCGCGAGTCGGGCCGCCGCGAGTTCCGCACCCCCGGAGCTGCGCTTCCGGCGGAACAGAAGGATACGCTGGTCGCGGCTAGTCATGATTCACCACTCGGCTCGGGATCGGATTTTCCGTGGGATTCTGTTCGCAGCACGAGTTGCGTCGCCAGGTAGAGGAGCAGGATGATATTCACCGTCTCGGAGTCGATGAAGGTTGACTCGAACATTCCCGAAACGCAGAAGGCCACGATCGAGGGGACGAGAAAGAGCCGGCACCGGCGCGAGCCGAAACCCTCGCGGAGCCAGGCGAGGCAGAATCCGCAAAAGAGCAGTCCGCCCGGAACGCCGGAGCCGGCGAAGGCCTCGAGATAGTTGTTGTGGGCGTGCCCCTTGAAGTACCGGAAGGGCACACTGGGGTCGTCGATCGGTTCGATGCCGTATTTCTCGGCCAAGACGTCCGAGCGCACCTCCAGTTGGCGATAACCGATGCCGCTGACGGGGTGATCGGCGGCGCAGCGTATTGCCGTTTCCCAGACGCGCAGGCGGATGGGGTCGGAGACGCTGAGGAGGCGGGAATCCGAGAGCAGGGCCACCACGAGAATGAGTGCCCCCAAGGTGATCGCGGCGAACCACAATTTGCCGTTCTTCAGGAAGCAGAGGAGCACGAGACCGCCGACGGCCGCGCCGGCGAAAGCTCCCCGGCTCTCCGCGTAGTAGAAGGCGGTCAGCACGACGAGAAAGACCAGTCCGGCGACGGCAATGCCAAATCTGGCGGGAAACAGGGCGGTGAACCATTCCCGCTCGCTGCGCCGACAGAAGAGTAGCGCCGTCAGGGGGAGGACGAAGAACTGCAGGGAATAGGCGAAGCTCATCACCGTCCCGCTGACTCCTCCGGCCCGGCCGTGTTTCAGCGGATCGCCGGTGATGGGATTGAATCCGGTGAAGTAGGAGATGACTCCGGCCGGGCACACCACCAGGGCGGACAGCGCCAGAAAAACCAGGGCGAAGGTCAGAGAAACTCGGCTTTGCAAGTACTCGGGACAACCGCGGACGAGGAGAAGGGCGAGGATGATCAACTCGTAGCGCAGTTTCTTCAGGGTATCGAGAGGAGCGGCGTAGTCCGACCAGTGAAGAAAGATGCTGAGCGCGGAGACGGTGATGAAGGCGAGAAGTAGCCAGGAACTGGGCCTGATCTTGGAAGGATCCATCAGATACCGGCCGGAGCCTCGGGCGAGGAGGAGAGAAAGTTGGGCGATGACAGCCAAGATCAGGAGGACGTGCCCTCCGGCGATCATGGCGTTTCCGGCAAAGGTGGCGAGGCACAGCGTCCAGAGCCCGGTCCAGGCATAATTCCTGGGCCAGCGAACGAAGCGGAACTGTTTGCGCAGCTGGTTCAATCGGGGAAGACTACCTTATCCTTCGGGCAAAAATGTCTGCGCGCCAGCCGGGAGCATGGAGAAAAGGCACGGAGGACTTCGGGCCGGCCTTGGATGAGCCGATTTGCCCCCTGAGCGCTCGGTACGGCCGCGGAAGACGATTCGGTCGCCAGGACTGTCCTGGGAAAGCGCATCTCCGGTTCGCGGGTCCGACGGGTTTCTGCCGGCTAGGAAGCGTTTTCCTGGATGAGGTGCACGTCGCGCTGCGGGAACGGGATGCTGATACCCTCGGCGTCGAACTTCTCTTTGACCGCCTTGGTGAAATCGAACTTCACCGCCCAGTAATCGGCCGAATTGACCCAGGGCCTGACCACGAACTCGACGCTGCTGTCGCCGAGATTGGCGACGGCGATCTGCGGTTCGGGGTCTTGCAGAACGCGTTCATCCGCCGTGATCAGTTCCTCCATGATTTGCTTCGCCCGGTTCAGGTCATCGCCATATCCGACACCGACCGTCATATCGATACGGCGGGTCGGATGCGCCGAGACGTTGGTGATGGGGCCTCCCATGACGGTGGAGTTAGGGAGGATGATCTTCACGTTATCCGGTGTTTTCAGTTCGGTCGTGAGAATGCCGACCTCGACCACGGTGCCTGCCTCTCCACCCGCTTTGATGAAGTCGCCCGCCTTGAAGGGCTTGAAGATGATGAGCAGCACGCCAGAGGCAAAATTCGAGAGCGACCCCTGCAGGGCCAGACCCACGGCGAGGCCCGCGGCACCGAGGACCGCGACGAAAGAGGTGGTTTGAACCCCGAGCTTGCCGATCGCCGCGATGACCACGAAGACCACCAGGGCGCCGTAGATCATGCTGGAGAGAAATCCGACGAGGGTGGGTTCGGTGCCTTTTTTCTCCAGGATCCTGGAGAAAACCCCGCGGAGTTTCTTGGAAATCCACAGCCCGATGACCAGGATCAGCAAAGCGGCGAGGACCTTCATGCCATAGAGGGTGACGGCATCGATGATCATCCGGACCGCCGGCAATTCAGACACCGACATGGGAACGGCGGTGACTGCTTCCGGGGCGGCTACGGCGAATAGGGGTTCGGTTTCCATGATTTTTGGGTTCTACTTGGAGTAGAAGCGATGAGATTAAACAGATGACGAGTGGCTGACAACCGGTCTTTTGCTCCTGAGTGTGGTCTCTCGGGGGCGGGGCTGGCAAGTCCGATTAGGGGTTGCTTTCGGGTGCCGGACGGACTTTTCTCGGTCGGGGAAATGATCTGGAAGATCCGAGTCGACACGGGAGGCACCTTTACGGATTGCCGGGGGGAGAGGGAAGGCGAACTGCGCCGGGTCAAGTTGCTCTCGACGGGCCGGCTGCGTTTGGCGGCGGAATCTGTGCGCGGGGGATTCCGGCCAGAAGTTCCGGGGGGTTGGACGACTCCGCCGGGGTTTTTTCAGAATTTTTTCGTGGAGAACCAAGAGGCAAGGCGGACGGAGGTGACCGCCTGGGAGGACGGGGTGTGTCGCACCCGGGAGGAAATCCCCATCGACGGATGGGTCGACGTCTTCTCAGGGGAGGAAGCTCCCGTCCTGGGGGCTCGGCTGCTCACCGGGACAGGTTTGCGCGACGACTTCCCACGACTCGATTTTCGCCTGGCCACCACCCGGGGGACGAACGCGCTCCTCGAGCGCAAGGGAGCGCCCCTGGCCCTCTTCATCAGCCAAGGGTTTTGCGACCTTCTTCACATCGGGGACCAGAGGCGGGGCGACCTTTTTGCTCTGCACCACCGGAAAGCTCCCGTGCTTCCCCGCGCTGTTATCGAAGTTAAAGCGCGCCTGGATGCGACGGGCAGGGTGCTCCAGGAACCGGACTTCGATTCGCCCGGTTTCCGCGAGGAGATCGCCGACGTCCTCGGGCACGGTATTCGCGTGGCAGCGGTAAGTCTCCTCCACTCCTATCTCAATGCGGCGCACGAGGAGCGGCTTCGCGAATTTCTTTACTCCTGCGGCTTCGACCATGTCTCGATCGGTTCGGAACTGGCCCCGTTGATCAAGCTCCTGCCCCGGACCCAGACGGCGGTGGCAAACGCCTATCTGCATCCCGTGCTCGACGAATTCCTCAAAGGCGTCACTGGTGCCATCGGCAGGGGCAACCGGGTGTTTACCATGACCTCGGCGGGAGGACTGGAGCCGGTGGAATCCTTCCGGCCAAAGGATTCGCTGCTGTCGGGTCCTGCCGGAGGAGTCGCTGGAGCTACCGCGGTGGCGCGGCGCTTGGGCTTTTCCCGGGTGATCACCTTCGACATGGGCGGAACCAGCACCGACGTGGCCCGCGTCGATGGTGAATATCTCTACCGGTTCGAACAGCGCGTGGGGGACGTGCATCTTCTCTCCACCGCCCTGAAGATCGAAACCGTGGCGTCGGGCGGTGGATCCATCTGCCGATGGACACCGCTGGGACTCCGGGTGGGGCCGGAATCGGCCGGGGCGGACCCGGGCCCGGCCTGTTATGGGAGAGGCGGCCCGCTCACCATCACCGACGTGAATCTCCTGCTCGGGAGAATCGACCGAGAAAATTTCGGCATTCCCCTCACCGACACCCAGCTCGTCTCGGCCCGCCGGGCAGCGCTCGCCCTGCAGGCGGAGGCGGGACTGTCGGAAGAGGAACTGGATCCGCAATTTCTCCGCGGGCTGCTCGACATCGCCGTCGAGCAGATGTCGGATGCCATTCGCACCATCTCGGTCCGGGACGGCGCCGATCCTGCGGACTATGCCCTCGTTGCCTTCGGGGGAGCCGGTCCTCTGCACGCCTGCGCCATCGCCGGACGGCTGGGTATCGAATCCATCGTGGTTCCCGCAGAGGCGGGCATACTCAGCGCCTACGGGCTGGATCGATCTCCGGTGGAACGCATCGCCGAGGGGCAGGTCAACCTTTCCCTCGCGGAGCAGCCGCAGATCGAAGAGGTGTTGGAGAGGATCCGGACCCGCGCGACGGAGGCACTGCGTCGCGATGGCTGGGAGCCTGACCGTATTCGGCGGCTCGCGGAAGTCAGGCTGATGGGGCAGGACGCCACTCTCACTCTCGAAGTCGCAGACCCGGGGATGCTTGCGCAGGACTTCGTCGAGGAATACGAGTCGGTGTTTGGCTACCGGCCTCCGGCCGGTCGAGCGATGGAGTTGGTCAGTTTCCGCGTCATCGTTTCGGCGGATCCTCCCGACGAAGAGCCGGGAGAACCGAATGACCGGGCCGACAAGGCGCGTTCCGTCTTCCCGCGGGAACCCCTCGGCGCCGCGGCTTACCTGGATCGCTCCGCCATTTCGCGGGGGGAAATCATCACCGGTCCCCGCACCATACAGGACCCTTTCAGCACCCTGCACCTGGAGGAGGATTGGATCGCGGAATGCAGGGAGGAGGGGTCGCTTCTCCTCCGGCGGGCGGCAACCGCGACCTCGGCGACGTCAGCCCCCGGCGCGTCCGAGGAGGTGCGACGTGAATTGTTCCGCCACCGCCTGGAGCACGTGGTCACAGAGATGGGGGTGATGCTGCAGCGTTCGGCCATCTCGACCAACGTGAAGGAGCGGCTCGATTTCTCCTGTGCTCTGCTCGATGCCTCGGGTCGGCTCGTGACCAGCGCGCATCACATTCCGGTTCACCTTGGCGCGCTGGGAGAGTGCGTCCGGGCGGTGCGAAAACGTCTTCCCTTCCGACCGGGGGATACCGTGGTGACGAATCACCCCGGACACGGTGGTTCTCATCTCCCGGACGTCACCGTGATCACCCCGGTTTTCGCCGATCCCGACGGGGCTGCCCCGGTCGCCTTTCTCGCCAATCGGGCGCATCATGCCGAGATCGGAGGGATCACCCCCGGCTCGATGCCTCCGGGTGCCGGGAACCTGGTCGAAGAAGGGGTGGTGATAGCCCCCCGGTACCTCGTTGAGGCGGGGGAATCCCGCTTCGGCGAAGTGGAGAAACTTCTCACCGGGGTTCCCCACCCGACGAGGAATCCGGCGGACAATCTCGCCGATCTTCACGCCCAACTGGCAGCCAACCGGAGAGGAGTGCGGTTGCTGGGTGATCTGCTCGAGGCCCACGGGGAGGCGGAGATCGTCCGGCAGATGGAGGTGCAGATCGAGCGGAGCGCACGCGCGCTGCGCGGGCAACTCGCCACTCGCGGGTTCTCGGGAGGTCGGTCGGTGCAACGGCTGGACGATGGCACGTTCATTTCGGTCGAACTGGCGGTTCGCGATGGCGAAATGGTGGTGGATTTCGCTGGCACCTCGGAGCGTCACCCGGGCAACCTGAACGCCACGCCGGCCATCGTGCGCAGCGCGGTGCTTTACGTGCTCCGCCTGTGGACCGAGGAGGAGCTGCCCCTCAACGAGGGGTTGGCCGAGCCGGTCCGCATCGAGTTGCCCCGGTGTTTTCTCAACCCGGACTTTGTCGAGGATCCCAGGCTCTGCCCCGCCGTGGTGGGAGGGAATGTGGAGACGAGCCAGAGGGTGGTCGACGCGCTGATCGAGGCTTTCCGCATCCAGGCCTGTTCTCAGGGCACGATGAATAACGTCATCTTTGGGGACGAGAGTTTCGGGTACTACGAAACCATAGCGGGCGGCGCCGGAGCCGGTCAGGGGTATGATGGCGCCTCCGCCCTGCACACCCACATGACGAACACCGCCATCACCGACCCGGAAATCCTGGAGAGTCGCTACCCGGTTCGCCTGGAGCGGTTTGCCCTCCGCCGCGGTTCCGGGGGCAGCGGACGATGGCGGGGTGGGGATGGGGTCATCCGTGAGATGCGTTTTCTGCGACCGGTTCGGCTTTCCCTGCTCGCCGAGCATAGGAGGGAGAGGCCTTTCGGCATGGACGGTGGGGGAGCAGGGGCGTCCGGGGCGCAGTTTCTGGACGGGGCAGCCGTCGAGGGTTCGTTTTCACGGAATGTGCCTGCGGGCACGCTCTTTCGCATCGAGGCGCCCGGGGGAGGGGGATACGGTCTCTGAGATCGAGGGGTGTTGTGTCCGAGATGTTCCGACAGAATGTGCGGAGCGTCTCGCCAGGCCAGCTTCTGGCGTGAAGGTCATGGATCGTCGGGCATCGCGGAGAAAAAGGCTCGCACCTCCCCGGGATCTTCAGCATACTGCGAGAAACAATCCGATGATGAGTGCGTTGGCAGGTTTCGGCAAATACAGGGGCACGAAGGCATGGATGGCCGTCCTGGGCCTGAGCGCGATTGGAGTGATCCGGTCGGACGCGGGATGACGGAATTGCTATGCGGGCCCGGTCCGGGCGCGTGCCAATGCAGGGGCCCAAGCCCCGATGCGGGGTGAGGTCTGCCTCCTCGTTTTTCGACTTCCCGCGAGCAGCCCGGTCGATCTCTACGTCAACGGGCGACTCATGGGAGAGAAATTGACCCACGAGTTCTCTTTTCCCACGCCGCCACTTCCACCCGGCAATTTCGAGTACCTCGTCGCGGTGCGCGAATCGGGGCGCGGCCCGGATCACCCGGCCCGTCTGCAGCGGGTCACCCGGATTCAAGCCGGGGGCAGGGTCGACATCGATCTGAGCCACGCCGTGATCGATATTCGGCGGCTGGCGGTGCGGCGATTGGAACAGAAAGCTGGTGCCGTCCAAATGGCGTCGTCCGAAGCCGGGTCGGCCATCGTTTCCCCGACGATCGCCTCGGCCGAGGCCGGGCAACCCGACGAGTCCAGGTGAAGGGATGAAGGTCCTGGTCGCCTGCGATAAGTTCAAGGGGTCCATGACCGCTCCCCAGGCCTGTCGCGCCATCGCGGAAGGTCTGCGCGAGGGCAGCCGCGGCACGGTGGAGGTCCGGATGTCGCCCGTGGCGGATGGCGGCGAAGGCATGTCTCGCGCCCTGATCGAGGCCAAAGGGGGCGAGTGGCTCCGCCGCGAAGTGCGGGGACCAGACGGCCTCCCTGTGGAGGCGGGTTACGGGATTTTCGACGGAGGCGAGACTGCGGCCATCGAGATGGCCGAGGCCTCGGGGCTGTGGAGGGTCAGAGGGAAAAACGATCCCTGGACCGCATCGACCCACGGAACCGGCGAACTCATTGCCGATGCGGTGAATCGCGGGGTGCGTCGCATCTTCCTGGGAATCGGAGGCAGCGCGACCAACGATGGAGGAACCGGCATGGCCGAGGCGCTCGGCGTGGAATTCCTTGGCGACCCCGGCGAGCGGGTGATTCGGATGCCGGAGAATCTCATGCGGGTGACGGGGAACCCTCACCTCCGCCCGCCGGGCTGGGCGGTGGAAGTGACCGTGGCCTGCGACGTGCGCAATCCCCTGCTGGGACCTCGCGGAGCCACCCGGGTCTACGGTCCCCAGAAAGGCGTGACCGAGGCGGAAATGCCGCGACACGAGGAACGTCTGGCCCATCTCGTGGCGCTGACCGGGGCAGAGGCGGCCGCGGAGGTGCCCGGAGCTGGCGCCGCCGGAGGCCTGGGTTTCGGGGCGATCGTCTTTCTCGGCGGCAACCTCGTGCCCGGGTTCGATCTGGTGGCCGAGTCGGTGGGGCTGGAGGAGAAGGTGGCGTGGGCGGATCTCGTCATCACCGGCGAGGGGCGGATCGACGGGCAATCCCTGGAGGGTAAAGCTCCCGCGGGGGTGGCCCGGCTGGCAAAGCGGCTCGGCAAACGCACCGCCGTCTTCTGTGGACTCCGGGGCGAGGGAGAGCTGGGAGACCTTTTCGACGAGGTATGGGAGATTGACCGAAAGGGCGCCACCGTCGAGGAATCGATCGCCGCGGGAGACCGTCTGCTCCGGGAGACGGCCCGTGCCGTTTTTTCCGGGCCAGCCCGTGCCGATTCCCCTTGATACGAGGTCACCGATTGCCGCAAGGTGTCACCGCCATGTTTTTCCCTCTGGCGGATCTGCAATTTCTGACCTCGGCTCTCACCCTGGTGGTGAACATCTATGTCGCCGGGTTGTGTTTCCGGGCCTACCATCGAAAACGGCGTCTTCCTTTTCTCCTCCTGGCGATCTCGTGTTCCCTCACCGTGTTCACGATTCTGGGGGAATCCGCGATGATGCGCAATGCCTCGACGGACGAGGATTTCCTGTTCATCTACCGCGCCACCACCGGACTGTGGACGGCCGATCTCGTCCTTTTCGGCATGGCCATGCCCGGATTGATTCGCATGGCCCTGACTGCGGGCGCGGATCGGGCGAATACCGGATCAGGGGAGGGGAATTGATGAAGGGGCAGGCCTCCCCCGGGCTCACAGATTCTCCGGCTCGGAGAGCAAAGCGGCGATGCGTTGCAGCAGTCTTCCGGCGGCACCGCCGTCGAGGATGCGGTGATCGAAGCTGAGGATGAAGTTGGACTCCACCCGTGGCACGAAGGCGCCTTCTTCCTCGTCCCAGAAGGGAAGTCTCTGTCCTGCCATCAATCCGAGCACGAGGTTCTGTTCCGGCAGGGGAATGGGAGTCGCCGAGGTGATTCCGAAAGGTCCCACGTTCGTCACCGTGGCGATGCCGGCTTCCATCATTTCCAGAGTCAGTTTCCTCGACTTGGCCAGACCGACCAGGTTCTCGTAAGGGAGGGTCAACTCGGCGAGAGACTTCTCGTCCAACCCGCGCATGATGGGAACGAGCACGCCGTCGGGTGCCTCGACTGCGAATCCGATGTCGATCGCCGGGGGGTGCACGATTCGGGTGCCGATAAGTCGTCCCGCCACCGCGGTATTTTCCGCGATGGCGATGGCCAGGGCTCGCATGGCGTAGAGCGTCACCCCGGGCCTGGGATTCTGTTGTCGCCGGTGATCCAGCACCGCGTCCATGATCACCGGAACGGTGACGGTGGCCAGGGGGCGTTGCCAGCTCCGCCGCATGGAGTCGGCCACCGCGATCCGCATGGGCGAGGCCTCGGTCGTCTTGTGCTGATCGATGTCGCGGATGAAGCGCTCGAAATCGTCGACCGTAATTCGTCCGCCGTGTCCGCTACCGGCCACCCCGGCCAGGTCCGCGGCGTTCAGGCCGAGTTCCTCCATGCGGTGCCGCATCCGCGGGCTGAGGTAGACCGCCGATCGGACCGGCACCGGCAGCCTGCCATCAACGGTGGGCGTTACCTCGATCTGGCCGGGAGCAGACGCGATATGGTCTTCCTCTTTGACTCGGAAATGAACCGAATCTTCCGAGGGGGCATCGCCCCCCTCGTCGGGCGGCGCCGGCTTGATCAGGCCAGTTCGCACGGCTTCCTCCTCGGTGGCCTCGATGTGGGCCAGGGTGGATCCCACGGCATAGCTCTGACCGGCCACGGCGACGATGTCGGCCATCCTGCCCCCACAGGGCGTTGTCACCTCCATCATCGCCTTGTCCGTTTCCACCTCGAAGATGTCCTGATCTGCCCTGATCTCTTCGCCGGGTTGGACCAGGGCCCTGACGATGACCGCCTCGGCGATCGATTCGCCGAGCTGTGGCATTCTGATGGGAAACAGAGGCATGAGGAAACATAGCCGGGTCGGCGGGGCCGCAAACGCAAATTCGCCGTCGAGACTGCGCCGGAGGGAGTTTTGGTCAGTTGGCTTTCGCCTTTCCCCCTTTCTGCTTTTTTCCCTGGCGCCGCATTTTTCTCTCTGCGGCCGCCTCTTCATCGATCCGCGCCATGATGGCTCCCAGGGCCGCGGTATCGTTCCGCGCTCGGAAGGCCGCGAGCATCGGGTCGTCCGTCTCGACCATCCAGGTCTCGAGGCGCTGACGGAGCGATGCCAGGGCTTCGGCGTGAGCGGGGTTGTCGATCAGGTTGACGAGACAATCCGGATCGTCTTTCACCCGGTAGAGTTCCTCGACGGTGCGATGGTCGAAATGACGCAGCCGCTCCGCCATGGCGGGATCGGTGCGGGCCAGCTTCTGCATCTGGCGATAGGTCTCCGTGCCCTGAGTCGCGGTGCGAAATTTGCGATCCCCATCGGACCAGGCGTTGAAGAGGTAGAGATACTCGGGGTTCTGGATGCCCCGGATGGGCTGCCGGAATCCTCCGGAGTTGTCGTTGTACTCCTTGATGACGTGGCCCCGATCGTCCTGAGTCTCGCCCCGAATCAGCGGGAGGAAGGAACGTCCCTCGACTCCATCGGGAATATCGACATCGAGAATATCGCAGACCGTGGGCAGGTAATCGACCGCCGAAATCATGTGGGCGTCATCGACCGTTCCCGGCTCAGTGACCCCGGGCCAGCGCACGATCCAGGGGGTGCGGGTCCCGTGATGGTAGAGCTGGGTCTTGGCCCACGGCAGGGGCATGCCGTGATCGGAAAGAAACATCACGATGGTATCGTCCGCCTGGCCCGACTCCTCGAGCGCCTGCAGGATCGCTCCCACCGCATCGTCGGCGCGCCGCACCGAGGTGTAGTAGAGGGCCAGTTCCTCCCGAACGACCTCGTCATCCCAGAGAAAACCCGGAATGGGGACCTCTTCGGCGGTGACGATGCGGGATGCCGGGTGCGGGTCGTTTGGTTTCCAGAAAGGCTTGTGGGGGTCGGAGATATTGATGTTGAGCCAGAAAGGTTTGCCCGCTTTCTCTGCGGCCTCGATGCCCCTTTTGGTGCTGCGGTGGTAGGACGGCACGTCCTTGATGTGTTCCTTGGTGCCATCGGGTAGCAGCGTGAGATCGGCGTCCCAGTGGTAGGGTTGGTAGGGAGTGGAGTGGGACACTTTCCCGCGGATGCCGGCGAAATAACCGGCATCCTGCACCACATCGCAGATCACGGGGAAATCGATATCGCGCACCTGAAAGAAGCCGATCACGCCCGAGGAGTGGGGGTATCTGCCCGAGAAAAGCACATTTCGGGAGGGATAGCAGTTGCCCACCTGGACGTGGGCCATCTCGAAGCTGAGGCCCTCCGAGGCGAGCTTGTCCAGGTGGGGGGTGATATCCGGAATCGGGCAGCCGAAAGCTCCGATGGAATCGGCACTCATGTCGTCGACCGTGATGACCAGCATGTTGGGAGGCGATTCCCCGCGAACCGGGGCCGGAGCAGCGGTGAGGGCGAGAGCGGCCGAAAGCGCGAGGAGAAGCCGGACCGGAACCAGCGAGCGAAGGTGGGATAGTGATGCCTGCATGGCGGAATAAGAACAAAAAATCGGTCGAAGGCAAATCCCGCGATCCCAGTTACGCCAGATCGGCGCTGGCCTCGGGCGGGAGGTCCCGTATCTTTTCCGGGATGACCGTTTCTCCGAACTACCGGCAGCGTCAGGTGCAGAATACGCTGCAGACCGTGTTCCTCATCGGCGGTATGCTCGCTCTCCTCGCCGTGCTGGGCTATGCTCTGGGCGGGATCGGCTGGCTCTTCGTCTTCGTCGTCTTCGCCACGATCACCATGAGCCTCGCACCACGCATCGGTATACCGATGCTGTTTCGCTTTTACCGAGCCAGCCCGATCTCCCCGCTAAACGCCCCCCGGCTCTATCGCATCCTGGTGGAGCTGAGTCATCGCGCGGAACTGCCCCGACCGCCCACGCTCTACTACATCCCCAGTCACGTCCACAACGCCTTTGCCGTGGGAACAGGAAACGATGCGGCCATCGGGGTCACCGATGCCATTCTGCGCGATTTCTCCACCCGCGAGGTGGCCGGCATTCTGGCCCACGAGATCAGTCACGTGCGGAATCGGGACACGGTGGTCATGGGCTTGGCCGACGCGATCAGCCGCTTTTCCACGATCCTTTCCCACATCGGTCTGTTTTTCGTCGTTCTCAACCTGCCGCTCATTCTCCTGGGGGTCACGGAGATCTCCTGGCTGGCCGTTCTGCTTATGATTTCGGCTCCGACCATCGCCGCCTTGCTGCAACTCGGGCTGTCCCGCACCCGGGAGTATGCCGCCGATGCCGACGGCGCCCGGTTGACCGGTGATCCCGAGGCGCTCGCTTCGGCCCTGGCTCGGCTCGAGCGAATTCAGGGCGGCAACTGGGAGCGCATCCTTCTCCCGGGTCGACGATTGCCCGAGCCTTCTCTGCTGCGGACGCATCCGCCCACGGAGGATCGGATCCGCAGGCTTCTCGAGCTGGCCCCCGCTCCGGCGATGCGGAGCATCCCCGCTCGGGAACCGGAAAGTCTCTTCGATGCCCTGGCCGGGGCCCGCTCGCGGCCCGGTTCTCCGGGTTGGCACTTCTTCGGCAACTGGTATTGATCGCTCCGGACAGGTCCGCTTTCGGCGAGGATTCTTCTCGAATCCGTGAAGGCGATGGGTCGGCGTCAGCAGGAGGTGGGCTGCCCGAGACAGAGCTTCACCGCGTGGGGGATGGCGCCCTCGACAAATTCGAGGCACTCGACCGCTCCCTCCGGTTTGCCCGGCAGGGCGAGAACGAGCGAGTGATCGACGACCGCTCCGAGGCAGCGGGAGAGCATGGCGTTGGGGGTGATGGCGAGCGATTTCATTCGCATGGTCTCCCCGAAGCCGGGTATCTCGAGGCGCATGATTCCACGGATCGCCTCCGGGGTGACGTCGCGGAGGTCGATACCGGTGCCTCCGGTGGTCAGGATGAGACCGCATCCCTGGGCGGAAAAAGCCCGGATGGTGTTTCGGATCGGTTCGATCTCGTCCGCGACGATCGCCTCGGCTTCGACCTTCCAGCCTCGGGATAGTGCGGCCTCTCTGAGAGCCGGGCCGCCATGGTCCTCGTAGATGCCGGCCGAAGCCCGGTCGGAGATGGTGACGATACCGACGCGGATGGCCGACATGAGTGCGATCGGGAGATCAATACCCGAACGAGGGCGTGGGAAAGGCAGAACCGCTGCCGTTCTCACCGGGGAGGGGAGGAATCGTGATGGCAGCCGATTCTTCCGGAGTCGTGGTCTCGGGTGAGTCGCCGGAGTAGGGAGGGATCGAAGCGGGCTCGTAGCGGGTCCGCGCCGAGGACGGGGGTGCCGAATCTGCGGCTGAGGGAGGCGATGACTCTGGTTTGGCTCCCACGGTGGCGGCGGCGAGGGCAGTTGAGGCGATCTCCTCAGCCGACATCCGGGTGGGAATCTGGTAGGTGCGGCCGGCGTAAATCCGCGTATTCTTCAGATCGTTGGCGGACTGGATGCGGCGAATGCTGGTTTTGTATTTCGCCGCCAGACCGCTGAGTGTCTCTCCCGACTCGACCTGGTGGGGAACCAGGTTTTCGCCATCGCGAAGGGAAAAGGGCTCTGGCTTTTTCTCGGACTGGGCCAGGGAGGAGCCGGAAACCGATGACGATTCCTCCACGGGAAACGCTGCGGGTTGCGATTCGGGGTAGGCCGCCATCGACGCCGCGGGCAGCGAGGCCGAAGCCTGATTCTGATTGCTCTGGCAGCCGGTGAACCCCGTGGAAACGAGCAAAACCACCCCGGGAATAACGGCAAATGCAATAAATCGACCCCTTTTCATAGACCTCAACACGGTAACACCAAACAAAACGGGCGAAAGTTCAATTCCTTTTTGTGAAGCGCAAAGAAAGAAACTTTTGAAAATTGTTAATCTTGCCAGAAATTATTTCCCTGCGGGTGGCGAGGTGACTTTCTTCTCAGGCTTGCCGCCCGTTTTTCGTTCAGAATCGAAAGGTTCCTCGGCCATGGTATTCAGATTTCATCGCATTATCCTTGCCGGACTGGCCGGTAGCCTCGTCATGGCAGCGGAAGCGGTCAAATCGGAGCCGACCAATGCCCCAGTGCTTTCCACGATTCCAGCGGGGCAAGCGGGAAGCGAATCCGGGGGGAGACTTTCGCTGCTGGAAGGGGTGCACCACCTCATGCCCGGGAGTTTGCCCGTGAGCAGAGTGCGCCCGGAGCTGCCCAGTGTGTTCGCTCCCAGTCAGCCGCGGAAGAAGGTGATCCGGTATCCCTGGAAGCGGAACATCGTGACGACCGTCTTCTGGGTCGGGGAACTGCCCACCCCGCGCAATCCGACGCCGAACACGGCGAGTTCCTGGGACATGAAATGGAAGCAGAGTTTCGGCGGGTACGACGATCCCGATCCCGACGATCGCAGCGGCTGGCTGCCGAAGAAGTTTGTGCCCAGGCAGAATCCCTTTTACGTGGCGCTGCCTTACAACGACATTCGGAGGGTCAGCGCCAGCGACTCCCGGGTGGTGACCAAGGACTCGGCGCGGGAGATGATTCCGTGGTTTGACCAGACCTTTTATCGAAACGGCCGCACCGTGCTCAAGGGAAGATGGGTGGCGATCCGGAGGGGGGACAAGGTCTGCTACGGGCAGTGGGAGGATGTCGGACCCTTCGAGACCGATGATTGGCCCTATGTTTTCAGCGACAAGAACCCGCAGACCAAGGGGAACGGGGGGGCCGGACTCGACGTCTCGCCGGCGATCCGGGACTACCTGGGTTTTCGCGGGCGAGCCACGGTGGATTGGCGTTTCGTCGAACTCTACGAGGTGCCCGATGGACCCTGGAAGACCTGGGGCAACAACAACCCCTTTGCCCGTCAATCCGAGGGGGGAACCGTTTCGGAAAGCATCGCCATGCTCCGCGAGATCCGGAAAAAACTGGTCGAACAGAAGACCACGGCATCGCCTCCGGGAAGGGGTGGAGAAGAGGTCGGCGAGAACGAAGAAATCGGAGAACCCGTCGAATAGGTGATGCACCGAATCGCGGCTGTCGTATGATGGGAAATGGCCAAAGTCACCATCTACCACAACCCGAACTGAGGGTCCTCGAAGAATGCTCTGGCGGTCGCCGACGGGCTTGGAGTTGACTACGAGGTGGTGCTCTACATGAAAACGCCCCCCTCGAGGGAAACGCTGGAGGACATCGTGGCGGGTCTCGAGGATCCGGTCGAGGACCTCGTGCGCAAGGACTCGGTGTTCAAAAAACTGGATCTCGACCCGGAGGATTTCGTGGGCAAGCCGGAGGCGGTGGTGAACATCCTCGTGGAACGCAAGGCGCTGTTGCAAAGACCGATCCTGGTGCAGGGAAACCGCGCCATCATCGGGCGGCCCAAAGGACGCATCGCCGATTTCCTCGCCGCGGATTCGTGATCCGGGAAGAGACTTGCGGGAGCAGGCTCCCGATGCGACCCTACAGATCGTCGGGAGTCCCAGATTTTCCGTCGAGCTGATATGGTTTTTTTGGAGAGATTCAAAGGAAGCGGACTGCTTGTCGAGGGATTCGAATCTTTTCTCCGCGAGTGGTACGGAGGGGATGAGGAAGGAAATCAGCGGCCGGTGGAGTGGTCCGGAACCGCAGCCGAGGCGGCGGGGCATCTGCCCGGCGAGGTCCTTCGCTTCTACGAGGTCGCGGGGCGGCGTCCCGGATCGATGGTTCTGAAGAATCGGCACGAGGTGAAATTTGTCCAACCACCCGGATTTTTGGTGGGGCCGGACGGCTCGATCGACCGAAGGTGGATTCCGATCCTGCGGGATGACGCCGCCACCCTGCTGATTCGTTCCACCGATGGCAGCCTGCATCGGGAGAAACACGCCTCCGGTTCGCGGGTTGAAGTGGCTGTTCCGCCGGCCGAGGTGTTGGTTTCCCACGGGTTGGTGGAATTGATTTTCCGCGAAAAGAGGGTGAGTTCCGGTGAGGCCCATCTCGAGGAGGCCTCGCTTATATACACCGGTAAGTATATGGGGGATGAAGATTCCGTTTTCGTGTATTATCACGAGGATGGATGGCTCTGGGTCGGGGAGGAGCGCTTCGATTTTCGAGTCGGTTATGGCAGCGCCCGGCGTCCGCCTCGGCCGTAAATCTCCGGCGGCCCGCCCCGATTTTTCCAATCCAGGCTGGACCGGATCGGGTTTCCGGTCCAGGTTCGCAGACAGGTAAATGAGTGATTTCGCGCAGGGAGAGAGGGACGATCAGGACGGGCACAAGAGGGAACCTATTCCCGAGATTCTTTACTCTTTTTACGAGGAGCGGCCCTTTATCTCGTGCACCCGCTGTGGGGAGACTCTCAAGGAATTTGCGGAGGGCTACAAGATCTCCAAGAACTTCAAAAAGGGGGAGGTCATCATCGAGTACGCGCTCTGCATGCCGTGCATGGAGGGCATGATCAACGAAGCTTCCGAGGAATCGAAGCGCATGCTGCACCAGTTCCAGGAAGAGCGATTTCGCCAGGTTTCCGGTTTCGCCGAGTGCGCCCTTTGCGGCAAATCCCAGGACCAGGCCAGGGGCGAGGAGTTCGGGCTCACCGGTATCTGCCAGGGCGACGAGATGGTGGACAGCGCCATGGTCTGCATCGAGTGCATGGAGGAGATGTCCGAGATCATCTCGGACGAAACCCGGGGAAAATGGAACCGGTTCCGCGAGGAAAATTTTCCCGGCGTGCCCGGCGACTTCCAGCCGATGCCGGACAAGCCGACCCCGATTCCGTTTTAGACGCCCTCGGTTCCGCGCATCAGAGAAGACCGTCCCGTAGGAGAAGGTCCATCATTTCCGCCACGATCTCGGGGCGCTGCGTGGCGAGGTCATTTTCCTCCCCGAGGTCCTCGCTCAGGTCATACAGTCGCCAGTCACCGGGAGCGTCCGGCGAGGAAGGTTTCCCCCGGCGCCGTGTGGGCTTGTATTTGACCAGTTTCCATGAGCCCATCCTCATTCCGATGGAGGTCTCTCCCTCGCGGCTGCGCCAGTAGAGGTATTCGTGTGTTTCCTGTTTCTTCGGCTGGCCCAGGAGCGTGGTTAGGTAGGAAATCCCGTCGATCTTTTTCGGCGCCTCCACCCCGGCGAGGTCGCAGGCCGTGGGAAGGAAATCCCAGAAGGCCGAGGGATGATCGGTGACCGTGCCGGCGGGCACTTTGCCCGGCCAGCGCGCGATCAGCGGCACCCGGATTCCCCCGTCGTGCATCGAGCGCTTGTAGCCCTTGAGCGGCCCGTTGGAGTCGAAAAATTCATGCCGGTGTCCGCCCTCCTGGTGGGGGCCGTTGTCCGAGGTGAAAAACACGATGGTCGACTCATCGAGCCCGACTTCCTCGAGCAGGGCGAAGAGCCGGCCGACATCCCGGTCCATCCGCTCGATCATCGCGGCGAAACCGCGCTCCGGTTGAGGCCAGTCTTTGTCCGCGTAGGAACCGTAGTCCGGAACCTCCATCCCGTCGCCGGTGAACCGGCCTCCCTCGTTGTTGGTGTGAGGAATCGTCCAGTGGATGTGGAGAAGAAACGGGGTATCCCGATGACGGCGGATGAAGTCGAACGCGGCATCGGTCATCACGTCGTGGGAATAGGTGACCCGCTTCACGGCGACCCGGCCACGTGCCCTGGGGTCGTCGCTGAGGACGTTGCCTTCCAGGGGGACCTGCTTCATGTTCTCCCAGAGGAAGGGCGGAAAAAAGTTGTGGGCATTGCTCTGGTTGAGGTAGCCGAACCAGTAGTCAAAGCCGTTGTGGTTCGGGTGCCCGGGATTGTCGACCTCCTCCGGAGAGTCCACGTTGCCGAGGGCCCACTTGCCGACGCCACCGGTCGCGTAACCGGCCTCCTGTAGCAGTTTCGCCACCGTCCGCTCCGTCCCGTTCAAGGAATGGGGCAGGTTGCCGTCGATACCCGTGGTGCCGACGTGCTGGCCCAACCAGAGGACGAGCCGGGAAGGACGGCAGACCGTGTGTCCCGCGTAATGATCCGTGAACCGCAACCCTGCGGCGGCCATGGCGTCGATATGGGGTGTCGCGATGACTTTCTGTCCGTAACAGCCGAGATCGCCGTAGCCGAGATCGTCGGTCATGATGTAAACGATGTTGGGACGATCGGCACCCGCCGAGAAGGTGCCGAGTGTCAGGGAGAGGACGGAAAGAAGAAACCAGCGCATCGAGAAAGCCCATACCATGGAAAGGCCCCTGACATAAAGGCCAAAAGGGACGTCTTTCCGCGATGGAATCGTGAGCCCCTCAGGGTGGGGCCTCGCACCCATCTCGATTCGGACACGGAAAACGGCCCGGCAATCGAATTAGAATCCGAATAGCCGGGCCGCCCCGTTCCGCACAAAGTTGAAAATTGTCGAGCGAGGAAACCGCGATTTCCGACTGCTCTGCAGATAACTTCTCGGAAAACGAAAAAGCTGCAAACTTTTATTCAAAAATTTCTAAGAAAATGGACATAACTTTTAGAAGTTTCACAAAAAAGAGGCCGAGTTTCCGCGAAATATTTCGGAAACCCGAGAGATCAAATCTTCCCAAAATTTGCTCGACATCAGTTGGGGGCGGAGAGAATGTTCTCACTTTTGATAGTCAAAGCGGACGCGGGTGTCCTGCGGAAGGGGGAGGATCCCGCCGGTGGGGCCGTGCTGCGGTTGTCAGTTGAATAGCCATGTTTCTGAAGACGCTCGAGCTGCACGGCTTCAAGTCGTTTGCGGATAAGACCAAGCTGGAGTTTCACGAGGGGGTCACCGGTATCGTCGGTCCGAACGGCTGCGGCAAGTCCAACATCGTGGACGCGGTCCGGTGGGTTCTCGGGGAGACCTCGGCGAAGGCCCTGCGCGGAGGGGAGATGGCGGACGTGATCTTCAACGGCACCGACCGCAGGGCTCAGCTGGGCATGGCGGAGGTGGTTCTGACCCTGGCCGGCTGCGCCGAGGCTCTCGACACGGAGTTCGACGAGGTGGCCATCGGGCGTCGGGTCTATCGGGACGGCAAGAGCGAATATCTCATCAACAACAGTCCCTGCCGGCTCAAAGATGTGCACGAGCTTCTCATGGGGACGGGCATCGGGAGGACGAGCTATTCGATCATGGAGCAGGGCAAGATCGACATGTTGCTCAGCTCGAAACCCGAGGACCGTCGCGCCGTCTTTGAGGAGGCGGCGGGCATTACCCGGTTCAAGGCGCAGAAAAAGGAAGCCCTGCGCAAGTTGGATTACACCGAGGCCAACCTGTTGCGGGTGCGTGACATCATCGCGGAAGAGGAGCGGCAGATCCGGTCGCTGGCCCGTCAGGCATCGAAGGCCCGACGCTTCCAGAACCTGCAGGAGGAGGTTAGGGTCCTCGATCTCCACTACAGCCATCGCCAGTGGAGGGAACTGCTGGCGATGCAGTCCGAGATGAGCGAGTCCAGCCAGCTTTTGCGTCAGGAGCAGAGTGCCCTGGAGGACGAAATCGAGCATCGCCAGGCCGAGATGGCTTCGGCCCGCTTCCAGCATCAGGAATTGGAGGGACGGATCAGCGAGCTACAGGCCTCCATCTCCTCGCTGCAGAACGAGATCGAGTCCGCGGTGAATCGCATTCATTTCAACGGGGAACGCGCTCACGAGCAGAGCATTCTCATCGGCAAAAACGAATCCGACATCGAGGAGTCGTCGCACAAGCTGGCCCTGCAGCAGGAGGAACTGGCCATGGCCACCGAGACGCTGAACACGGTGGAGGAGAGATTGCAGAGTCAGGAGGAGATCCTGAGGAAATACGAGGAAGAGCGCGGCGAGGCCATCGAGGCGCGGGAAGCGCTGGTCGGGGAATTGCGTCATGCCGAGCGCGAGAAAAGCCGGTTTCAATCCGAGGTGGCGAGTCTGACCGCCCGGCTTGCGGCGAATTCCCTGCAATTTGATACCGACAAGGAGAGGCTGCTCGAGTTGACCGATGAACTCGGCGAATTGCGGCGCGAAGAGGAGCGCAAGAACGGCGAGGCCGCGGAGTTGCGGATTCTGGTCGACGAGCACAAGGCGGCCATCGTCCGGGATGAGGAGGAGTTCGAGGGGATGGTGCGACGCTACCGGAATGCCAAGGAGAACGCTCTGGCCCGATTCGAAGAGCTTTCCGGACTGCACAAGATGAATGCGGAAAAGGTTTCCCGGCTGGATGTGCTGGAGCAGCTTGTCGCGGAAGGAGAGGGCTTCGCCAAGGGAACCCAGGCGGTGCTCAAGGGATTCGAGGACAGTGATTTGCTCGAGGGGACCGAGCGGAAGCCCCTCTACGCCTTTCTCGAGACGGAAGATCTATTTGCCGGTGCGATCGAGGCGGCGCTGGGAAATCAGCTGCAGACGGTGGTGATCGATGGACTCGAAGTCGCGGAGCGCGTCATCGAGGCCCTCAAGGAAGGCATGCTGGGCAAGGCCTCGCTCATCGCGGCGGATCACCTGAGACGAACTGCCGGCAGGGAACGGCGGGAACTTCCTCCCGGGGCGGTGATCTGGGCTCTGGATGCGGTGCGGCCGGACGAGGTGGTGCGTCCTCTCATGGATCAACTCCTGGGGGATGTCGTCATCACCGAATCGCTCCGGAGCGGCCTCGAACTTCGAGGGAATCATCCGCAACTCGCCGTGGCCACCCTGGAGGGGGATTATATTTCTCGGGAGGGAGTGATCCACGGCGGAGCCAGCGGAGACGATTCGGGTTCTTTTCTCAAGAGGCAGACGGAGATTCGCGATCTTTCCCGGCTGACCCAATCGCTGAACGAGGAGGTGCAGAAGATGCAGAAGCGCCGGGACGAACTCAGCGAGCGGGTCTCACGGCTCGAGGGGTCCCTGGACGAGGCGAGGCAGAAACTTCAGGAAAAAAAGGTCTACGCGTCGAATCTGGACGGGCAGCTCCGGCTCGTGGAGAACGAACGGAACGCGTTGGTCAACCGGATCGAGAACATCAAGCGGGAGGAAGAACAGATTCGTCAGCGGGGTGTGGGACTGGAGGAGAGTATGGTGGGGCACCGAGCCGAACTGGAGGAGAGCAACGCGGGGATCGCGGAGATGGACCTCCGCATCGACCGGGCCTCTTCGCGGCTGGAGGCGGCTCGGGAGAGGGAGGACGAGCTGAATCGGCTGGTCCAGGACGTGCGCACGGGGCTGGCGGTGGAAAAGGGCACACTGGAGAATTTGCAGAATCAGAGGATCCCCATGGCCAATCGCTTGGCGGAGCTGGAACAGCTGATCGTGCGCCGGCGCGAGGAGACCGATGATTTTCGCGAGAGAATTCGGCGCGGCGAGGCAGAGTCTGCCGAGTTGCGCCAACGGATCGAGACGAAGACCGCGGAGCGCGCCGAGCAGGTCGAGGCGCGTGACCGGCTCCAGGAGCAACGGAGCGCGTTCATCGCCCGCATCGAGGCGGGCGAGGAAGAGTTGACCCGAAAGCGGAAGAAAGTGCAGGAAGTGGCGGAGAAACGAAATCGTGAAGAATTGCAGGTGTCGCAGTGCGAGATCCACATCGACAACCTGCTCAAAAACACGAGGGAACGGTACCGGACGGATCTCGAGGGATTCGAGCCGGACAGCCATCAGTTCCTCGCCGTGATCGACGAACAAAAGCGCGCCCGAAGCTACGGGGGAGGGGACAGCGAGTCCGGCGAGGGTAACGAGGAATTCTCCGAACAGGCGGAACCGGACTGGGCCTTTGTTGAGGAGGTGGTGGGAGCCCTGCGGTCCAAGCTCGATTCGATGGGGCCGGTCAACCTCGACGCCATTTCCGAATACGAGGAACTGGAGGAACGCTACCAATTCAACCTCCGCGAATTGAAGGATCTGGAGAACGCAAAGGAGGAGTTGCTCAAACTGATCGCCAGGATCAACCGCGACACGAGGAAGATGTTTTCCGAGACTTTCGCCCAGGTGCGGACGAATTTCCGCGAGATGTTCAAGGAATTGTTCGGCGAGAAGGCGCAATCCGATCTCGTGCTCCTCGACGACGAAGATCCCCTCGAGGCCGGGATCGAGGTCATCGCCAAACCACCCGGGAAGAAGCTGCAGAGTATCAGTCTGCTTTCGGGCGGGGAACGATCCATGACAGCGGTGGCCCTGCTATTCGCCATTTTCATGGTCAAACCCTCTCCCTTCTGTGTGCTCGACGAGCTGGACGCGCCCCTCGACGAGGCCAACATCGCTCGATTTATTCGGGTCCTGGACCGTTTCATCGGCAAGAGTCAGTTCATCATCGTCACTCACAGCAAGCGCACCATGTCCCGGGCCGACGTCATGTATGGAGTGTCCATGGAGGAGTTCGGCGTCTCCAAAACCGTGGGGGTGAAGTTTTCCCGGGCGGAAGAGGCGATCGGGCTGCGGCCCGCTCCCGTGGGCGGTTGATTTCCCGGTATCTCCGGGGCTTTTGTTGCCCCGTCTTGACCCACGCGATGTTTGGTGGCAGGGATAGGGTTCTCAAATGAGGGTGGTCGGTCACATGGTTCTGCTCGGTTGTTTTGCCCTTCGCGTCGTCGTGGGCGCGGAATCGGAACCCGTGGCCAAACCAGGCCTGGCGGCGTTGCAACTCGTCTCGGACCAGGATGGCGTCGTTCCGGGGGAATCGGTTACGGTGGGCCTGTTTCTCCGCCACAAGGCGGGCTACCACACCTACTGGAGGGCGCCGGGAATCGTCGGAGTGCCGACATCGATCCAGTGGAAACTTCCCCCCGGATTCGTCCCGGGGCCGCTGGAGTGGCCGGTGCCGGAGCGCATCCGGATGGCCCGGCACGAGGCCTACGGATACGAGAGGGATGTCTGTCTGCTCACCGAGATCGAGACTCCGGGGGAGATCGAGGGGGACAGGTTGACGATTCGCGCCCGGGTTTCCTTCATGGCCTGTGCCCGGAGTTGCCACCCCGGATGGCACGACCTGGAACTGGAGCTGCCCGTGGTGCGCAAAGGCGAACCCGAGCGGGACCGAAAATGGGAGCGTTTTTTTACCGAACAGAGAAGGGAGGGGCCCACCGAGATTCCCGGGTCGTGGGAACGCGAATTGGCAGTGGAGGACGGATTTCTCCGGCTTACCCTCGAGGCGGACGGGCGGAAATTTGCCGGTGCGGAGGATGTTTACTTTTTCTGCGATCGGAATCTGATCCATTCCGACGCACCGCAGGAGGTAGAGCGATCCCGGGATGGCCGGCGATTGAGTCTGGTGCTGAGAAGGTCCGGGTTTGGACCCGAGGATGCCCTCACTCTGTCGGGCCTGCTCTATCACGATGCGGGTTGGCCCGATCTGGAGTCGAAATGGCTGGCGATCTCGCTCCCCCTACCATCCGATGAATCATGAGCGCTCTTTTGCCCGGAGAATCCTGCGACTCCGAGTGGTGCGAGGTGCGCCGGTCCGGAATCCATGGCCGTGGGGTGTTCGCCACGAAATTCATCCCGGAGGACACCCGAGTCATTCAATACATTGGAGAAAAGATCGACAAGGAGGAATCCGACCGGCGCGGGTGGGAACAGATGGACCGGCACAAGGAGACCGGTGAGGCCGCGGTCTACATCTTCACGCTCGACGACGATCACGATATCGACGGAGACGTCCCCGACAACGCGGCGCGACTGATCAATCACGGCTGCGACGCAAACTGCGAAGCCTACATCGAGGACGGGGAAATCTGGATCTGGTCGATCCGAGATATCCGCAGGGGAGAGGAGTTGCTTTTCAACTACGGATTCGACCTGGAGAACTGGGAGGATCATCCCTGCGGTTGCGGGGCGACGTGTTGTCCCGGCTACATCGCGGGCCGGGAATACTGGCCCGCCCTGCGCAAAAAGATCGCCGCGCGGCGAGCCAAGGAGAGGGCGAAGACCCGAAAGGTGGGATAAATCCGGAACCGTCGACCGCCGGAAGGGTTCCTAGACATCGCGAGATATGAGACGAGGACTCCGCTTTCAGACAAAATTGCTACTTTCCTTCCTCCTCTCTACCCTGCTCGTGACGGTGGCGGTGATCGAGTTGACGGGAAACAAGGTGCGCAACGCCTACGAGCGGCAGTTTCAAAGGCGATTCGGCAACCAGGTGCAGGCCATCCTCGAAGCCCGAGAGAAACGCTCGGAGAGTTTTCTCGAATTGGGACGGAGGTTGGCCCGGTCGGAACTCGTCGTGGCCCGCCTGCGGGAACCCGAAGCGGACGGGGCCCCGGCGGCGGGAATGCTGAAGGAGCTACTCGCCGAGGTGCGGCCGGCTACCGGGAGGGGCAAAGGCGAAGGAGAACGCAAGCCCTCGGTTGTTTCGTTACCGGCAGGCCGGAATCTTCCCATTTTGGCGGTGATGAACCTCGAGGGCGAGATTTTTTACCTGGAGTCGGGCTGGAGTGGGCGGGGCGCGGGGCAGCGTTCCCCCGCAGAGGCGAGCCGGATCCGGTCGCAACTCGAGGCGCTGCAACGCGAGGACATCCAGCAGATCGCCTACCTGCCCGAGACCCTGAAAAATGGGGAGGAGGTGGTGCGCGATGTGATCATCACGCCGGTGCGGGATCCCGGGAGCGGCGAATTGCTCGGCGGGTTTCTCATGAGTCTCACCACCACGGAAACGGGGGCGGAAAGGCTGATCGATCGATATCATCAGCAGACCGGAGAGGGGCATTTCGAGAACGCGATCTATATCGGGGGGAAACTGTATCCCTCCCGTTACTCCTCCGGGGAGAGCGATAACGGGTTGGAACAGGCGAGAATGGAGGATCTGGAGCGGGCGGTGCGGGAGGAGATGGCCCGAAAGGGCGCAGGTTTTGACCTGGCAACCTTCGAGGCCGATCTGCATGGCGAACCGCACTATATCCACTACTGCGCCCTGAATCCCGATTCGCCGCTCAACGTGGCCTGGCAGGTGGCGGCCTTTCCCCTCAGTGAACTGAGAGCCGAACTGAACGATCTCCGGCTGAAAGGGAGCGGGATCGGTCTCGCCGGATTGTTGGTCGGAATGACCTGCGCCTGGATCCTCGCTCGAAAGTTGTCCGTGCCCATTTGCGATCTGTCCGTGGGAACCCGCCGGGTGCGTGAGGGCAATCTGGAAGAGGAGATTCCGGTGCGCTCCCGGGATGAACTCGGGGAGCTGACAATCGCTTTCAACGAGATGATGCGGGACCTGAGGGAGAAAGAACAATACCGGAATCTGCTGGAAAAGGTCAGCGACGAGTCCGTGGCGCAGGCCATGATCGAGGGAACCCTGAACCCGGAACTGGGAGGAGAAGTCAGGCGGGTCACGGTTCTCTTCTGTGATATCCGCGGGTTTACCGAGTTGACCGAGACGATGCCTCCGGAGGACGTCATCGAGATACTGAACGAACACATGACCGCCATGACCCGAGTGGTGCGAGAGAACCTCGGAGTGGTGGATAAGTTTGTCGGCGACGAGATCATGGCGGTTTTTGGCGCGTTGAAGAGCTACGGCAACAACGGCCTGAACGCCTGCCGCGCCGCCCGCGCGATGCGAGAGGAGAGAGACCGGATCAATGGGGAGACGGGCATGGATATCCAGATCGGAGTGGGATTGGCCACCGGGGATGTTCTCGCCGGATGCATGGGATCGGCCGATCGCCTGAACTACACGGTGCTGGGGGCGAGGGTCAATCTCGGGGCTCGCCTCTGCGGCAGAGCTGGCCCCGGAGAAATCCTCATGGACGAGGAGACCTGGCGCGAGATCGGCGAGACGGATTGGAGCATCGAGCGGGTGGAAGGACTACGGCTGAGGGGGTTCCAGTCCATCGTCGGTGCCGGGAGGATGCTGCGCAGCGAGGAGGAGTCGGAGCGGGCCCCGCTGGCTCGCACGGGTGGAGGGTGAGGGCGTCGTTCCCGCCGGTGGCGCCGGGATGCGCATTCAGGCCGGTGCGGAGTTCGAGGGGGACGAGCGGAAATGGACCGAAGTGTCGAGAATCCACTCCGCGGTGCGGGTGGCCGCTCCGTGGTGGGCGAGAAGCGCGGCGATGCCCCGCGCGGCCTGTTCCTTGCCCGTTTCCGGTGTCACGATGAAGTGGGCCACCGCCTCCACCAGACCCGCGGCGTCATCGATCTGGGTTATCCCTTCCCGGGACACGAGATCGGCGACGACTTCGCGAAAATTCTGCATCTCCGGCCCGACGATGACCGGTTTGCCCGCGAGGATGGGTTCGACCGGATTCTGCCCGCCCTTTGCGCCGAGACTTTTCCCCATGAATACGACGCTGGCGAGGTGGAACCAGGCTCTCAATTCGCCCGTGGTGTCCGATATCCAGATGCGCTTGGAACTGGCGGATCGATCTGGGTTATTCCTTCCACGATCAGGGGTAGATGCTTCCTTCTGGGTGGCTCGGTCACTGCCGTTCCTCTGCCGGGTGCGGGAGCGCAAGATCGGATCGAACCCGGCCCGGCGGAGGTCCGCGTCGATCTCCGGGGCACGTTCCGCGTGACGGGGCACGAGGACGAGGGCGAGATCGGGATGGTCCCGGGTCAGGGTGCTCCAGGTATCCGCGCAGATTCGTTCTTCTCCCGGATGGGTGCTCCCCCCGAGGAAGATGCGGCGCCCCCGGTCGCAGCCGGTTGATTCCAACCAGTCTGCCAATTCGGTGATGCGGGCTCCCGGTCTCTCCGCTACGGATTCGTCGAATTTCACGCTTCCCACCACCCGGATCGATTCTCGGCGGATGCCGAGGGCGGTCCAGCGGTCCACGTCGGAGGGAAAGGGCACCGAGGCGGCGTCGATCTGGGAAAAAACGGGTTCAATCAGGTTTCGGAATCGGAGATAGCGTCGCTCGGACCGGGGTGATAATCGGGCGTTGGCCAACAGCACGGGGATGTTTTTTGACCGGGCGTGGAGGACGAGGTTTGGCCAGATTTCCGCTTCCACGAGAACCAATGCCCTGGGGTTGATGTGTCGGACAACCTTCCGAACCACCGGGCTCAGGTCGACGGGATTGTGAATGACGAAGATCTTGCGCGAGGTTCCCAGTTCCTTCTCCGCGACCCGGTATCCCGTCGTCGTGGTGGTTGAGAGAACGATGGGCTGTTCCCGGTCGATGAGCCGGATCGCACGGATCATTTTCGAGGCCACGAGCACCTCTCCCACGCTGACGGCATGAATCCAGAGAGGGCGGGAGTCGAGTTCCGCGATAGCCCGGGGCAAGCGGCCGAAGCGTTGCCGGAAATTCCGGCCCAGATTGCCCCGCTTCAGCCCTTTGGAGATATAGCCGGGCAACCCGACGACGAGGGCTAAGGGCAGAAGCAGGTTATACAACAGATAGACCAGGGATCGCGACATGGGGTGGAGCGTCAGGAGATGTTTGTCCCGGGCGAGGCGGTTCTCAAGCCCAGGGTTCTTAAAGTAGCTCCGGCGAGCTGTCAGGAGCGACGGTAACGGGGGGCGAGCGGGATCATCCTTCCGATGCTTCGGCCGTCACCCGGTCTGCCGGGGAGAAGAAGGTGATGCGGGTATCTCCGTACCGCTTTTCGCGGACCTTCCTCAGCGAGGGCACCTCGGGCAGGGGGGACCGGGCGTCGCTCTCCAGCACCAGAAGCCCCCCGGATTCCAGCGCTCCGGGGAGCGACTCGTGGCGGAGAAAGTGCTCCAGGGCCTCCCGCTCTGTTTCCGATCTGGCGTAAGGGGGATCGGCGAAAATGAGGTCGAATCGGATTTGGCCTGCCGCGGCGAGAAACCGCTCGACCCGCAGACATCTCACCTCGGCAAGGTCCTCCAGTCGAGCCCGGCGTAGATTCTGGCGGATCACTTCACAGACCGCCCGGGAATCGTCGACAAAGCAGGCGCATGCCGCGCCGCGACTCAGGCTCTCCAACCCGAGCGAGCCGGAGCCAGCGTAGAGATCGAGCACCCTGGCCCGCTCGACCAGGGTGCCCAGGCTGGAAAAGACCGACTCCCGCACCCGGTCGGTCGTGGGGCGGGTCGTCTCCCGGGGGACACGTATGGGAATTCCCCCCGAGCTTCCTGCGATGATGCGCATGCCCCAGTTAAAGGTGGGAGCCAAAAAAATCCAGTTTGCGAAGGCCGCCGCCTGCGGTTTTCTTGAGGGTCATGGTAGCGATCCGCCGGGTATTCGTCTTTCTCTGTCTGCTCGTTATCGGCGGTCTTGTCTGGGCGGGGATCTATGCCCGGAAACAGGGATTCACCCATACCTGGCGGGAACTGGTTGAGGAGGAGCTGGCCCGGCAGGGGTACCATGTGGATATCGGCAAACTGACCCTGGGAGCATTCCGCGGGCTGGTGGCGGAGGACGTTCGATTCTACCGCGATCCGGCCCGTCGGGAACTGTTCGCCGAGGTTGACGACGTCTATCTCGATCTGGGGCTGGAGCAGATTTTCGAGAAGCGAATCTCCGTCGATTCCCTGGATATCCAGGATGCCACCCTCAGCCTCCCGCTCGAGGGCGATACTCCGGAGAAGCCTTCGCGCCTGGAGATCCGCGACATCTCCGGGCGCGTTGCGCTGACCGAGAGTCTCATCGAAGTGGTGCGGATGGAGGCGAATCTGGGCGGGGTGGATGTCCGGGTGCGGGGTTCGCTGTTCCGTGCTCCGAACCGGACCTCCCAGGAGGTTTCTCCCGGGGTGGAGGTGGTGGAGATGGCGCTGTCCCGGATGCCCATGCTGAAGAGATGGATCGATTTCGTCGAGACTTTCGATTTTTCCGGCGAGAATCCCCAGCTCCAGATCGAGTTCCAGGGGGATCTCCGGGACCTCTCCATGACCTCGGGCACCGCGATGTTTTCCGCGGCCACTTTCCGCAAACGCGGCACGAGTTACCCGGTGCTGGGACTGGAGGTCGATGCCGAATACAACGGGGAGATCGACCAGCTCAAGATCTCTCGGTTCGAGGTGCGCGACCGGTCCGGCATCCTTCAGGCCACGGGGAAATGGTCGAGAACTTCGGGACGGCTCCAGTTCCAGGTCGATTCCTCGGCCGATGTGGTGAACCTGGCTTCGTTGTTCGTGACCAATCAGCGGTGGGGGGAAATTGTCTTTTTCCAACCTCCGGCTCTGAATCTGGATGGGGAAGTTCAGGTGGAGGCCTTTATCGAGCGGGTTCGCGACTTCGATCTGGGTCGCGATGAGGGCCCCTTTGATTTTCCCGGTCAGCTGGTGGGCGAGTTTCAGGCAGAGCGCTTCGTCACGTCGGGG
>CAZLUZ010000011.1:0-40704 GCA_964562825.1 uncultured Akkermansia sp.
CAGCCGCCGCGCCCCCGGTGCCGGCACCGGCCAGCCCCCAACTCGCACCCAGTCCTCCGGGGGCAAAGACCATTCCCCTGGCCAAGCCCGGAGCACCCGCTCCCGGGGGAACCCCGATCGGGGCCAAAACGATTCCGTTGGGCAAAGTGCCCTCCACTCCGGGAAGGGCTACCGTCCCGCTCGGCGGTGGCGGAGCCGCACCGCTCCCCCCAGCCACCAAGAATCTGGGTGCGCCCCAGCCGGCGATCACGCAGAAGCCGAACATCCAGTCGACTCGGGTGGATGACGAGGAAGAGGAATGGGAGGACGAAAACGTCGACGCAGGCCTCCTGCCCTTTGCCATCATCGCCCTGCTCCTGGCCATCGCGGTGCTCGCCATCGAGATATTGACGAACATGAGTTCAAAGGTGATTTGAACCCTTCAACCGCATAACGCGCATGCTCTTTGCTCTCTTCGTATTCCTGGTATCCCTGGCTGTGCTGATCTTGGAGTTGTGGACCAAGTTGAGTCCCGGCGGTTGACCGCTGAACCCTGTCCCTCGTGCTTTGTCCCGTTTCCGGGATGAAATGCCACCGCAAGTCACCCTGTAAGCGGGGCTATCGCCCCGTCGTCTGGATTGGGCAAAAGACGGGGAGACTTTTTCGCGAGACGTGCTAGTCTCCCTTCCCGAACAATCAACTCATCCACTCCTGAATCATGGCACACGAATCCATTGTCAATCTCACCAGTGATAACTTCGCCGCCGAGGCCGAGTCCGCCGAAGTGCCGGTGGTTATCGATTTCTGGTCCGAACACTGCGGTCCCTGCAAAATGCTGTCACCCGTGCTGGATGAGGTGGCCGCCGACCTGGGGGGGAGCGCCAAGGTCACCAAGGTCGACGTCATGCAGGAGAGGGAATTGGCCATGAAGTTTGGCGTGCGCAATGTTCCCACTCTCGTCTTCATGAAGGGAGGGGAGGTCAAGGAGACCAAGGTCGGCATCATGATGAAAGACGACATCATCGCCAAATTGAACAGCCTCTAGGCCGGGCGAGGAACTTGTGGGGGAAGGCTCTCATGGCCTGTCCCCATCCGACACATCGGAGATGAAGAAAGGCTACCTCGTCTGGACCCTGATCGTCTTCGCCGTCCTCTACCGGGTGGCGGCCTCGCAGTTTCCGGAACTGAGCAACACTTCGCCGACCATGGCTCTCTGCTTCGGTGGAGGACTCCTCCTGGGTCGGGGCTTCTGGTGGATGCCGGCCCTGATGATCGTGTGCAGCGATCTGCTTATCGGCTGGCTGAGCGGGGGAGGGGGCGTTGGTTCCTACACGCTGCTCACCGCCGGACTCTTTGTGGGGGCGGCATTTGTCGGCAGCCTTTTTTCCGGGGTGACCCGGTTCCGCTGGCCGCTTCTGTGGTGTGGAGTTCTCCTCTCCAGTGTGATTTTTTACGTCGCCGGCAACACCTACGCCTGGGCCGTGTTTCCCGGTTATGAGCCGAGCCTGGCCGGCTGGTGGCAGAGCCAGACCACCGGTCTTCCCCAGTTCGAGCCACCGGCGTGGGTGTTTTTGAGAAATGCGCTGATCGCAGACTCCATCTGGTGCGCGCTCGCCGGCCTGGTCTTTCTCCTGTGGGGCAGTCGGGAGGCGCAGAGGGCCTCTCACGCGCATCTGGTCTCCCACCCTCGCCGGTAGTTTGCGGCAGGCAGAGGGGAAACAAGGGAAGTCCGATCGGGCAGAGTCCAGGAGACCAATACCTCCGAATCAGCCAACTCTTCCGTTCCCTCTCAGTGCGTGCAGGGCATGGGGCCCGAGAGGGAATTGAGGCGCCGAAACCAGAGGAACTTTCTCGCGAGCAGGGGGATGGGTTCGATCAGGTTGGTGTCGCCGTCGATTTCGGCGCCCCGGCGACTGACAAGCTTGAGTTCGCCCTGGTGTTCGTACTCGACCTCGAAGTCACCCTCGTGCTCGCTGAGGAGGCGACGGAGTTCGAAATAGGGCAGAACGCTGTGCCCGGGGTTGGCGAAGTTGCGGATTCCGCTGGGTTTTGGTGAAGGATCGAGAATGCTCGGTTCAGCACGGGTAACGGTGATCATGTCCCTCTGAAAGGGGAGCAAATCAATCCGCCGAAGGAAGAGGTGATTGCCCTCGCCTTCGGAACGCAGGTTGCTGTACATGGAAAAAGAGGTCTGCGTCTTGCCGCCGACCCAGGGAGAGAACCCGTTGGCCAGCACCAGGATGAGCCCGACCCAGGCCAGCGTGGGGCGTGCCGGTGTCGGGAGCCGGTCGTCGGCGAGCTGCCGGGAGCGGAAACCTGCCACGAGGTAACACCCACCCAACCAGAGGCCCCAGGCAAAAAAGACGGCGAATCCCACGCGGTTGGCTCGATCGAAGACCTCGTAGGACCGGTCGATCAGCAGATACATCGCAATCTGGGTGGATAGCGCGGCGAAGAAACAGGCGGTGACGATCACGTTGGTGCGGAACTGTCCTCGATCGGCGTCTCCGCCCCCGACGGAGCGGAGCTGGCGCTTGAATATCCCGTGCAATTCCTCCCTCATACCCACGGGGAGAAACAGATACAGCATGGCCAGAATCAGGGAGGTGAAACTGTAGATCCCGGCGGCGGGATGAATGGAGAGCCAGAGATGAAACCAGACCGCCGCCACGAAACCGGCCAGCCGGGTTTTCGGATTGAAGAGCAGGAGAGGAATGGCGATCTCAAAGAACAGGGAACCCCAGATGGCCGCGTGGAGCGCCCAGGTGGCCGTCGGGACCAAGGGACCGAAGTATCGCGCGATTTCCACGTGAAGTTGGGCCGCGCAACTGACCGCGGGATCGAGGTAGTCGAAATTCAGCTTTTGCACGGCTGCCCAGAAATAGGTGATGAGCAGGGCATAGCGGAGCACGGGGGCCACTCTGAGCAGAAAGGGCTCTCCGCTGACCACCGGCGGCCTTCCAAAGAGAAAAACGCCCACCCCGCACAGCATCAGGGCGGTGGAAAGAGAGCCCAACAAGTAGTTCTCCTCGAAAAATGGCTGGAGATGATAGAGCGCCTTGATTCCCAGGGCGGTGACCAGTAGCAGGGTGCGGGAGTCCGGTCGAGAAGCGGACCGGATGGCGGACCAGCCGCCCCCGCGAATGAGGAATTCTCCGATGGCAATCACCATGGTGAGATGGAGCATTCCCTCGAAGAGAACGTGGTTGGGCACGAAAGGCAGTTTGTTGAAAAGATTGAGCAGTGCCGCGACCACCAGCCAAGCGAAGCGGAGCAGACAGGCCGGCTGAAAGAGCACCGCTACAGCGCAGAGGACCAGTAGCCACCCGGGCCACGACTCGGCCCAGAAGGTGAAGGCGAGTTGGTGGATGAGAGTGGCGCAGGCCCAGAGACGGGCGAATCCGGGAAATAGCGGGATGCCGTCGGCACCGTCACCGCGGTTGATCGGTTCTCTTGCTGTAGCCATCGGTTCCTGGAGCAGACGACCTTGGAATCTGGGGAAAAAGATATCAAGACGAATTCACCGGGAATCGACGTCGATACCCGCCGGCCGATGAGAACCGTCGCAGAACGCCCGGGGAATCATGGTAGAGGGAACCTGCTCCGTGTAGGCGCACCCCACTTCCTCGCACCGGGGCGATGCCAACAGTCCGCGGTGGCGGCAGAGACGCAGGGGAAAAATCTCCTCGGGTGGCTCGAAATCCTCGAAGCGATAGCCCACTTCCCGCGCGTGATCCATGGTCTCTTTCCACACGGGCAGGGCGACTCTACCGCCGTAGGCTCCCTCCAGGATGGGGATGGGACGGTCGAACCCTACCCAGAATCCTCCGGTGAGCCGGCTGGTGTAGCCGATAAACCAAGCGTCGACAAAACGGTCCGTGGTTCCCGTTTTGCCCCCCGCAGGGGCATCGAAGCCCCAGCGCCGCAACCGGCTGCCCGAACCACCCTGTTCCACGACCTTTTCCAGGATGGACGATGTCATCCAGGCGGCTTCCCGGCTGAAGAGGCGGTAGTTCGCGGGTTCCCCCCGATAGACGAGGGTCCCCTCGCGGTCGTGGATGGACGCGACGAGGAAGGGTTCATGGCGAACTCCGTGATTGGGAAAGGCGGTGTAGGCCGACGTCAGAGCCAGCAGACTGGAGGTGAGGTTGCCCAGGTAGACCTGGGGAGTCAGGGGAGTCGAGCGGTCGACGATGCCGGCGAATTGCAGCATCCTCCCGACCCGATCGAGGCCGATCCACTCTCCGACTCGCACCGTCATGGTGTTTCTCGATTCGATGAGACCGATCTCGGCCGGTTGGAGTCCCTTGTGCTCGCCATCCGCATTTTCGGGGCTCCAGTTTTCCCGTTCTTTCCCGGCGAACTCACCGGGGCGGATGGCGTTGTCGTCGACGAGGGTTCCGGGGAACAAGCCGTTTTCGAAGGCGGTGGCATAGATCAGGGGTTTGATCACGGAGCCGATCTGTCGATTGCTGTGGAGCGCCCGGTTGAACTGGCTGTGGCGGAAATCCCGTCCCCCCACCAGGGCGCGAATCGCTCCGGTCCGGTTTTCCAGGACGACGCCGGCGCCCTGGATGTATCCTGGCTCTCCCTCCTCGCCCCCGGCGGGATAGACGGGGTGCGGGTATCCTGCGACCCGTTCCAGTCCGGACAGCCAGCGCCCGATGGCGGCTTCGGTGCTCCTCTGCAAGCGGTGATCGATAGTGGTGCGGATGGTGAATCCGCCATAGCTCTCGGCCCCGGGCGCGAGTTTTTCCATTTCCGCCTCCAGGAGATTCAGGAACCAGTTTCCGCCGAAGTGGTGTCGCTTCTGCTTCAGGATTTTCATCCAACGGTCCTGGGAAAGGATGCGGGGGCGGATGCGCTTGGCCACCTCCGCCTCCTCTCGGGTGATGATGCCTTCTTCCGCCATGCGGTTGAGGGTGGTCCTCATCTCGCGGAGCGCCGCCTCAGGGTAGCGGAAAGGGGACACACCGTTGGGGGCACGGATGATGCCCGCCAGCATCGCCGCCTCGGAGAGATTCAGCGCCGAGGGTTCTTTTCCGAAATAGCCCTGGGCGCCTTCGGCGATGCCGTGCATTCCGGTGCCGAGGTAGATTCGGTTGGCGTAGAGCCGCAGGATCTCCTCCTTGCTGTAGCGTCGCTCGATCCGGCGCGCGATCGCCATTTCGACCAATTTGCGCTCCACGCTTCTCTCTCGGAGTTCGAAAGTCATCCGGGCGAGTTGCATGGTTATGGTGCTGGCCCCCTGAATGATCTGTTGCTCCTTCAGATTGCGGAGTTGGGCGCGGACGAGACCGATGTGATCGACCCCGTGGTGGGACCAGAACCGGGAATCCTCCCGAGCGATAACGGCGTTGAGAAAGTGGGGGGAAATGTTTTCGAGGGGCAGGTCGGAGCCGTGGGAGCCGTGGAGGTAGCCGATCCGGGTGTTCGTCGAATCGATCACCACGCTTTCTTTGGGCAGGCGCCCCACCGCCTCGATGTCGTAATGGAAGGCTTTGCGCTCGAAGAAAAAGAGAAAGAGGAGTCCGCAGACCAGGACGAGAAACCCTGTCGCCGCGAAAAAGATCACCAGATGGCGAGCCACCCGATGGCGGAGCAGTTTCTTGAGCGACCGAGTCATGCAACAACCGGGGTTACTCTACGGACTATTCCGGTTTTTCCAGTGTGATTCCCGGGGGCTTCGGCGGCCGCGATGCTTTGTTTTTTCGGGCGAGGATGGCTTGCCGGACCAATTCTCCATACAGCCTCTGCTGGAGGGGATCTTTCGCCATGCTCTCCGGGTGCCACTGCACCCCCACAACGAAGGCTTTGCCCACGAGTTCGATGGCCTCCACCACTCCGTCAGGCGACCGGCCTGCGATGCGGATGCCCTCCCCGGGTTTGTCGATCGACTGGTGGTGGCGGGAATTCACCACCAGCGTTTCCCGGCGGAAAAGGCGATAGAGGAGCGAATCCGAATCGAGTGTGACGGGATGGCGTCCGCCCCGGTGGTTGGTGCCCAACTCCGAGGGGATATCCTGGATCAGCGTGCCCCCCTGGACCACGTTGAGAAGCTGGCACCCCAGGCAAACCCCCAGGGCCGGCTTATCCGTGTCCCGAATCCAGGCCTTGGCCAGTGTCGACTCGAACTGAAATCGTTCCTCGGACACGGTGACCACAGTGGGGTGGGCCTCTTCGCCGTAGGTCCACGGGGGGATGTCGCGTCCTCCCGGCAGCACCAGGCCGTCGAGGCGCTCCAGGTGTTCGGGGATTTTTTCCACGTCGTGAAGCAGGGTGACGGGACGCCCGCCGGCACGGACCACCGCGGCCGCGTAGTCTGGGTCGAGGGTGTGGGAAATGCCGATGAGGGGCCGATCCTCCCTGAGGGAGAAATAGATCGCGCTTCCTCCGCCGAAGGCGAGCAGGGAGAGGATGACGGCGAGGAGGTCTCGACGGGGGAAAGAAGGCATGTCCGTCCAGTCTAGAAGACGGAGGCACGAATCTGAAACGAAAAATCTCAGCCGGCCGGCTGGGGCCGAGTCCGCTCCGTTCTCGACCGCGGCCTCGATCCGGGTTGCCATCCGCCGATGGTGTTTCACTGTTTCCGATGGCTACATCGGCATACCAGAAACTCTGCGAACTCAGTCGCGAATTACAACTCCTCGACGATACCCAGTCGCTGCTCAACTGGGATCAGGAAACCCAGATGCCGCGGAAGGCCGTGGCGCACCGGGCCGCCCAACTTTCTTTCCTCTCCGGTGAAAGCCACACCCGGTTCACGCGGCCGGAGGTCGGCGACTGGATCGCCGAAGCGATGGAGAACGCCGGGACCGACCCCAGGGAAAAAGCCAACCTCAGAGAGTGGGATAGACGCTATCGGAAAGCAACCTGTTTGCCCATCGAACTGGTGCGGAAAATGGCGGAGACGCGGGTCCTGGCACACGAGGCCTGGAGCGAAGCCCGCGAGAAATCAGATTTTGGGATCTTTCGAGGGCCTCTCTCGGAGCTGATCGAACTCTGTCGTGAACAGGTCGGCTGCCGTGGGTTTTCCCACCGGCCCTATGACGGCCTGCTCGACGACTACGAACAGGGCGCCAACGTCGACCGGATCGATGCCGTTTTCGATGATCTGAAGCAACATCTCGTGCCCCTGGTCGACGAGGCCTGCGCCCGTGAGACCTTTTCGCCCCCGGAACTGACGGCGGATTACCCCGTGGAAAAGCAGCAGGCCTTCAACCGGGAGGTCGCCGAGGCGATCGGGTTCGACTTCGATGCCGGGCGCATCGACACCGCGGTCCATCCCTTCTGCACTTCCCTGGGACCTCGTGACACCCGTTTGACGACGCGTTACGACAGGTCCGATTTCCGGAGTTCCCTCTTCGGTGTCCTGCACGAAGCTGGTCATGGTCTCTACGATCAGGGATTGCCCGACGAGGATTACGGTCTGCCTGCCGGCGATGCGGTGTCACTGGGGGTGCACGAGTCGCAGTCCCGGCTCTGGGAGAATCACGTAGGGCGCAGCCTCGCCTTCTGGGAGGTCTGGCATCCGGTTGCCTGCCGCTACTTTCCCAACCTGGAGGGGCTCACCCCGGAGGACCTCTACCGCTCCGTCAATCAGGCCGAGAAAACCTTCATCCGGGTCGAGGCGGACGAGGTGACCTATGACCTGCACATCATCCTGCGCTACGAGATCGAGAAGGCGATCTTTGCCGGCGACCTCGAACTCGACGGGATTCCCGCGGCGTGGAATGCGAGGTTCCAATCCTACTTTGGCATTGAAGTCGAGAACGATGCCATGGGATGCCTCCAGGACATCCACTGGAGCATGGGAGGATTCGGCTATTTTCCCACCTACTCGCTGGGCAACCTGAACGCCTCGCACCTGGTGGCCGCCGCCCGTCGGACCGACCGTATCGGTGAAGAAATGGAGCGGGGAGAATTCTCCGGTCTCCTTCGCTGGATGCGGGAGAAGGTCCACCGACCGGGCAGCGAACATCTGCCCGACGAACTGATCGAGCGTGCCGCGGGTTCGCCGGTATCGTCCGAGGCCCATCTCGCCCACCTGCGCGAGCGATATCTTCCCTGAAGAGAAGCCCGCAGATCGTTCCCTCCGCCGCCGCTGCCCGAGCCCGAGATCGGCGGTTGGAGAAGGGGGCGAAGCACGATTTCCCTCCTTCGGATTTCCCCGACCCTAACGCTTTACAACTCCGACGGATTCTGGTGAAATCCGAACATGAAATATACCCTCTTCGCACTGCTTTTTGTCGTTCTGCTGGTGAGTCTGGCCAATCTCATGACGGGGCTCGGATTCATCGGGAATTCGGCTTACGAATATCGTGCCCTCGCCGCCCGGCAGATGGACGAAATCGGTTTCCGCAAGTTGGCCGAGAAGAACGGGATCGAAGTCAGCGAAGACGGCAAGATCCAGTTTCCCGAAGAAATGCGGCCCAAGCTGCTCAAGTTCAACATGCTTCCTTTCACCATCGCCGAGATCGAGAAGGAGGGATGGCGCTTTGTCGCGGTGACGGCCGACAATCATTACCTCTTCCGCAAGCGAAAATAGCCCCGGGCGTGCCTGCTTTCAGGGGCTTTCAGGGGTGCCGTTGGCCGAAGACCTTGCCGGATCGGAGGACCCTCCGGCCTGGAGTGGTCCGTTGACGGCGACTTGTCTCTCCGGATTGTGATTGCGAATGGTGAGGAACGGTTTATTTTTCAGGAACACCATGCAACACAACAAACGATGGGATTCGGAGAATTCTTGATCGAAAATCAGAGCCTGAAAACGGGCTCGTCACATCCCGGCTCCGTGCCGGCCCACCGGAAGTCGGTTTTTGGCCTGATCAGAGGCCTCGGCAGTCTCACTGGAATCACCTCGTTCGGCTTCTGAGGGCGAAGAGGGGGGAACGACTCTGGAGAGAGATCACTATTTTTGGGGAACGATCTGGTCCCCTTTTTTGCCGAAGAGCGTTTTCAACACGCCACCCGATCTTCCCTCTTTGCGCTGGAAGAGTCGAGCGAAGGGTCTTTTCTGCTCGGGCGGCTCTTCCCCGGTTCGAACGCTGGCTTCTTCGGTTTGAGCGATCGACCTCGGCGTGGGCTTGCCGGCTGCCCGGTGGGGAGCGAGCGCCGGCTCGGTCTCCGACTTGGGTGTGTCGGTGCTTTTCTGGCCCGGCATGGCGCCGTTCTCCTTTTCCCGGCGGGCGGAGAACCACTGTTCCTCGGCCTGTTTGAGATTTTTCTCCAGGGGGTCCGCCATGGGAGGAGTCACTGGCGAAGGACGATCCATGCCCCCGAAGAGCAGCTGCACATCGAGGGTGTCCCGGTCCACCTGTTCCAGGATGGCAGAAGAGGGGATCGATGAGGGCAGCTCGGGCGGGTTGGGCAGGGCCGAACCCGAGAAAGGTTTCGCCGACTCACGAGTCGCTTTCTCCGATCTTGCCGAAGAACCGGTATCCGAGGTGGAAACCTCTACCGGCAGCGATTCCGATGAGGGCCGGGGCGTGGCATCCTGGGCGCGGCCATGGGTCAGGGCCAAGATTGAGCAAAAAATTGCACCGATGATTCTCATTTCTGATAATTTGTCCCGAGAGAACAAGTTGAGAGGTAAAAAGTCAAGAAAATTTTAATAACATTACATCCCATTTATCCTGGTAGTCAAACAACAGAATCGCCAAAACAAAGCTTCGCCCGGCGCATTACCCCGATTCGACCTCTCGCCTCTCCTTTTCGGGTGGATCGGTTTCCTCGACGCGCGCACTGCACGCAGGGTAAAGGGAATCGACCCGTGACCGCAAGTGACATTTTGGCTCCGTTGCTTTCGCCGGAGGGTATCCATGTCTAGATTCGGGGAAGATGCTCTCCTTCTGGACCATTCTCTCGGCCACGGCGCCCGTTTTTCTCGTGATCTCGGTCGGGTTTTTCCTCCATCGTCGGAGATGGATCGCGGAGGAGACCGAGTTCGGCGTGATGAGGCTGGCCCTGAACCTGCTCATTCCCTGTTTGATTCTCACCGTGATTCCGGGAAACTCCGCGCTGACCGAGGTGTCATCCGCCCTGTGGGCCATCGGTGCGGGATTCACCTTTGTTTTTCTCGGCTTTTTGCTTTCGCTTGCCTGCGGCTGGCTGATCCGGCTGCGCAGGGGGGAGGGATTGCGCACCTTCGCTATTGGGGCCGGGATCCAAAATTATGGCTACCTTCCGATCCCCATCATCGCCGAATTGTTCTCCGAGAATTCCGGTCCGATGGGGCTTGTCTTTATTCACGGTCTGGGAGTGGAACTGGCCCTCTGGAGCGTGGGCCTCGCCATTCTGACCGGCCGCGCGGGCTGGCGCCCCCTCGTCAACGGTCCGTTTCTCTCCGTTCTCGCCGCGCTCGTGCTGAACTATACCGGTGCCTACCAGTGGATTCCCGCTCCTGTCGCCAGCGCCATGAAGATGTTGGGAGGCTGCGCCGTTCCCCTGTCCATTCTCATGATCGGGGCCACCATGGGACGATTCTTTCGCCGGGACGTGCTGCAGGACGCCTGGAGGGTATGCCTCGGCAGCGTCTTCGTACGCATGGTGCTGCTCTCCGCGATCATGCTGACCGCCGTCCACCTGCTGCCGCTGCACCCGGATTTGAAGCGGCTGATGGTGATCCAGGCGGCCATGCCCGCCGCCGTGTTTCCCATTTTTCTCGCCCGCATCTACGGAGGAAGTCCTGCGGTGGCGATTCAGGTGGTGCTCGCCACCTCGCTGGTCAGTGTGGTGTCGACTCCCCTGGTCATCGCGTTTGGTCTGAACACGATCGCACGCTGACCCGAGCGCCGCGTGGGGAAACAAAATCGAAGTGGGGAGGTCTGCGTTTTACTTCCGGCCGGCTTCAGAAAAGTTCCACCCGGAATCGGGACGTCGCCTTCCGGCCTGTCGTGCGGTCGACTGCGATGACCTCGTGCTCGCCCGATTCCAGAAGCAGCCAGGATCTTTCCGCACCGGTTTCGATCCGCAAGGTGGGGCTGCTCCACTCGATTTGTTCCCGCCCGGTACCGGCGAAGCGGAGGGGAAACCGTCTGCCGCCCGCGGGCAGATCGGGATCGATGTAGGCCACCGTCCCGGCCAAGGGGCTGACGATGCGGAATGGTCGGTCGGAGAATTCCTCTGCGGCTTCGCCGGGAGCGGGTGTCTCCAGGGTGGCGGCGGTCCTTAGCGTAGGCGGCCCGGATGGCCACCAGGTGGAGTAGGCGTTAGGCAACCGGCCGAGTCCCTGCTCCGAGTAGTCCTCCCGATCAGCCATTCGCGGGAGATGGGGGGGCAAAAACAGCTCGCTCCGGGAGCGACGGGGAGGGAAGGGGAGATCCGGATTGACCAGCAGCCCGTTGATTTCGTCGATCTCGCGGTGCACCAGGTTGTCGGGCTCGGCATACCAGGTGGGGGGAAGGTCTTCGTGGAGTCGCATCATGACTTCGCGAAAGATCGGGGCGGCTCCGAGGGCTCCCGTGCTGCGGCCCGGCAGCGGCCTGCGATCAAAGCTGCCCAGCCAGACGCCCACGGTGAATTCGGGAGTGAATCCAAGGGCCCAGTTGTCCCGGAAATCGGTCGACGTCCCGGTCTTGCAGGCGACGCGAAAGGGCAGGCGCATCGCCGAATCGATGCCGAAGGCCTCGCTCCTGGCCTCATTGTCGGAGAGGATGTCAGCGATCAGCCAGACAGCATCGGGGCAAAATCGCCGCGCATCCGCAGGGGCGAGGTCCTGAGGCGGCTCGATGGGAAGGAAGTGGCAGGGATTCCAGCAGCCGAGCCGGGCAAGACAGGCGTAGGCGTTGGTCAGTTCGAGGAGTCGCACCTCGGCGTTGCCCAGACCGAGCCCCAGACCGTAACGAGAGGGGTCCGATTTCAGCCCGCTCAGCCCGAGTTCGGTGGTGAGGCAATGGTGCAGGGCGTCTTCGCCCCCGATCTCCTCGAGAAGGCGCACCGCCGGAACGTTGAGCGAGTTGGCCAGGGCGTGCCGCAGCGACACGGGTCCGGAGAAACGGCGATCGAAGTTGACCGGCCGATAGGAGCCGGTCGCGCCGACGTACTCCACCGGAATGTCGGGCAGCACGGAAGCGGTGGTGTGGCCCTGCTCGAGGGCGAGGAGGTAGATGAACGGCTTCAGCGTGGAACCGGGGGAGCGCGGCGTCCAGGCTCCATTGATCTGTCCTCCGTCGGAACCGAAGAAAGAACGGGAACCGGTCAGGGCCAGGACCTCACCGGTGGCATTGTGGATCACCACCACGGCGGCCTGGAGATCGCTTCTCGGGGCGGCATTGCTCTGCCGAGCCAATCGGCCGAGGTGCCGACTGACACAGTTCTCCACGAAATCCTGGATGGCGAGATCCAGGGAGGTGCGGACCGTCTTCCCCGGATTCGTGCTCTCCTCATCGCCCGCATGGGGATGGTGTTTTTTGAGCAGTTCGATGAAGTGCGGAGCGTGGAAAACCTGGGAGTCTTCCGGTTGCAGCAGCAGCGTCTCTGCGGAGGCGACCCGGTATTGTTCCGGGGTGATCAACTCCTCGTGGAGCATTCGACTCAGCACCCAGGCTTGGCGGCGTTGCGCCGCGGCCAGATTCCGGTAGGGGTTGAATCGGGTCGGTTTGTTCGGGATGCCGGCGAGGAAAGCCGCCTCGGCCAGGGAAAGATCGGACACCGGCTTGGCAAAGTAGCGGCGTGCCGCGGCGCGACACCCGGTGAGTTGGTTTCCGTAGGGCAGGCGATTGAGGTAGGCCGTGAGGATGGTCGGTTTGCTCTCGAAAAATTCGAGATTCCGCGCGCGAGCTATCTCGAGGAGTTTCGTGGACACGTCCCGCGGGCGATCCTCGGAACCGAGCTTGACCAACTGTTGGGTGATGGTAGACGCGCCCGAGACAATCCGGCCGTGCCGCAAGGCGTCCCGGAGGGCGCGTCCTGTGCTGATGAAATCCACTCCCGCGTGGGAGAAGAATCGCTCATCCTCCGCCGCCAGCGTCGCCAATATCAGCGAAGGGGACAAGTCGGCATAGGTCACAAAATCGTCGCCCCGCAGCCCGTCGTCCGAGAGGAACCGCCGGATAGGTTGTCCCTTTCGGTCGAGGAAGGTGAACCCCCGCTCCGGTGCCTCGACCAGGCCGGGAGGCGGGGGGAAAAACAGGGGAACCAGGTAGAAGAGGAGGCCGAAGACGAGCAGGGCGCCGGCGAGGAGATATCCCGCCGTTCTCCCCATTCGGGCGGCCACCGCTTTCCTCGCGGCCCACCTCTTCCCCGGGCGCGCCGACTCTTCCCGGCGGGGCTCCTCAGCTGGTGGGATATCTCGGTGTTTCAAGGCACGACCGGTCAACGCACGGCGAGATCCTCGCCCAGATCGAGCAGTCTTGCGGTGAGGGACTGGGTGCCGCTCAAGCCGAAGCGCTCGGGTTCATACATCGATTCCAGTTTAGCCGGGGGCGCGATCGCATTGCCCGCGGCGACCACCCTGGCGAGGTACTGGATGCGGTAATCCCCGGCCCCGCGAACGGAGTCGGCGAAGAAAAGGGCGCGCTCCTTCTGCAACTCGTGATGGTTGGTGTAAAGCCGCCTCGTCTGGTCCGCGCGGTCGTTCGGCTGGTTCGGCCGGCGAGTCGCCTGGCTCTTGAAATTCGGGTTCACCGCTTCCAGGATGGAAGGGAGAGGATCGTCGATAGCCAGATATTCCTCCCGGCCCAGGGGCAGATTCATATCCAGCGTGACCAGCACGAGATCACCGACCATGAGGTCGTCGGCCGGCAGCACGGACCCGTCCACGTCGACCTCCTGGTAGGTGCGGCGGATGGTGAAACCGTGGTTTTCCGGCTGCATCGGGACCAGTTCGGGCTGGGTGGCCACCCGGACATTGGCGTAGACCGTTCCGTCATTCTCCAGTTCGATCCGCAGAGGCTGTTCTCTCCGGTCTCCGTCGAAGGAGAAGCGGAATTCTTTTCCGGTCACGGCAGCCCCGAAGTTCGCCTCGTGATTCTCTTCGCCGAAACTCAGCGAGACCCGATTGTCTGCGAGCGCGGAGGAGACCCGGTCCCCATGGCGGGACAGGGCGAGCAGGCTCCAGGCGTTGGAGTAGGTCGCCCCCCAGGCTCGGCCCGGTTGGCGCAGCTTCATCAACTCTTCGAGAGCGAGATCGGTAGAGGCGTCGCCGGGCCGGAACCGGCTCCAGGCCATCAGTTCCGTGGCGGCGAGGTAGGGCGCCCGGTACCAGCGCACGCCCGAGGCGACATCGCCCGGTTTTTCCGTGAGCAGCGTTTCCACCCGAGGCAGGTGCTCCTCGCCCGTCTCGAGCATGGCCAGGGCGAGCAGAGCGCGAGCCTCCCGGGGAAGCTCCGATCGTTTCTGGAAGAGCACGTCGTAGTAGGCGGGCTCGGGTTTGCCGGCCAGGGCCAGGGTGTAGAGCGCGAGGCACCTCTGCGATAGCAGGTAGGCGTCGGTGAGATCCGCCGACTTTCTCAGACTGTCGGAGAGATATTTCCAGAGTGCCTCGACCACGGAGTTTTCCACCGGGATGCCGTTTTCCCCCGCCAGCGCAAGGGCGAGGCCGCCGTAGGCGCTGCCCCACAGGACCGACTCCCGTCCTCCCGGCCAGTAGCTCAATCCACCGTCCCGCGTCTGCATGGCGAGGAGGCGGCTGATGCCCCGCCGGATCGCTCCCTCGACCCGCTCGTCGGAGACGGCCAGGTCGGGTATCGCCTCGCGCATGGCCCGGGTGCTCAGCCAGGGAATGGTCGCCGAGGTGGTCTGTTCCACGCATCCATAGGGGTAGGTGAGCAGGTAGTCGATGGCGTCGGCTGCCTCCAGCAGGCGCGAGTTGGACAATTCGACTTCGATCGAGCCCCTGCCGTTGCGCAGCCGCGGCTCCACGCTCCCGAGCAGATCGTCGAATTCTCCCGCCTCGCGAATCACGTGGGTGCGCGAGGAGCGCAGCAGCGGCAGCGGATAGCCGATCTCCAGGGTGCTCTCCGTGGCGTCGCGAAGCTCGGCACCGCCGAGAGCACGAACCGACCAGGTCCAGGTGGCCTCGCCGGTGCTCACCATGGCCACGGGGAAATGGAGCACCTCGGTCTGCCCCGGCTGAAGGGACAGCGAGCGGGTCCTGCGCCGGTCTCCCGCGTCGCTATCCCCGCGCAGGATCGTGGGAACGGGTTCGCCGATTCTCTCCAAAAAGACGGCGTGACGGTCCAGTTCCACGTCCACCTCCAGGTCGCGGGCTTCCTTCGTGTTGTTGTGCAGCACCGCGGTGATGTCGATCTGATCGCTCAGATTGGCGAAAGCAGGCAGCGCCGGTTCCACAATGATGGGCTTGTTCGTCACCACCGGCCGGTCCGCGTGTCCGAAGCGATTGCCCTCGGCCACCACGGCGATGAGACGGAAGGTGGTGAGATTGTCCGGAGCGGTGAAGCGATGGGTCACGCGACCCTCCTCGTCGGTCACCAGGAGCGGCTTCCAGAAAGCGACCGCCTTGAACTCCCGGCGAATGCGCTCCGGATCCATCGAGAGCATCGACAGGCCCCCGCCGCCGATGACGTAGCCCTTGTTCCCGAAGTCCTTTTCCAGCGGATGTTCGGGAAACAGATCGGAGAGAGACTGGCCGGTCTGCACATTCAGGGGAAATGGCGCGTGAAAGGTGGCTCCCGGATCGGGCGTGACATAGCCGGTAAGGCTGAGGATTCCCTCGTCCACGGCGTAGAGCGTCACCTCCGCTCCCGCCACCGGCTTCCCGGCGCCATCTCGCACCAGCGCGCCGACTTCGACAGTCTCCCCGGGTTGGTAATACTCCGGTTCACCCGCTTCGAGGGTGACTTCCAGGGCGGCGCCGGGGTCCTCGACGGACAGACTGCAGTAGCCGATCCGGTAAGTCGCCGCGGGATACCGGTGCGGGCTGTCCTCAACACCTCTCGTGATCAGAACCGACGCGAAGAGATTGGGAGCGGCTCCGTTTTCGATGGGGAGGTCGATCACGGTCTCATGCTCAGTGATCGCGAAAGTCCGGGTATCTTTGACATCGCCGCGTTCCGTGGTGAGGAGAGCGTGCCCGAAGATGGGGGAACGAATCAGCAGCTTCGCCGTGTCTCCCACCCGATACTTCTCGCGGTCGGGGATCAAGTCGATCCGAACGACATCGTAGCGATCCCAGGCTGGCTCGTCGACCCCGATGACCCGGAACTTCTCGCGCGTCAGGATGCGTCGTCCTTTTTCGTCGGCCGACTCCAGGGTGATCACGTAATCGCCTGCGTCGTCGAAAGTCAGCATCTCGGTGTGTGCCAGGACCAGACCGCTGGCGGGTTCGATCCGGTTGGCCACCTCGATCTGCTCGTGGACGTCGAGTTCGAGGTGACGTTCGTTCCGGTGGGTCGCCTTTCCATCCGCCCCTTTCACCTTGACCGTGTTCCACACCTCCTTCTCGATGGTGAGGGCGACTCGAACCGGTTCCGTGCGGGCCCGGCCCTCCGGATCGACCGCCACCAGGGCGAAGGGCACCTGCTCGCCCGCCCGGTAGACTCCCTCGGGCTTGCGCAGGCCGATGTAAAAATCAGAGGGATGGATGGTGAAGCGGGAGATTCCCGAAATGGTCTGCTGGTTGGCGTCGGTGACCTCGGCCCGGACCATGACCGACCTCGGCATCGGACTGGCCTCGTCTTCCGGCAGGTCGAATTCGATCCGGGCGGAACCGCTCCGGTTCAGTTCCACGGTGTCTTTCTCCGCGAAACTGGTGCGTTCGTCGAAGCGATCACCAAAATCAAATTCGTCGAATCCCTCCGGCCGCGGCAGCATCTTCTGGGCGTAAGCGTTCCACGATGCCTTGGCCCGGGAGAGCGGTTTGCCCATGTAGTATCGGGCGGAAAGCGGGATGGACACGGTATTTCCCTCCACCGGCTGGTCGGCGTCCAGTTTGACCTCGAAGGTATTGACCCGGAACTCGGCCACCTCGAAGGAGTGGCGGCTGATCTTTCGCCAGTCGTCGTTGTCCGGGTCGTCGGGATCGTTGAAATCGATCTCGATTTCGTGATATCCCAAGCCAGATTCGGGCAGGTTCAGTTCGTCGTGAAAGCTGCCCGAGTCGGAGAATTCGATCTCCCTGTCGACCAGGTTGCGACCCCTCGGATCCCGGATCTTGAGCCGGGCTTTTGTGGCCTGGGCGGGCAGGAGGGTGTCCGGATCCACCGGGCGGGAGAGCGACTTCAGATAGACCGTTTCGCCGGGCCGATAGACGTCGCGGTCGGTGAAGATGAGGGTGCGACGTTCTCCCCGGGCCGGTTCCCCGTAGCGCTGGGAGATGCCGAATCCCCAGAGTCCCACGGTATCGAGATTCTGGGAAAAGGGCATGACGTGTCGGTCCTGGCGCAGGGAGGCGTCCAGCCAGAGTCCCTCCTTCTCGCGGTAATCGTCTGCGGGAAATCGGGCGGTTCCCGATCCATCCGTCTTCGCCCTCGCCACGAGGCTCGACTCGCCGTCAACCAACTTCAGACTGAGGCCCGGCAGGGGGGTGCCTTCCCGGAGGGAGAACGCGTGGATGAGCGTCTCCCCGGAGGTCTGTTTCCAGGCCAGGCCGATGTCTGTGACCTGAACGATGGCCTGGGCGCCCAGGGTGGTGCCCTGGCGTGTCGCCGAGGGGCCCTCGGTGCAAATATAGTAGGAGCCGTAGGGTTGATCCGGTCGAATCTTGTCCCAGCTCAGGGAGAAGGTCTCGGTGCGGTCGATCTCGGCGGTGCGTTGATGTGCCTCGTCGTAGATCGTTCTGCCGGGCACGATCTCGTAGGGGATGGTCCGCCCTTCGCCCCATCCCTGGTAGGCGGAGTCGTAGCCCTTGAGGGCGAAGATGAGGTGGTCGCCGGACAGTTCCTTGATCCGGGTCCGGACCTCCGTGAGATTCGCCGTCTTCACCTCGAACTCCCGCTGGCCCGATGCGCTCTGGGTTTCCGAGAACAGAGGCAGCGAGACGAAACCGCGGTTGCGCAGAAAGGTGACCCGATTCTCCACCAGCTGGTTGAGCTGGATCCGGTCGTGCGAAATGATTCCGGGCTTCACCTTGACGGCGTATTCGCGGTCGTAGGCGAAATCTCCCGTCAATCGGATGGCATAGCTCTCGGAGCGGATGCCGAAGTTTTCCGGCTGGGGTTCCACGGAGATGTACTGGGAGAGCAGGTTTTCGTCGAAGATCGGGCTGAGCCGGTCCTTCGAGTGCTCGATGAGGATCGACATATCGGTGTCGTAGGGGTTTTCCGGCCGGATTTCCCGAATGGAGAAGGGGGCGAGTCCCGCGAGATAATCGAGCTGTTCCTCGTGGAAGAGGTGGCCGCCGCTTTCGCTGGAGAGGCCTGCCCGAATCCTGAGATACCAGTTGCCGCCCACGGCGAGCGGGGAGGCGGGTCGGATGAGAACATACGAATCGACCGGACCGGGTTGGATGGTGCTTCTCTGGGGAAGGGAGTTAGCGATTTCGTCGGGTGACGGGCGCCGGACCTCTGCGGCGGTGGACAGGCCCTTGTCCTTATCGAAAAAACTGAGGTGGCGACCGGCCTCACCGGGATCGACTGGCTGACTGAAGCGAAGCAGCAGGGTCGAGGTCGGGGTGAAGGGTTGGCTCGAGTGAAAGCGCGAGGGGTAGCGGGAAACCGTCAGGGACGGCTTTTGGGGTTGGGCCGCGGCGGCGTTGTCCTGGGCGGTGATCGACGGTGGCGTCGCCAGCGGAAGCGCGAGCGCGGCGAGGATGATGGCGTGGAGCGATCGGATCGGTGAGTGGTATTTCATAGGTGGGTTCCTCTCTCGGATGCAGAAACGGATTGGGCTGGCGTTTGATTATGGGAAGATTTTTGACCGATCTGTCGCCGTGGCGCCCGACCGGGAGGGATGGGATGACGAGGCGATGGACCGGGACGGGTTGCCTCATGGCCTCGAAACCGATTTTACCTCGCGGGCCCGCGGAAGACCACATCCAAATTCGCCAGGGGCCGGGGCGGGGGCTCTTGCACCGGCAAATGTCTCCTTGAAAAGTTCCGGGGGATGCGCTTTCTTTTCCACTCGCCATTCGCGCGTTGCGGCAGGATAGCTCAGGGGTAGAGCAGAGGACTCATAAGCCTAAGGTCGGGGGTTCAAATCCCCCTCCTGCTATTCGTAACGATGGGGGTTCGAGCTGGTGGGCTTTGGGGTGGGAAGCTTCCGAGGGAGCACGACCTACCGCGTAGCAACACGGGGGAGCCTTCCCCTCGTAGGGGAGATCGATTTGATTTTCCCGGAGCAAGTGAGTATCCTGAGAGCGAAGATGCCAACCATTTCCCCAAAAACGAGTTTCGAATCGCTCAACCTTTGCGAGGGCGATGGAGTAACGGCCGTGGTGGAGAATGGGCAGATCATGTTGACGGTTCACACCGCGGAGGAAATCTCGGAGTTGGAGACTTCCCTCGATGAAGCGAGAGCGCAAGAAGGGAGCCCACTGAACCAAGACTACTTCGACGGGCTTCGAGAAAAGTTCGGGCCGAAGAATTAGGGGAGGCTGCTTTCGTCGTTCTCGAACACAGTCGGCAGGTCACGGCTGGAATGGAGCACCCGAAGAACGTGGAGCTGGCCGTCGATCATTTCGTAAAAGACGAGGTAGTGCCGGAAGCGGGGAACAATTTTCACCCGGACGTCCTTGTCTTGAGAGCGTTTGAGGTAAGGCGGTTTGAAGCCAGTTCCAGGATTTTTGGTGAGGCCATTGATCGTGTCCTCAACGGCGTCAATCACTCGGAGTGCTGCCTCGGGATCGTCCTGGGCGATGAATTCGAGAATCGCTCGAAGGTCTTCGTCCGCGCGGTAACTGATTTTTTGGGTCTTCATATCTCGAATGTAAAATGAGGCGAAAAAATCGGTTTGTTTTCGGATTGGCTTCATTGTGGGCGGGGAAGAATGAAATTCCAAAGCGTTTGGGGGACGTGATGGCAAATGAAAGCCATCTTGCTTGCCATTTGAACGAGAAGGAGCCCCGAAGGGCTCCAAGAATGAACGGCTAGGGCAGTTCAGCGACTGGTCCAACATCGAGGATGATGATGGTGCTTTGGCATTCGATGTCCCGGAAGACACCGTCTCGGTCGATGTATACTTCAAGTCGGTCGGGGACATTCCAGACCTTAAGGCTTGAGCGATATCGGAATCGTATTCAAGGAAAGCATCAAGCATCGACTTTTACCCAGTCGTCATCGGAGGGGGCGAGGTATTCTGAAAGCCGGTCTTAGCCTCTCTGCGAGATTCCTCCTCTGACATGCGCCCTGGATGGCACGGGCAGTTCTCGCGGACCGATGGCGCATCTTCGACGGGAAATCCAGTGACCGGATTCGCGCTGCAACGGGGAAAAAGAGGAACGCGAGGGCGACGACGATGAGGACGAACCTGAACCCGCCGGCGTGGAAGCGCATTCGTCGGGCGATCCGGGTGGTAGAAAGCAACCACTCCGGAAACCCGGGCGTCTCTCACTGGTAAAAACCGGAAGGGAAAGGCGTGAAATCGTGGTGGTGCCAGCCGAGCCAGAAGCCTATACCAATCCGGAAACCGGTGTGCCCACTCTGGTAACGACGACGCCCGACTCCGCCTTACAACAAATTCTACCCATTTATGGTCGGGGGTTCAAATCCCCCTCCTGCTACGGCAGAAAGCCATCATCGGCCTTGAGCCGTATTCCGGGGGGAAGCCTCCCGAATTCCGTCAGCGACCCGTCGAATGGTGGATCGCAAGTCGAAACACCGCGGGTTATCGTCAAAACGTCACTCGGGAATCTCCCCACTCGACCGAATGCCGAAAACTTCCCCGGATGGTGTCTCCCTCCGGTTTCAGGATCTCAAATCCGTATCCGCGCAGCCGCAGCGCTCCGTCGTCAGTTGCGAAGGGTGTCGGCCCCAGGTTGACAGAGACTTCGTATCCGTTGGCAAAGCGGGATCGCTGGACCAGAAAGTCCGGGCTCAGGTAAGCGTGATCGACGAGTTCCTCGAAGGCGATGGCCCGGTGCAGGGGACTCAGGTGCTGTGCCGCAAATCGGAGGTAGGGCCGCACCCCCTCGTACTCGTAGGGCGAGAAAAAGACCATGGGTCCGTCACCGAACAGCATAGCGCGGAGGGTCTTGATGTAGAAATCGCCGGCGACGCCGGCGGGCAGGTGATTCGGGTCCTGGATCTTTCCGTAATTCACCACCGCATCATGGTAGACGAGATTGAAGAGCGGTGCGGGGTGGCTGTAGTAGCTGATGGGCAAGGGTCGGTAGGCGGTGACCATACCCTCGAACAGGTGGTAGGTGGGCACCAGCCATTCGTTCCCCCGCTCGGTGCCGAGCACGAGACCTGTCGACGCGAGGTATTCGGCCAGCTTGCGGCCCTCCTCGCCAACCCGGCTGGTGAACGCGATGTCGGTGACATCCGCGTTCTGTCCGATAGCGGCGATTTCCCGGGGGAGACAGACCTTGGCCAGGTCCACCCAGTGAGACTCGTCCACTGCCTTCCAACGAAACAGGGGCTCAGGTCGACCCTGCTCGTCCCGCGGCGCCAGTTCCAGGGAGTAGTCCGGATCGTGATCGAGCAGGGACACGAAGGAGTGGTACGACGAATACAACCAACCATAGCCCTTCACTCGATCGACCACGGCCTTGAGTTTCTCTGGGCCGCCCAAATCTTCGCTGATCGGCCACATGACCGGCGGATATTTCGAGAAGGTGCCCCATGCGTGAATGAAGGCCCGGGGGACCCCGAGTTCTTCCCGCATATCGCGGACCATGCGGTCGAGATCGTCGAAGGTGAAGGCCATGCCCTCCAGGTTCAGATAGTGCGGGTAACCGCCATAGATCCCTGTGTAGATGGCCCCGGCCAATTTGCGCACGTCCGGGTTCTGTCGCGCTTTTTCCTCAAGCGTCACCAGCAGGCCGTTCGCTTCGGCAATGCCGCGGTAGCGCTTTGCCATCGCGACATGATCGCCGCCGGGTATGAGATGGTAGTCCACCCGGGTTTCCGGCGTCGTGGCAGGCAGATCCCACACCGGAGTCAGCGCGAGAATCCGCGGGTCCGTGGAGGGCCGATGCTGCCGGGCAATGGTCTCTTCATTTCGATTGTGGTTGGCGGTCCACTGGACTCCGACCGATCCATCGTAAGGAACCACTGCCAGGATTGCCGATCTGTCGTCGTGAATGCCGAACCAGGGCATGGTCAGATCGTTCCAGCCGTAGTAGCGGAGTTCTCCGATGGCACCCTTGCCATGGAGGGCGTCATCCCAGGTGCAGAACTTTCCGCCATTCATGGGGAAGATGTAGGAGGGAATGATCACCCCCTGCCAAAAAGGGATCGCAGCCGCACCCCGATCCACGTCCGTGCGGAGGCTGAACGGACGTAGCGGGTAGTGCAAGCGGAGACCCGAATAACCTGCCGGCAGCTGGAGATCCAGCACACGCAAGGCGAATGCCCCCTCCTCCTCGGTCAGGCGGACCTCGGTTTTCAAGGACCACCTCGGCATTGCCGCCGAATCTGCGGAGTTGTCGAAGACGATTTCCGCGGACCGTTCACCGGTCTGGTTCACCGTAATGTCGGAGCAGGAAGAGAGTTTCCACCAGAGAGAGCGGCCCTCGTGCTTGACCTGCATCAGCCCGGCGCCCTCGCCCCAGGGATCGCCGTCCCAGGTGCGTCCTCCGATCGGGTCGGTCACCGCAAGTTCCCCTCGATCGTCGATTGCGATCGAGATACCATCGCCGGAGAGCGTCACCTCGCTCGATCTTGCAGGCATCGCTTGAAAGGAAGCAAGCGCCAGGCAGGCCACGAGCCGTATATCGTTTCCGTTTCGTCTGATCTTTGGCATCGTCATGATTCCGTGGTTCGCTGAGCCGGTCCCTTTCAGATCGAGTATGCCGGGGAGCCACCCGTTCTGCGGACCGAAAACAGCGTTTTCTCAACCGAGGAAATTCGGGTGTGCTACACCAAAATGCAAACTCCCATGAGCCGTCTCCGGAAGCGCTGCCGAGAAATAGACGCGAGACGAGGCTCCTCCTACTCCCCGGGGGCAGTTGCATCTGAGGCGACCACCGTAAGGGCAGATAGGACGTGGCAAGATGTTTTCCAGCGCATCGGGAGCGTTCCGATTCCGCAAGGAAATTTTTTCGTAGCGCGTTCCCTGTGCCCCGCGGTATGATCTCCGCATGCCACTGCCATCTGCCAGGTTGCTCGGTGTGTTTGCCATCGCCCTTTTCGTCTCTCTGGGGGATCGACCTTCCCTGCGTGGGGAAGAGAGCGTCCGGCCGGGAATCAATGAGAAATTCCTCGATCCCCGCCTTCGGGTCGAGGAGTGGCTCAACCGGTTCGAGGTGGAAAGCCGCGAGATCTATTCGGCGAGGCACGAGATTCTCCAGGCCTGTCGCATCGCGCCGGGCAGCGCGGTTGCCGACGTCGGGGCTGGCACCGGGCTCTATACCCGTCTCTTTGCGGAAGCCGTCGGCTCAGGGGGCTGGGTCTATGCCGTGGAGATCAACGCCCGCTTTCTCGAGCACATCCGACGGCAGGCAAAAATAGATGGTCACGAACACATCACCACGGTGCTTTGCCCCGAGGATTCGATTTCTCTCCCTCCAGGATCACTGGATCTGGTCTTCCTTTGCGACACCTACCATCATTTCGAGTTTCCGGTTTCGTCTCTCGCGTCCATTTTCTCGGCGCTCAAACCGGGGGGGCAACTCATCGTGATCGACTTCGAACGGATCCCGGGAGTCACCCGGGAATGGGTCATCAATCATGTCCGCGCGGGCAAAGCTGTCTTCAAGAAGGAGATTCTCGACGCGGGTTTCGTTCTCGAAGAGGAAGTCGAAATCGAGGAACTGGTGGAAAATTACTTTCTCCGCTTTCGCAAACCGCCCAAGTAACGCGCCTCGGCGGGGTGGGGTGAGGCGGGGCATAACCCGAGATCATGAGATTGAAGGACGAAGTCATCGTCGTGACCGGCAGCACGCAGGGCATAGGCCGGGCGATTGCGCGGCGCTGCGTGGCGGAGGGAGCCCGCGTCGTGATTCACGGGCTGGAGGAGGACCTGGCCCGCCAGGCCGTGGCCGAGCTGGGGGAGGATCGGGCCGCGGCTCTGGTCGCCGACCTGGCGGATCCCGATAGTCCGGGAAAGCTGGTCGCCTTTGCCGCGGAGCGTTTCGGAAAGGTGACGGCTCTGGTCAACAACGCCGCCATCGTCGTGTCGGGTAACATCGAGACGACCGATGCCGCTTTCATGGAGCGGGTTTTCCGGATCAACACCATCGCTCCCTACGAGATCATCCGGGCGGCGTTGCCCCTGCTGAAGGCGGTTTCGGGTCGGGTGCTCAATATCGGCAGTGTCAATGCCTGGTGTGGTGAAGAGAATCTGCTCCCCTACAGCATGGCCAAAGGCGCCCTGATGACGATGACCCGGAATCTGGGAGACAGTCTGATGCGGGAGCACGGGATCCGGGTCAACCAGATCAATCCCGGCTGGGTGCTCACGGACAACGAGTATCGCATCCAGCTTTCGCAGGGGGCGCCACCCGACTGGGAGGAGAAACTGTCCAAGTCCCTGGCCCCGTCGGGTCGGATCCTGCGTCCCGACGAGATCGCCGCCTTCGCGGTGACCTGGCTTTCTCCGGAGAGCGGCCCGGTAAGTGGTCAGGTCCTGGATCTGGAGCAATACCCCATGATCGGGCGGAATCCGCCGAAGAACTGAACGGCAAAGTCTCCACCCCTTCCCGCCGGTCGTTGCCGCGACGAGGCGCGCGCTTCCCATGACAAAAATGGCCTCTGGGTATTGACTTTTGTCTCGATTTTTTGGCAGTCTCGGGGGCCACCCCACAGATTTTTGTCTCACTTTCCCCGAGAATCTTGGGGAATCACCACCCCTTCACTGACCCATGAAACAGATTTTTGCCCTTATTCTCGCAACCGCTTTCTGCCTGCTTTTTTCCCTTTCGAACAGTCGGGGCCAGGGAGTAACCCCAGGGGGCAGTCTCGGAGACACCGCGGTGTTCATTGCCGCCTCGGCAGGGGAGGAATTGCTCGAGTCGAGCACGCCCGATACCCCGGGACCGGTCATCGAACAGACCTTCGACACCACGGTCGGCGTCGCGGACGGGTCCTACATCCTCAACCCTTCCGGCTCCGACGCCACCGAGATCGCCCTGAGTTCCGGGCTCCATCTCGTGCTCTACAATGCGCAGTTCAACGACGATTCCCCCAACCCGGGTAACGCACGCACGGAGGTCCAGAGCATCCTGAGCCTCGACGGGAGCGATCTGGCCATCGGTGCCTCCCAGGGCTATACCCGCGACACCAGCGGAGCAAAGGAGACCATTACCACGGGGGGAGCCATCATCGATGTGGCTGCGGACGATGATATCCTGAAGGTGAAATCCTTCCGCACGGACGTCAACAGCGCCCAGAATCTCCAACGGGTCGACGGCAGCTCGGCCGTCCAACTGCTGAAACTGGATGATCCTGGGATTACCTGAGTCTCTCCCGAACTACCGATCAGAGCCCCGCCGTCGGGGGCACGACCGACGTCGTTTATGAGAATGACCTGTCCAGCGCGACGAAGGGCACCGCGTTCTCCTTCACCGAGGGCAGTGCCGACATCACCCTGAACGAGCCGGGTCTTTATCTGGTCATGGCGAACACCGGCATCGAACACGGGGATTCGAGTTCGGGTTCACGGACGATGTATCGCCAGAAACTCACGCTTGGCGGAGTGCCTGTCACCGGAACCACCACGACGACCTACATCCGGGGAAACAATACCGGCGAGCGGGCCTACCAGGGAATGGCGACGATCGGCACTCTACTTGATCTCGCGACCGGTGGACAGGTCCTGAATGTGGAGATCACCAAGATCACCGGATTGGATTCCTTCATCGGCGGGGGAAATACCGCCATCACCATCGTCAAGCTCCCAGGCATCGCCGAAACGATCGACCTCACCAATGTGAAACCCACCGGAGGGCAGGACGTGAATGCCGGAACGGTGGCCAGCCCGACTCCGATCACCTTCGACAACCAGGTTTCGATCTCGGCCCGATTCAGCCATACCTCGCCGGGGAGTGCGGTGACGGTCAACGAAGACGGCGGCTACCTCTTTCTCTCCAGTCTGCGCGTCAACGACGTCTTGCCGGATCGGGTGGTGCCCCAGCATGGTTTCCGGGTGGATGGAACAGGCGGTATGCTCGCCTACGGTCAGGGGGCGGAATACAATCGGAGTGACAACGACAGCGAGGACGACTCGGGCAGCTGGTCTGGCGTGTTGCTGGACCTCACCGGGACCCAGACGGTGGAGATGGTATCCGCGCAACTGGGAGCCGGGGGTGCCGCCAACGCGGACGAACTGAGATTGATCGGTATCTCCATCGACAGCCTCATCCCCTCGGAGGACCCCACCATCGCCTCGAACAACCCGCTGCCACTCCTGCAGAACGCGACGGGAACGATCACTTCGGCGCTACTCAACACCCTCGACGCGACGGTGCCCGCGCAGACCCTGACCTACACCGTGACCTCCAATCCCGCCGGGGGAACGCTGCGGCGCGACGGCACCGTGCTCACCGACGCAGCTCCCGATAACACCTTCACCCAGGATGACATCGATGCCGGCCTCCTCACCTTCGAGGCGGCGGGAACTGAGGGGGTCTCCTTCGGCTTTGACTTCGAAGTTTCGGACGGGGTGATCGCCTCCCCGCCTACGGGCACCTTTACCGTGGTTGTCGGGGAACCCACCTCGATTGTTGCCGATAGTGGTTCCACCGACGAGGACACCGCCATCGACACCACCAACGTCCTCGCCAACGATGTCGGGACTTCCCTGAACGGCACCAGTTTTTCCGGAAGCGATGTCCTGACCTTCGATGCCCTCAGCGCCAATGGAGCCGCGATCTCTCACGACGGTGATGGGACCTTTCACTATGACCCCACCGGTAGTGCCATCCTGCAGACTCTGGATGATGGGGCCACGCCGGTGAATGACACCTTTACCTACACGGTGACCGACTTCCAGGGAAACAATTCCGTCGGAACCGTGACCATCACGGTCGGGGGCGTCAACGATGCGCCCGTGACCACCGACGACGACTTCACGATCAGCAATCGGGACTCCATCAGCCTGAACGTCCTCGCCAACGATGTCGACGTCGATCTGCCCGCGGATACGCTGACACTTGCCGAGATCGAGTCCATCCCGACGCCGGCCACCTTCACCACCGCCAAAGGTGCTGTCGTGACGGTGTTCACGAACGGGAGCGTGACCTACGATGCCACCACTTCCCCGACCTTTCTCGCCCTCGCGCCGGGTATCACCGACTCCGAATCCCTGACCTACACAATCAGCGATGGAGACACCACGAGCACGGGGACCCTCACCGTCACCGTGGTGGGCACCTCAGGTGCGGTAGCCGATCTGGCCACGGTCAACGCCAGCGGCGGTGTGCTCGATCCCGGGGACGATCCTCCGGTCACCATCTCGGGACTCTCGAACGACAATGTGACCAGCGGAGCGGTTTCCGTCCCCACGGGCGGGGCCGTGATCGATCTGGTGGCGTCGACGGTGGGCAACACCGACTCCTCGTGGGTCAACATCGGGTCCGGGGGCGATCTCGTCATGGACCCCGGGTCGACCCTGGTCACCAACCCGTCGAACGCGCCGCCCGGGATTGCCGCGGTCTATGCTTTTTCCGGGACGAACAGCGGCAGCGAATTTGACGCCCCCCCGAACAGCAGTGCCGGGGAGCCCTTTGGCACGGCCACCACGATCAGTGACGGGGACGCCACCTTCGAGTTTGTCTTTCGACCGGCCGACCAAAATGGCGACGTCGTGATCTTCGATTCGGGGGGCTCTTCAACCGGGATGTGTCTGGTGCTGCTGGACAACCTGTTGGTATTTACCGTGGGGGAGGGGGCCAATGAGGCGGGGCAGGCGACCGCAACGCTCCCACCCAGCGCAGTCGCGGGCGGCGATTTTGTCCATGTGGTGGGCATCTTCGACGACGCGGCCGACGAGGTGCGTCTCTACGTCAACAACGTGCTCGCCGATACCGGTCCCGGCATCAACTACGATACCGGTTCCTTCACCGATCTCGCAGGCTGGGGGGGAACGGGCGGCGCCAGCTTGGGTTCCTCCGAGAACGGGGGAGATGGCGGCAATATCGCGCCCCTCGGAACGTTAGGCAGCATCGATTTGCCGTCGGTGGCTCATTTTGAGGGGGAATTCGCCGTGGCACGCGTCTACGGGAGTGCCCTCAGCCCCGCCGAAATCTCTGATAACTTCGGCGCTATCTTTGGCTCCACGAGCGCGGCGGCCGCGCCTGCCGACGTGGTGGACCTGGACGGGGTCGATACCACGGGAGCGGGGCCGATTTTCTCCGATACGCTGACATCGGGGGCGATCGTGACGTACGACAAAAACACCGGACTTTTCACCTATGACCCGAACGGTGCCTTCAACGGTCTCGGGCTGGGTTTGTCGGCTGTCGATACTTTTACCTACAGCCTGAACACCACCTACCAGGCCCAGGCGACCGTGGCGGTCACCGTCCTGGGAACCGCGACCCAGAGCATCGATACCGAGGTGACGCTGGTGGGAGATGTCCTTACCATCACCGACACGGTCGGAAACGACAACGCATTCCGTCTCTCCATCGTGGGTGCGGAACTGGTCATCGGCGAAAACACCACGGGGTTGATCGAGGATCTGACCGGTATTGGTGGTGTCACCGGCGATGGAACCAATGAACTGCGCGTCCCTCTCAGCGGCTTCACTGGGATCGAGGTGGTCGGTGCGGGCGGCAGCGATTCGGTTGCCCTGGAAGGCCTGTTTGACCTGGCTTCGGGACCGTTGACGATCGACGCGGAATCCATTTCTTCTTCGGGTGGCATCACCAATGCCACGAATGTTGCCTTCACCGGAACCACCACGTTCGCCGCCGGGGCCGGCGTCACCGCGAGCGGAACCGTCGATTTCAACGGAGACACCATCGTCAGCGATGGCTTTGCTGTGGATAGCTCCGCCGGAAACGGTGACGTGACTTTCAATGGCGCCCTGCTGGCCGGCGAATCGTCGGTCGCGCCTGTTTTTCACGCGGGAAGCGGCGACGTCAGCCTCGAAGGCGACGTCGGAACTTCCTCGGTGCCTTTCACCGGTTACACCAACCTGGGATCCGGTCTAGTCACCTTTGAACCCGGGAACGTGGCGCACACAGGCTCCGGGCGAACCGTTTTCACCGGTCCCGGAGCCTTTCTTGTCCTGGGCACTCTCGGCGAAACGCCTCCCCTCATCGGACCCGAGGCAAACCTCTTTGCGACCTCCGATGCCACCGTCACCTTTGGCGACTCCGGAAACGCCGCCACCCTGAACGTGACGGACGGCCCGGGGGGGAGCGAAGCGGTTGAAACAGCAAACGGCGGCCGTTTCGACTTCATCAATCTGAGTGCTCCCGTGATATTCAACGGATCGATTCGCAATGCGAGTGGAAGCGGCGACGGCACGATCGTCATCGGGGATGGCACCGCGGGTGGCGCCCCGACCCTGGACTTCGTGGGCGGCAACATCGAGACCGCAGGGTCGGGCACCGGCGTCGGCAGATTTGAGTTTCTCAGCGGGACCGTTAACCTGAACAGCAACAATTTCATCACGGGGCAGGCTGACGCCACCCAGGCCGGTACTCCGGACGATCCGGTGACCATCGGGGGTGGCAGCGTCGAGGCGCACCTCAACCTCAATGCGACCGGTGCCGGCGATTGGAACACCAACGGGGGAACGGGCTACGCCGAGATTCTCGGCAATGGTCGCGTCACCGCCGACGACCTCAACCTCGGCAGCAGCGACGGAGAGATAGATGACGGCCTCAATCTGACCATCGACGGCGGCATTCTGGAGCTCACCGGCAACATCGACTACCGCACGGATCAAAACGGGAACAACGATCAAATCACCCTGATCTCCGGGGTCCTGGACGGAAACGTAAACGACGATACGGACGGAAACATTTTCTTGAGGAATTCGGGAGCCACCGCCTTCGATTTCCAGGGCGGCACCCTGAAAGCCTTTGCCAGCTTCGATCAGAGCATGACGCAGAAGGGCGGAACTCTCCAGGTTGGCTCAGACAGTTCGAATGGTTCCGCTATGGCCATCATCGGCGATTACGATCTCAACGCAGGGGGAACGCTCGAGTTGACCCTGGGCGAAATCGAGATTCTGGAAAGCGATGTCCTCAACGTTTCTGATGACCTCACCCTGGCAGGCGACCTCAGCCTGGTGACGGGCGTCGGCTACAACACCACCCCCGCTGCGGAAGACGGCATTCTGACGCTGGTCACCTATGGTGGCACGCTGACCGGAGAATTTGCCAACTACACCGATGGGCAGGAAATCATTATCGACGGCACCGACGTTTACCGGATCGACTACGGGTCCGGATCGAACAGCGCCATCACCCTGACCTTCCTGCGCGACGATGACACCACGCCGCCGGTCAGTTCCCTGAGTCCCGCGGATGGGGCAATCGGGGTTCTCGTCGATTCCGATCTCGTGCTGACTTTTGATGAGGATGTCTACCCGGTAACCGGTGGAGGCGAAATCAGATTGGTCGAGACCGGGGTGGGCCTGGTGGAAACCTGGAGCTTCACCGGCGGTCTGCCCACGGGTATCACCATCGTGGGCAACGTCGTCACCATCGATCCGGCGGCGGACCTGGACAGCCTGACCGATTACCACATCGAGGTGTCGGGACCCTCAAACACCCTGGGGAACCTCAACCCGGTTTTCGAGAATGTGTTGGAGCTGGGCTTCGTAGGGACCGTGGACGCCGGTAGTTGGAACTTCACCACAGTCAACACCGGGGCGCCGCTCGTGACCATCGACCAGGCAACCGGCCAGGATGACCCCACGAGCGAAACCTCGATCGATTTTACGGCTGTTTTCAGTGAGGAGATGACCCCCGGGGAGTTTGCCGCCGACGATCTGGATTTTTCCGGGACGACTGCCCCAGGGACTTTGTCGGCCCTGATCACAACCTCCGATAACATCACCTACAACGTGGCGGTCAGCGGAATGACCGGGGATGGAAACGTCGTCGTTTCGGTGGAAAACGAGGCGGCTACCGCAGCAGTCGGCGGCCTCGCTTCGGCGCCCAGCACTTCGACGGACAATAGCGTTTCCTATATCGTCAACTTTGCGCCGAGCGCCGCTCCGCTGACCCAGACCGTGGTTTCGCCGGACCTCTCAGCGGCGAGTGATCTGGGACTGGAACCGATTCTCGTGTCGGATGCGAACAGTGCGGGTGAAACCTCGATCGATACCACCGTGTCGGTTCCCTTCATCAACTACCCCGTGGGCAACGGCACAGGAGCCAGCGGCCTGGACAGCACGGACTCTTTCGATAGCGCAGATCCCGTGAACGGGCAGGGATTCGCTTTGGAAGTCATCTTCACTCCGGAGTTAGCCGACGTGGCGGATGGAACCGGTGTCGGATCAGAAAACCGCCGGGTCGTTTTCGAGATCGGCGGTTCCTCCAATGGTTCGGGTATCTACCTGATCGACGGTGTTCCCTATTTCATCAGCAAGATCGGTGGGCTCAACAACGTCGAACAGGATCCCCTGGCCAACGGCAACGACATCGTTTTCGACAACGGCGGGGTGCACGTGCGACTGTCGCCGACCAAGCTCACGGCCGGGGAGAGCGCCTCCATCGCCATCATTTTCAGCTTCAGCAACCTGAGCTATTCGGTCAATGGGGCGCCGGTGACTAACCAGCCCTTGACCGGGTCGGGCGCCAACACCAACTGGAGCGGAAACGACTCTGTCCGCATCGGTATCTCGGCGGGGCCGGGGGGCATCGCCGACAGCAGTTCGGGACCGGGAACGTTTGTCAGCGGCAACTTCCAGTCCCTCTCGGGCGCCGACCCCGTCGCCTCGGCGAAGCTCTGGAACGATTCGAGCGTCACCACCACCATCGATGCGGTGAGGACGACGGACGAATTCACCGTAACCCTCACCATCACCAATGGCGCCGGGCACGGAACCCTGTCTGCCTCCCAGAATACCGGTTCCGCCAATATACAGGGCAATGGCACCACCACCCTGACCATTTCCGGGACACGGACCGACGTCAATCTGGCGCTGGCCGCAGTCACTTATACCGGCGGGGCCTCGACCGGGGAGCTGGAGCAAATCGACGTGTCCATCGATGATGGCGACGAGGACGGCTCCGGACCTTTTGCAGTCACGGTCACCCTCGCCACCGCGCAGGCGTCGCTCTTTGTCGACGACGATTTTGCCGGAACACCGGGAGACCCCATCCCGGACGCCGATTCGGGGACGACCGGGAATCAGGCCGCCACCTTTGGCCTGACCGGGTTTCCCAGCTTGGGGGAAGCTCTGGTCCGCGCGGCCCCGGGCGCGACCATTGTCCTGAATGCGGGCAACTACAACGAGAGCGCCACCCTGATCGGGACGCAGACCCTGGAGATCACCGGACCCGATGTGGCCGCGAGTGTCACCATCGCCAACTTGAACACGGAGGCGGGTACCACGGTGGATATCGAGGGGGGGTCCACCCTGGTGATAGGGGATAGCTGGACTGTCGCCGGGGCTATCACCAACATTTCCGGCACGGGAGCGCTTGACGTTCCCTCGGGAACCACGCTGCGACTCGGCAATGGCGGGGCCTCCGGTTCGGCCGCAGCCGCCACTTTCACCAACGATGGCACGATCGTCTTCAACCGCTCGGACAACGTTGAGGTCAACGCAGGGGCCTTCTCCGGAACGGGTGGCCTGACCCACGCCGGGACCGGAGAGCTGATCCTCCTGGGCACTCAGACCTGCACCGGAACGACCACGGTCAACACCAATACAGGAAACCTGCGCATCGGCAATTCCACCACGTCGGGAAGACTCGCCGATGGTGCTTTGCTGGTGGTCAATGACACCGTCTCCTTCCAACCCGCCGGCGGGGACACGGTGGTTCACAACGGAGTCATCAGTGGCTCGGGACAGGTGATCACGAACGACACCGGCACGACGGAATTCACGGCCGACAACACCTTCAGCGGCGGATTCCGATTGGGCAACGGATTGGCCAATGCGGCCGGCGATGGCAGCGCGGGCGGGGTGATCATCGTTTCCCACAACAATGCTCTCGGATCAGGTCCCATCAATTCCCGCGGGGGTCAGCTCCGTGCCGGAGTCCCCGGGATCGTGCTTCCCAATGACGTCAACGTCAATTCGGGCGGTTTCCGGGTGGGTGGAACCGAGGATATCGAAATCACCGGCACCACCACCATTGAGGTCGACAACACCCGAGCCATCGGTATCTACGGGAACAACGGGATCTCCCTGGCGCTCAACGATCTTGTTCTCAGTGGTAGTCTCTCCGTCGAGGGCACCTCCGGAGCCGCCCAGGGCGACCTCATCGTCGGAGGAAACATCACCGGCGCTTCGAACATCAACCTGCTTTCCGCGTTCGACAACGGAGCCCTGATCTGCCAGGGAGCCAACAACACCTACACGGGCACGACCACGGTGGCCCCGGATACCACCCTGGTCCTCGACGGCACCCACACCAACGGCGGTCTTGTCACGGTAAACGGAACTCTCGCCGGCAACGGTTCGACTGATGCGGATGTCGTCGTCAACGCGTCCGGAGCGCTTTCTCCGGGAACGAGCATCGGCACGCTGTCTCTCGGCAACCTCGACCTGAACGGCACGCTGAATATCGAGGTGGACAGCCTGGGCAGTCACGATGCGATCAGCGTCACGGGAACCGTGGATCTGACCTCTGCTACGTTGAACTTCACCAGTCTATCCGGCGATCCGGTGAACTTCATCGGCAGCGGATTCCTCGTCATCGTCGACAACGACAACGACGACGACCCCGTCACTCCCATCTTCGGTATCGACGATGATGCCACCCTCTTCACGGACTTCCTCGACAGCGGGCGATCGGCCACGATCAGCTACGATGGCGCGATCGGCGGGGACAACGACGTGGTCATCGCGGTGAGCGATCTGACCGCGCTTGGCCAGTGGCGTCTCGACAACTTCGGTGATCCCTCCTTGACGGCGGATGCCGGACTCCTCCTCGATGTCGAAAGCGGCGGCAGCGATGGGCTGGTCAACCTGATCGAGTTTGCTTTTGGCACCGATCCCAACATCTCGGATAACGCCAATCTTTTCATCGATGAAGCCGGGGATACCCTGACGGCGGGCACGCAGATCACGGACGTCGCTTACGCCGGCGGAGGGGACCCCTTTTCCTTCACCGGCCGGTTTGTGCGCCTCAAAGATTTCGCCTCGGTGGGGCTCACCTATACCCCCCAGTTCAGCGACAATCCCGGAGGTCCCTGGGAGGACAGCAGCGAGATGCCTTCCCCCGTCAACTATGACGAAACCTCCACCCCGGTGGAATCGGTTGACGGCAACTACGAGGTGGTTGAGGTGCCCTACGTCCAGTTCCTATCCAACGGCCAGAAGGCGAGATTCTTCCGCGTGCTGATCAGCTTCGACGGGTCCTCCTCGGGAACCGTGGGCTTTGAGCCGTGAGCGCTTCGCCCCCCCTGGCCCCGCCGGGGGGATCGGCCGCGATCACCTGGGCGGGCCCGGCCTTCCCGTGACGCGCAGGCTGTCGAAGGCGATCTCTCCGACCGCGTGATCGGTGCGGGCTTCGACCCGAAAGCGGATGCTCCCCTCGAAATTGGGGGGAAGCAGCGGCTCCAGATCGAAAAAGTAGTCCTCGAAAGAAGAGAAGGCCGTCTCTCCGTCGTCGTCCAGAAAGACCGAATTCAGCTTGGCACCCCCGGCGCCGCCCAGCGCGAGATCTCCTTCACCATCGGGCAGGAATTCCGCGACGAGGCTCTCGAAGTGGTCGTCGCCATCGGTATCGGCGAGCAGACGGAGGAAATCACCAGCCGCGAACGGTCCCGGAGAGGCGGCGGCGGCGAACTGGACCCCGCGGTCCTCGAAGGAGCCGATATCCCAGGCGGCGAGGATTTCGAGAGCGTGCGTCTCGCCGCCCAGGTTGCCCGCCGCGAGATAGCGCAGGCCGCGGTGCCCGCGAAAAGCGGTCCGATGCTCCACGGAATGGCTGCTGCCCCACGCGGGTTTTTCCGCTTTTCCGGAGGATTGGGCCCCGAACAGCTCCCAGCGCCCCGCTTCTTCGGTCAATTCGTTGAAAGCCTCCGCCACGATGGTCTCGGTGCCGCCGAGATGCACCCTCCAGACTCGCACCGAACCGTCGCCGTGACCGCTGGCGAGGTGACTCATCCCGGGGTGAAAGTCAAGGAACTCGGTCGCGAGAGCCCGTTGGACGAAGACGGGATCGGGCATGGGTGCGCCCTCGCGGATCTCTTTCGTTTCCATGATGCGAAGGAACCCGGGGAAGATGCCCTCCGAGTTCCCTCCCACCCGGGTATCTCCATCGTGCACGAGAAACAGTCCATCGGGCGAGTACACCGCGGGTTCGATCTCGTTGCCGTCCTTGATCTTCTCTCCGTTGGTGAAGATCATGATCGGCTGCGGTCCCCGGGTGGGCGGTCCATCCCAGCCGATCAGGTCGGCGACCTGGTAGACCTGAACCAACCCGGTGCGCTCCAGGGTGAAGATGAAGTGGCGATCGCCCTTGGGTTCGAACCGAGCTTCTCTCCCCGAACCGTCGATGGCTTTGCCGTTGAGAGCGGGCAGGGTGGCCAGTTTCACCAGGTCGACCTCCGCGATCCGACCGGACTCCTCTTCCGTGATATCGATTCTCCAGAAAGTGCCGTTTGTGTCGGTTCCGACCGCGCCGAGGTATCGATCGTCCTCCGTGAGGTCAAGAGAGTTCACCGCAAAACCGGGCCGTCCTCCGTGGTTCGCCCGGTGCATCCGGGACCACTCCGCGGGTTCGCCCTGAGTGCGGAAGACCTCGATCTTCCCTCCCTGCTCGGTCCCGGCGAAGAGGAGGCGTCCGTCGTGCGACCAGACCATGCTGTCGATTCCGGCGTCGTCGGTCTCCGGGTCTCCGTCTCCCGTGGTCAGCGTTTTGACGAGGACCGGGGCCTCACGCCATTCGTCCGGTCCCATGTCGTCCTCCCGAACCCTCCAGACCTCGATGGTGTCGTCCTCTCCACCCGCCGCCACGAACCGGCCGTCGGGATTCCAGATCGCGATTTCCACTTCATCCTGCCGGTTGGCGGGTTGATTGTCGGGGGAACCATCGCCGTCCTCATCGGGTCCTCGCGAGCGCTTCCTGTCCCAGACAAGGTCGCCGCTCTCCAGATGCCACAGGCTGACGTGAGCGGTCTTGCCGTGTTTCGTGCTCGGGTGCCGCCCGTCCGCCTTGGAGCAAGTGATCAGGAGTTTTCCGAAACAATCGAAACAGGCCGCCTCGGTGTCGGTGATGCCGTTTTCCCGGTTCAGGATACCCGCCGGATCGGCGAGTCGGATCCATGCCTCGCCGGAGGTGGTCTCCGCCAATTCGAGCCGAATCGGCGGAACTCCCCAGGCAGTTGTCGGGGCTGAAGGACAGAGCGGGGCCGCGAGGGCGGCGAGAATCAGAGTCTGAAATCGGGGAAGCATGATGCAGGTTTCGGTAATCGAGTCGTTCCCGCAGGTGGGTCCGCGGGTGCCTTCCCCGACTGCAGGACGCAGTGACATCGAAGGCCACAATCGGCAAAAGCGCGAGAAATTATCGCGAGGCGCTTGGGAGGAGCGGATGAGCCGGGTTTTCTCCCCCAGAAGAAAACCCGGCCTCCGCTGAGCCACCGGACCCGATCACCCCCATGAGGGACCAGTGACAAATTGTTTCGCTTTCCCCCGACCGGAGACCGCTTTTTACTGTCCGGCAATCCTACAACAGGGTATCGCCTCTTACTCTGCGTATTCTATCGGCTATACCGCAGATCTTGCCGAATCCGGATCGAAGGTGATAGTGTCGGAGCGAGCCGAAAGAGAGATGACATTGAGTTCCTTCGAGTCCGAAGTGTTCCGGCGGGTTTCGTCCTCGGAGCTGTTCCAAGAATTCGAGGGCGCCTTCCGGGCGGCCACTGGCATGCCCCTGCGGTTCATGGGTAGCGGCGAAGACTGGTGCATCGAATACGGCGAAGACGGCAATCCCTTTTGCGTTGCCCTCCATCGCTTGAATCCCCACTGTGCCAGCTGTATCGAGGCGAACCGGAGATTCGGCGGCGAACTGGAGGGAGCCGACGGCGCCCTCACCTGCGCCTGTTTCAGCGGACTCGGGTCGTCTGCGGCCCCGGTGAAACTCGGCAACACCACCATCGGGTACCTCAAGACGGCCCATGTCCTCCGGGAATCGCCCACCGAGGAAAAGTTTGAGAAGGTGATTGACCGGCTGGACGGGGAAGCCCGCTTCAGTGAGGAGGAACGGGCCAGCCTCCGGGAGGCCTACTTTCAGAGCCGCGAGATGGACCCGGGGAAGCTCGACGGCATCGCGACGCTTCTCGAAATGTTCGCCGGGCACCTTTCGGCTCACGCGGAAAAAGTGGCGCTCGCCATCGGAGGAAACGAACCCCCCGGAATCAGCCGGGCCATCGTGGCCATTCACCGGGGATTTCAGGATGTCCTCTCTCTGGAACAACTCGCCGCGGTGGCGAACATGAGTACCTCGCATTTCTGCCGGACGTTCAAGGACCACACCTCCCTCACCGTGGTGGAATACATTACCCGGGTGCGGGTGTACTGGGCCCGGGAGCAACTTCTGCGGGGGGCACGCCGTATCTCCGAGATCGCCTACGACGCCGGGTTCCAGTCCCTATCCCAGTTCAACCGGGCTTTCGCCAGGGTCACCGGGACGACCCCGAGCGCCTACCGCAAGGCGGAGTTGGAAAAAGCGGTCGGGTGAATGGGGCGAAGACCGCACGCCGCTCATCCTTCTTCCAGGCAGAGGAACCCGCGATGCGCTTCCTCGACGAAGCGGCGGACCCTGTCCCGGTCTTTTCTCCCGGTGCTGTTCTCCAGGCCGGTATGGGCATCGACTCCCGCGGGCCGGACCCGGATGATCGCCTCGGCGACGTTTCCGGGGTGGAGCCCGCCCGCCAGGATGACCGGTCGGGGTGACGCCTCGACCAGGGCCTGACTCAGCGACCAGTCGTGTGTCTTGCCCGTGGCTCCACAGGCGCCGGTCTCCGGGTCGAAGGTATCGGTGATGAAGGCGTCGACGAGGTCCGAAAATTCATCGAGCAGCCCGAAGAGACGGGAAAGCGGGTGGCGCCCCAGCACGAGGCTTTTGAAAAGGAACCATTTCGGGCGCAGTTGGCGGAGCCGGGCCAGTTCCGGGGTGGGGATGTCACCGTGGATCTGCACCGCATCCGAACCGAGCCGGTCGCAGAGGGAGACAATGTCCGCGGCGCGATCGAGGTAGGTGATCAGGACTCCGTGGGCTCCCAGGGGAAGGTCACGGATTATGGCGGCGGCTTCGGTTTCGTCGAGATCCTCCCGGTGCACGGCGAGGCGGAGGGGAAAACCCAACCACATCACGCCCTCGGCGAGGAGCATTTCGGCCTCCTTCCGGTCGATCACGCCGGCCACCTGAATGAGACCGCGGATTTCCCTCCCTGGAATTGGTCTGGTCATGTTTCTCGCCCGGTTTCGCTCGCCTGCGGTGCGATCCTCGAATCGAAGGGTGGGCGGCAATACCCCCACCGTCGCGAGATCGGAGCCGGGCGCAAGCATGCGGGTGGCGATTGCTCGGGCTTTCTCCGAAGGTTGATCATGATACGAGCATTCGTCCTGGGGACGATGGTGGCCGTCTTTGCGATATGCCCGGGGGAGGAGCGACGCCAACCCAACGTGGTCGTCTTGCTCGCGGACGATCTGGGCTGGGGAGATCTCGGCTGCCACGGCAACACCAATCTTTCCACCCCGAACATCGATTCGCTGGCCCGGGACGGAGCGATCCTGGAGAATTTCTACGTCTGCGCGGTGTGTGCGCCGACCCGGGCCGAGTTTCTCACGGGACGTTACCATTTTCGGGGCGGCGTCAGCGGGGTATCGGAGGGCTCGGAGCGGCTCAATCCCGAGGAAATCACCCTGGCGGACGTGTTTCGGCGGGCGGGCTACGCCACCGGGGCTTTCGGGAAATGGCACAACGGAACCCAGGCCCCCTATCACCCCCTGGACCGGGGATTCGATGAGTTTTACGGGTTCACCTCCGGGCACTGGGGACACTACTTCAGCCCGCCCCTGGAGCACAACCGCACCCGGGTTCGGGGGGAGGGATACCTAACCGACGATCTCACCGATCGCGCGATCGGTTTTATCGAGAAGAATCGGGATCGGCCCTTTCTCTGTTATGTTCCGCTCAACACCCCCCACTCGCCGTTTTATGTGGACGACAGATTTTACGAGAAATTCGAAGGGTTCGTCCCGGCGATGCGTCATCGCGATCGGGAGTTGGAGGACCTCGCGGTGACTCGGGCGGTTCTGGCCATGTGCGAAAACATCGACTGGAACGTGGGACGGATTCTGCAGTCCCTCGACGATTGGGGGCTCAGGAATGACACGATCGTGCTCTTCTTTTCCGACAATGGCCCCAATTCCTATCGCTGGAACGGGGGGATGAAGGGCAAGAAGGCGTCGGTCGACGAGGGAGGACTGCGGTCCCCCTTTCTCATCCGCTGGCCCGATCGCATCCCTGCGGGCCGAACGTATCCCGTGGTGGCGGGCGCGATCGATCTGCTGCCGACGCTGACCCGCCTTGCCGGGATTCCGGGCAAAACCGGCAAGCCTCTGGATGGGGTCAGTTTCCACGAATACCTGCTGGGCGGAGAGCCCGCGGCAGGTTGGCCGGACCGGCATCTATTCAGCGTCAGGAGAAAGAAGGCCACGGTGCGGACGGATCGCTTTCGCCTGGATCCCACCGGGAAGCTATTCGATGTGCAGAGGGACCGGGAACAGCGGAGCGACGTGAGTGCTGATTTTCCCGAGGTCGCCCTGGCCCTGAGCCATGCCCTGGCCGAACACCAGAGGGAGGCGGCGGTCTACTTCGAGGCCAACGCCGATCGGCCCTTCACCGTGGGATATGCCTCGACCACGACGCTGCCGGCTAGGGACGGGCGACCCCATGGCGGAATCGAGCGGAGTTCGAGGGCGCCCAACAACTCCTTCTTCCGGAATTGGAGAAGTGCCGAGGACTGGATCACCTGGGACGTGCGGGTGGGCGTCGCCGGTTCCTACCGGGCCACCGTCTACCACACCTGTCCCCCCGAAGGTGTGGGAACGCGTGTCGCCCTGGAGTTTCGGGGGGCGTCGACGAGTGCGGTCGCATCCGAGGCGTTTGACCCCCCGCTCTGGGACAAATCGAAAGAGCGTGTTGCCGAGTCCCACTACTACGTCAAGGATTTCCGGCCCCTCGACCTCGGGTTGATCCGGCTCGAAGAGGGGCGTGGTGTTCTGCGGCTGTTTTCCCCCGAGGTAGTGGGCGGCCGAGGAATCGACGTCTACTCGCTGGTGCTGGAGCAGGTGGACGTCGCCCGGTGAAGTAATCGCCCTCCCGTCGCTCCGCGAGACACTTCGTCTCTCACCGGTCCGTCGGGGGTCCCAGACCGGGAGGCCGGTCCGGGAAATCCCGATCCGATGGGCAGCGGGGGGGCAGGTGTCGGCTGACCTGAGCGGTGGATCACTCGTCGGAACCGCCCAGGAGAGGCAAGGCATAGTAGAGGAACCAGCCGAGGCTGCTGATGAAGGCGGCCACGTAGGTGAGGGCGGCAGCGTCGAGCACCTTCTTGACTCCGTCGTCTTCGACACCTC